>JBIOUJ010000124.1:0-42779 GCA_044867025.1 Pyrinomonadaceae bacterium | reverse complement strand
ATCATCATGCGTGACGGAGGCGGTTGACCCACCCGCTACCGCAGGTGGTACTGACCCGATCCAAGGTTAATTCTTTAAGGGAAAGGCAAGTTAAATGAGTTTTGGAAAGAGAGTTAGCAGTATTTCGTTGGCGGTGATCGTGTCGATGGCGCCGATCGCGTTTGCAGTGCGCGCCAACACGCCCACCACGAATCCTCAACAAAGCGATGCAGGCACAGCGTTGCGCGAGGGAAGACGCCTGTTGAAACGCGGACAGGCCGACAAAGCCCTGATTCAACTGCGCAATGCCTTGAACCTCTACACCGCTGCCAAGAACAACAGCGGTATGGCCGCGGCTCACAACGAACTCGGCGATCTCTACATGCGCCAGGGGCAGTATCAGGTCGCTCTCGACAACTATCAGAAAGCGCTCGATGGTTTCATCCAGGGCGACAAGAAGGAAGCGGCCAATACTGCGGCTGTCTCGGCAATAGCCCCGGGAGCTGCACCGGTTGCCACCGCAATCGCTGACGACAAATACAACGCGAACCTGATGCTCGCAAAAATCGGCGACGTCAACGCGCGGCTGGGAAAGACGGCTGAAGCGAAGGCGGCCTACGGTCAGATGGTGGTCAAAAAACCTGAAGGCGCCGCATCGAAAGTCAGTCGAAGGTTCGGTGGGTTGGGCGCGATCGCCGGCGGCATTTCGACGGGAAGAGTCAGCGTTGCTGCTCCCACCAGCGCCGTAACCACACTGCTCGAAGCCAAGAAGGAACTCGACGAGTATCGCGTTTCGATCGTCTATTCGAGTTACGAGTTGGGAATGGGCCGGCTCGCTTACGCCGAGAACGATCTGGAAGGAGCGAAGAAACACTTCGAGAACGCACTCGAAGCCGCAGGCAGCAGCATCGCGGGTATCGCCAAGCTCGGACAAGTACGACGTTTCCGCGCTGCTTCGCGTACCAGCCTTGGCGACATCGCCTTAAAGCAAGGAAAGTTTAAGGACGCCAGCAAGTTCTACACTGATGCCAAGAAAGGTGCTCAAGACGATAAGCGACTCGATCTGATGTGGCCCGCTCAACGCGGTCTCGGACGCAGTTTATGGCTACAGGCGGCGCAGGAAAAGGATCAGAAAAAAGCGCTGTCGCTGCGCGAGTCGGCATTGAACAACTATCGCGAATCACTCGCGACTATCGAAACACTCAGACAGGGAAGCCTGCGCGCAGACGAATCGCGAACGACATTTCTTTCCTCAATCAAGGACGTCTTTGATGAAGCTGCTGCTGCGTATGCGTCGATGACGTTGATAGCGAGTCCGGCAGCCGGCCCGCTTAGTGGCAAGGCCCTTGAATACGCTGGTGAAGCGTTTCGAATCAACGAGCAGTCACGCGCGCGTTCGCTGCTGGATCTGCTAGCCGAAACTGACGCCGCGATCACCGAGGGCGTTCCGGCAGAATTGTTGAAACGTAAGCAGGACAATCTCGATCGCCAGCAGGACATCGCCGATGTCCTCACCGGAATAAATGTTTCCAACGAGGAACTGAAGAAGAAGCCTTCGGAACTCGACGAAGAACTGGAAAAACTACAATCAGAATACGAAGAGATCGAAAACCAGATCCGTACCGCGAGTCCGCGCTACGCGACGCTCACCGCGAACAAGCCTCTGACGCTGGCAGAAGTCCAGCAGAACGTACTCGACGATAAAACTACGCTCGTTGAATATGCGTTGCAGAGTGATGAGTCCTATCTGTTCGTTGCGACGAAAGAGTCCGTCAGTCTGTTCAAGTTACCGGCTCGAGCGAATATCGAAAAGCTCGCGATGGATCTGCGTGCACAATTGATTCCGTCCAAGCTCCAGCGACGGATTGTGGGGATCGATGTCGCTGAGGCGAATCGCGGAATTGGAGTCGCTGCGGCAGCGCCGGAGGAGGTTGCGCCGTTCGTGGCGGCGTCCAACGCGCTTTACAAGGTTGTCTTGGAACCTGCGTCTGCATCGATTGGAGAAAAGCGGTTGATGGTAGTTGCAGATGGTGCGCTCAACTACATTCCGTTTGAAGTTTTGCTCAAAACTTCGGACAGCGGTGATTTCTCGTCGCTTGGATATTTGGTCAAGACAAACGAAATCATCTACGCGCCGTCAGCATCCGTCGTCGGCGCGATCAAACAACAACGAACGAAGGCAACTGGACGCGCAATGCTGATCATCGCCGACCCGGTCTTCAACTCGAACGACACACGTGCGCGCAAACCAGCGGGCACACCGGCAAGTGACGGCGAAGTTCGAGGGCTTGGAATCCAGAGCGCCGTCGCAGACGTCGCCGGGTCCGCGCCACCAGCTACGGCTGCGATGGAAGGACTACCGTTAGCACGGCTAAACGGCACGCGCGTCGAAGCCGATCAGATCTCAAAGCTCGCCAAAGCCTCAGGCGGCCAGGCTGACGTCTGGCTCGACCTCGACGCAAACGAAGACAATCTCGGCACGCGCGACGTAACCAAGTACCGGATCATTCACGTTGCCACACACGGGCTGTTGAACGCCGAGCGACCGCAGTTTACAGGCGTCGTGCTTTCGCTCGTTGGCAACAAGACACACGATGGCTTTGTCCGCACCGACGAAGTGTTCAATCTTCGCCTTGGCTCGCCTCTCGTGATGCTGTCGGCCTGCGAGACAGGCCTCGGCAAGGAGAAGCGAGGTGAAGGCGTTATGGGTCTGACACGGGCTTTCATGTATGCCGGTGCACCGACTGTCGGCGTCAGTCTCTGGTCAGTCGCAGACAAATCGACTGCCGACCTGATGACAGACTTCTACAAACGGCTTTTGAGCACGGGCGAAGGCACCACCTCCTCTGGCGCATTACGCGCAGCGCAGTTGGATATGATCGCCGGGAAGAAATACAGCGCGCCGTTTTACTGGGCGCCGTTTGTTCTCGTCGGCGATTGGAACTAGGGCCACGAAGGGCACACAAGAAACAAAGTGAAAGGGGCGGCAGTTCGTGGCCGCCCCTTACTCATTTGCGTCGTCTTTTCAGCTTGTACAAACCTCCCAATCCGGACAGCAACAGGACCGCGGTTGTAGGCTCTGGAATCGTCTCGCTGGTTCCTTCGACGACGAAGTTGTCTATTCTGTTAGTCCCCGTCGAGGACGTTGCGCCGTTGAAAACGATCCGAAATGCTGCATCCGGATTGTTGTTTAGGCCAATAATGCTCACGAGCGAAAACACTATCGGCACCGATCCGAACGCAGTGAGCGGAACGTACGGTGGTCCAAAATCAGTAAACGTAATTCCGTCGAGACTGTACTGAAACTGGTTACTGTTGAATCCGGTGCTCGTTCCCTGCGTCGCAAAACTCACGATGATGTTGGAAAAGCCAACCGTGCTGACGTTGAATGTAATGTTGCGGCCGTTGTTCGCAACACCAGTTCCACCTTGAAGCGATAATGCCTGGCTGGCGATGTCGCCTTGCCGCGCGTTGGTCGTAGTGCCCGCCGCAAACAATATGTTCGCGGCGTTGATATTGCTTGTGAGCGTTCCGCTTCCATGGTCGACATTCAGGTTTGAATCGTTGAAATTCCATACTGCAAGCTCGTCCCCCAGTGCTGCCTGCGAAGCTGCGAGGAAGAGCAAAACGGCACAGATGAGTTGGAAAGGAAATCCTCGAGTGAGACGAAGATCCGGTTTAATGAACATACACTTTCTCCTTTGATGAGGTTTTTCACACGTAATTCTCGCGTAGAGAAAGCAGGAGAATCTTGTTAAGAGACTCGTGAGGCTTGTCGGAAGTAGCCAGGCTATGAGGACAGCCAAAGCTTTCTCGGTAGCTCACGCACAATAAGCCGATTCCATTCAGTCGTCAACAGAAAAAACTTTTCCTGTATAATCCAGAACGACAAAGGAATTACGAACTATGGGTAACAAGTTTTTCAAGATTGACGACCGGGCGACGCTCGATAATTTGTTAACAGACTCGAAGCAGAAACCCGTAATTGTTTTCAAACACAGTAACGCCTGTTCTATCAGCTCCAGGGCCTATCGTGAGATGGAAAAGGTTGATGGCCAGGTGAACATCCTTGAGGTTCAGTCAGCTCGGGAGATCTCGCGCGAATTGGCGAACTTAACCGGTGTGCGTCACGAGACGCCGCAGGTTATTGTCTTGCGTGACGGTAAGGCTGTCTGGAACGCATCGCACTTCGATGTCCAAGCCGCGGCCGTGGCCAAGGCCGTCGAATCCCACAGTTGAATCTCTGCTCCCGGGCCTCGCATTAAACGGTTCTATCCTTGACGGCGCATTTGCGGCTTGAACTTTGTCATAAAGTGAGCGAAGCGCGAGGACGAGTCCATGCAAAAAACGAAAGCACGCCGATTGGCCCAGGCGGTCCTGCTGGTTGGCCTCTTCTTTTTTCCGGTTATGCCGAGTGTGCCTGCGCAGCAGGATCAGCCACAGCAAGATTCAACATCACAACAGCCGTCACCTGCAAAGAGTCCGCAACCGGCGCCGAGTCAGCCTCAGCAATCGCCGACTCCGAATGCCAGTCCGAGGGTCATAAGAGCGGATGGCGATGTCGAACTCGATGACGACATCGAAATTCATATTGAGAACCTTGAAAAGTGGGCGGAAAAGAACGATGTCACCAAGCTCGTCCCGTATATAAATGGCCGTTCGATCAAGGGAAACTATCCCGAAGAAATACATCTCGAACGGGGCCGCATTATCTATCATTTCGAGATCAATCCCGAGAACAAAGGCACATGGATCGATCTGCTGGGTGAACCCCATTCGCTACGAGAGAACGTCACCTTTAGCGTGGGACCGGAGGGTACAGGATCCGCGTTCGATAGTGTGCATGAGAGGGATAACCCCATCAGGATGACCGTGATTTCACCCGTGTACGGGCTTATCGCGTTACTCATTATTACGGTCACCTTAATATTGTTACTTTGGTTGGTTACTCACACCAACATCATTCGCGAACCTGGTCCACCACCAACTGCCGGCAAAAGGCGTCCATACAATCTTGGCCGCGCTCAGATGGCGTTCTGGTTCTTCCTGATTTATGCGTCGTATGTAGCGATTTGGTTGATCACAGGAGCACTTGACACGATCACTACTTCGTTACTGGCGTTAATGGGTATCAGTGCGGGCACTGCGCTCGGCGAGGCGATGATCGATAATGGCAAAGACACGGCAAAAACAAATCAGGTAAACGATCTGTCGGCAGAAAAGGTGGCGCTGGAGCAGAGTATTTCGGAGACACAACCACAACTCGAGGCCGCCAACGAAGCGGCATCAACAGCTTTGACAGACCAGTCAAACCGCGATGCACTCAACCGCCAATTGACCGACAGTCGCACGCGCCTCGGCCAGATCGAGCAACAGTTGCGCACGCTTTCCACGCAGCAGTCCGCAACCGTGTCGAGTGGCTTTCTGCGCGATATTCTCTCGGATTCGAGCGGTTACAGCTTCCACCGCTTCCAGATCTTTGCGTGGACGCTTGTGCTTGGGATTATTTTTATCTCATCGGTTTACAATAGCTTGTCGATGCCGGAGTTCAGTCCGACGCTGCTTGGTTTGATGGGACTCAGCGCCGGCACTTATATTGGATTCAAGTTTCCCGAGCAGAAGTAAAAATGGAACGACGCGGACCTGAGATCGAGCCACGAGAAATCAAACACGAAGACGATTTCACGTTGAGCATTTTGTGGGGCGACGAACGGCGGTGCCGTTACGCCGCGGCTGAGCTGCGTCGCTCGTGTCCATGCGCGCAGTGCGTCAACGAGTGGACGGGAGAACGCGTGTTGAAGCCCGAAAGCATTTCTGAGAAGATTGAAATCAAAGATCTCAGCATCGTCGGGCGTTACGCGCTCAACTTTCGCTGGAGCGATGGACACGAAACGGGAATTTACAGTTTTCGCTACCTCCGCGAGCTGTGTGAGAGTCAAAACTTATGAATGAACGCGATTTCTTCAACGAGAAGGAAGAAGTAAAGAAGGCTTCGTACAGTTGTCCGCACTGCCGCGAACGCGCCGAATACGATGTTCGCTGGTTGAAGCGAACCCGGAAGCCACAGCCGCCTAAAGGCGCGAACGAGCAGGACCGTGCGCGTTTCCAGAAATCCCGAGACTACCTCGTTCGTATCGACGACATGCTCGCCTGTAGAAACATGCGTTGTCGAAAACGATTTGAGATCCCGAGTTCCCAGTCCGTAGTCTTTATATAAATTCAACCTTGAGCATCGCCGGAGGATACGGTCAGTACCACCTGCGGTAGCGGGTGGGTCAACGATCGTAGTCGTGCGTGATCGGACGGTTGACTCACCCGCTACCGCAGGTGGTACTGACCGTATCCAAGGGAAATAGTTGTCTCATTCACACCGGGCTTTAGCCCGGTGAATAGCCACTTCAATTCGTTCTGAAACCGTTTTAACGGTTTCACCCCGAAAGCAGGAAACCGTTGGAAACGGTTTCCTATCAATGCCTCTCGTATATCACCGGGCTAAAGCCCGGTGTGAATGAGACGAATTTTGCCTCTGAACGTATTAAAAACCCGACACTCGTCGGATAGAAATTCAAGCTCTCTTCTTGGGATTGACCTAAATTCAGCCGATTACCGCTGGCTTGGGGCTTGCACTGTCTCCAAGCGACCATGATTGAAACCCAACAATTCGCAGGCGCGACCAAGAGTAATACTTCCTTTCTAACCCCCTTCGAGCGACGGCTCGCAACGAACGTTCTCCCGCGCATCCCTTCGTGGCTTGAAACGTACCACCTGACGATGCTGACGCTCGTGTGGTCGTCTTTCATCCTGGTTTTTTCGTACCTGGCCGCGAAGGATCTGCGGTGGCTGTGGGGAGTGTCAGCAATGATAGCCCTGCAATATGTGACCGATCACTACGACGGGAAAATTGGTAAATATCGAGGTACGGGTCTGGTCAGGTGGGGTTACTACATGGATCACCTGCTCGACTATTTCTTCCTGTGCTCTGTAATCATTGGCTATGCATTTATCCTCCCTGAGCGCTCCCGCTACCAGATTCTCATCATGCTCGCGATCTTCGCTGGGTATGAGTTCAGCACGTTCCTGGCGTTTTCGGCGACGGATCGTCTGAAGATCAGTTACCTGAAGTTCGGACCGACCGAATTCCGCCTCGCCCTCATCATTATCAACGGCCTGCTGGTGCAGTACGGCACGCGGACGATGATCAACGGTTTGAAATACGTGAACATCGGCGCCGCAATCGGACTCGCTCTTATGATCTACCGCACGCACAAAGTGATCTGGCGATTAGACATGCAGCACAAAAACGCCTCACTCGCCGAGCGTTAGGTTTGTCTTGCTAAGCGCCACTGTTCCAATCGCGTGTATGGTTTGCGACCGTACAAAGCGCGGGCAAAAGGGCGTTTGAAGAAATTTTTTGTGCCGAAGTGGCCCTTTTTACGTTTCAGGTGCGCGTTAGCGGATGTGGCCTCTTCTTTGCAAGCGTAGCCGCAGCCGATCATTCTAAGTTTTAAGAATTTGGGAACTGTGTGGCGAGAATTTCGTTGGATACAGTCAGATTCATACGGAAACTCGAAATAAAAGCAATGTCTGAGAAGAAAACAATCCGAATCATAAAGAAGGGCGAGAAACCCCGCCCAATCGTAAAGGCAAAGGCAAATACTGCTCGTGAAACGGCGCGTGATATGGTTGATACTGTAACCAATTGGGTTACGGAATTTCAGAAGAAGCGACGCGCTGAAACAACCACTGCGCTGAGGATGCTCTCGAAGACACCTCGCGGCAGCGAAGCCTAACCCACCCTATAAAACGGCCGACTTATTAACGAAGCGGCGCGAGACGACCTGTTCAGACAGGATTCAGCTCGCGCCTTTTACTTTGGAAGCCGCAAACATTGACACTCTCTTTACAGCGGCGATAGCATCGCGCCTGTTCCTAAATAATCTGAGTGGAGGCCGACGATGGTGAGAAAGAGTTCTCCACAAAAGAAGCGACGTCAGGTGCGACCAATTTTCGACAGTATTCGCAAGCCGACTGCGCCTCCCGGGCATCCTCTATCGCGCGCCAAGCCCGACGAAGTAGCGCGTCCTGCGGGACGCAAAGCCAAGCACAAGCGACGTCCCGAAGCAGGAGAAGAAGATGTTTGAACACACGGGCGACAACGCCGTTTCAAGAGCATTCATTCAGTGCGCCGGCGACTTTCTATTGGGTGACTATTTACCCAAGATTGAGCAGTGTCTTGAAAAGCTGACGGACGAACAGATCTGGTGGCGGGCGAACGAAGAATCAAACAGTATCGGCAATCTGATCCTGCACCTTTGCGGAAATGTACGTCAGTGGATTCTTTCGGGCATCGGTTCTGCGCCGGACAATAGGGTTCGAGACGCCGAGTTTGCGCAAAGAGAAATGATAGCGCGCGATGAACTCCGGAACCTGCTCAGGTCAACGCTTACGGAAGTGGGAACAGTACTGCGCAATCTGGATCCAGCGGTCATCCTCGAGCGCCGCAAGATTCAAGGAAATGACGTCGAAATTTTGGAAGCCATCTTCCACGTCACGGAACACTTCTCAATGCATGCAGGGCAGATCATTATGCTGACGAAGATGTTTACCGCGTCAGATCTACGGTTTTATGATTTTCCGAGTGGAGTTGCGGTCGAAACCTGGCGTTCGGATTCTGATTAACCCACATTGGATCACCCTCGATGTTAGGCGAGCTCGGCTCTTCGGCGAGAAGTCTCAGCGCCATAGTGGGACCTCAGTATGCTTCGGCGATGGACCGAAGGCGTGTACCTACTTTTGAGCTTTTATTTGTGCCTTCGTGCGTTTTTTGGTTAAGATTCCTCTCCGGAATTTTTTCACTTCGGTTCAAGGAGCCCAATTTAAAATGACCTATGTCGTGGCTGAACCATGCGTCAACTGCCGCTATACAGATTGTGCGCTTGTCTGTCCCGTCGAGGCTTTTCACCTCGACGACGACATGCTGGTGATCAATCCAGAGACGTGCATCGACTGCGACGCGTGTGTTCCTGAATGTCCTGTTGAGGCGATTTTTGCCGAGAACAATGTGCCGCCTGATTGGACAAGCTTTACGCCGCTCAATGCCGAGCGCGCGCTGAGTGGACTGCCGACGATTACCGCCCGGCTCGATCCGCTCTGCGAATAGGCGACTAGTAATGAGAAAACGCACCAGGTGGCTTCTTGGTGGTTTCGCTATTGGCGCGGGCGCCGCAAGCGCGTTCGTGCCGCTATTGAAGAAAAGGAAAGTGACAGCACCGAAAAGAGTTAGTGGGGTTTGGGCCCGACCGGGAATGCCGGTGACGTTCAGGGCGGAGTTAATGCCAGGTCGTGACCGGGACCAGCGCACATTCTTAGTTAAAGAGCTTCTCCCCAGCGGACGAGTTTCACTTCACGGCGTAGACGGCGAACATGCGGAGAAGGAGTTTGACCCGGTACAGTTCGATCGTCCGGTTGAGTAATCATTGGTCCAATCATTTGACCAATTACGGCTTTACCACGTATAGACTTTTCCGGGCTCCATCACACTCAACTTAGGAATGTTCAGCGCTTTGAGTTCTTCGATGATCTCATCGCGATAGGTAGGTTTGAGATGGACCGCCATGATGTCCATGCCGTTGTGATTGAGCTTCTTTAACTCCTGGCCCAATGAGGCGGGCGTAAAGTGCCGCGAAACCTCCGCGAGTTTCGCCATCCGATCGGGAAACGACGTTTCGATCAACAGAGCATCGAGCTCCTTCATCTCGTTCACGATCTTCCAGAACTCTTCGGTCTCAGCCGTATCCGAACTGAAAGCTACACTCTTTTGCCCGTCTGAAACTATTAGACCAATCGTCGGAACAATGTGATTTACCGGCACCGCGACAACGTTCAGGTGGGCCACCGAGAATGGCGTCCCGATCGGAATCGGAACGTACTCCATCACTGGACCATAGTCATTCTTCAAGTCTGAAAATCGCGGGTACACGTTCCAATTGAAAACGTCGCGCTCGAGCAGGCCAATCACTTCCTCAGTGGCATGCACGCGCATCGGTTCTTGCAGCGTGTTGTAAAGATCGTCGATGAATATCGGCAGACTTGCGATATGGTCCAGGTGGGGATGAGTGACGATTATGTCTTTGACTGTGGATCGTTGCTCGTTTGTGAGCGCGATTGCGATGCTGCCGGCATCGACTGCCACGCAGTCGTCGATTAGAAAACAAGTCAGCCGTTGCTCCAGGGTTGCCACGCCCTGAGCGTCAAATGTACTAGGAAGAAGTTGGATTCTCACGAGCCTCGAGCTCTGGTGAAATGCGTCTTACGCAACCCGCGCCAGTATAAGCCAGAACCATAAAGGCAGCGAGCACTAATCGGCGCGAAAGCTAACTAACGCCCCCTGACCTCGTTGATTAGGGCCTGAAGCGCGTATAGATAGGCCGCCTCCTGCGCCGTCACATCCTGGTTTGCTGAATGCACACCTCTCGCTACGCGACTGCGATGGAACGCGAGCTCACTCGCGAGCTGATTGAAGCGCCTCCGCGCGCGCCAGCCTTTCACACCGCTGCGAGAGAACGCATTGAATGATGACCCCATCCTACCGAGGATCGAACCAACCTGGGTGTATTCTTCCTGTGTTAGAACTCCGCGTTGAAGATCTACAACCAGGAACTCTCGAACAACCTGTCCCTCACGCCGAAGTGCAAGCCCGATCACGACGAGCAGGATGATGAAAGCTGGGACCATCACGATCAGGTAGGTCAGTATGAAGACTGGGCCACCACCAAAAACAGCCGAGCCATTCCAGATGCTGTGCATGAAGATCGCCATCAGAAGGCCGACTACGGGCGTCAGAAATTTGACGGCGATGTTGTTTGACTGTCGCGCGAGGCCGAGGCCGATTCCTGTCAGGCTTGTAAATAGTGGATGAGAAAACGGCGCGAAGAATCCGCGGAGGATTAGGACCAGCGTCAACGCTTCGCCACCGCCCTCAGCCGCCGCCTTCCCGTAGTAAAGAATATTTTCCGTCATCGCGAAGCCGAGGGCCGACATCGAGGCATAAACGATTCCGTCAATGACGCCGTCGAACTCTTCTTTACGCCAGAAGAAGAAGATGAAGAGAATGACTGCTTTGCCAATCTCCTCGACGATCGGTGCTGAGATGACTGCGGCAAACGCCTCACCACCGGTCTTGCTGTCCGTTAGTGAGTACACGATTCCCAGGCTGGTCGTGTTTAAAAGGAAAGCAAAGAAGGTGGCGATCAGAGCGCCCCAGAAGAAAGCCGTCGCCAGCATCCAGAGTGGTTCGGCTTCGTAACGATCGATCCACAAGACGAGGCTGATGTATATCGGAACCGGGATGGTGGCAGTGATAAAACCGAGCATCAGCGCGACTGGACCAGTCTCAATACCAATAACGAGTAGGACCAGGAGTCCGAGAAACAGAGCGACGAGTATGGCGATGAGCGCGAGTATCAGGCGGATCGCGCTGATCTGTGGGGACGTGCGGATGACGATTGTCGGCGCAGGAGGAAATGGTTCGGGTGTAGTCATTGGGAATCGCAGTATACGAAAACGCCGAAGGCGTTCGCTAATTTCAGCCCAGGGTTCGAGTATTGCGAGAACCCTGGGACATAATTTTCAAATCGCGATCAAACCCTGAAAGGGTTAAACGGTTGGCGAACCCTTACAGGGTTGAATGCTTATTTTATGTTTCTGATCCCAGGGTTGTCGCTGCGCTCCAACCCTGGGCTGAAATTAGCGAACGCCTTCGGCGTTAATACCTATCGTGCACAGGTTTGCGAGCGGCCTCCGTCGATCGAATACGTCGCGCCCGTGATCCAGGAAGCCTGTTCAGACGCGAGATACAGAACGAGCGCCGCGATCTCCTCGGGTCGTCCGGTGCGGCCGAGTGGATGAGTGGTTTTTGAGTGCTCGAGAAACGCCGCATACGCTTCATCACTCATGCCGCCGCGCTTGTGAATCTCCGTCACCACCACACCAGGATTCACCGCATTCACTCGCACGCCCTTCGCTGCCAACTCCAACGCCGAACATCGCGTTAGCTGGTCCAACGCGGCTTTCGAAACGCAATAAGCCAGGACACCCGGAAACGCGCGCAGCCCTGTAACACTCGAAACGTTGACAATATTCCCGCGCCGCTCAATCAAGCTCGGCAGCGCCTTTTGCATCAATTGAAACGGCGCTCGCACATTGACATTCATCATCTCGTCCCACGCTTCAAGCGAAGTGTTTTCGATAGTGCCGTTGCTGAGGTGTCCCGCGGCGTTGACGAGAACATCGATACCGCCAAAGCCCTGAATCGCTTCTTCCACGACGCGCTGCGCCTCATTTTCGCGAGCGAGATCCGAGTTAATCGTCAAAACCTCCCCGCCGATTTCCCGAATCGTCTGTTCCACGTCTTGCAGCGCTTCAGCTTTACGTCCGACGCAAACCACCTTCGCTCCCGCCTTTGCGAACGCGATCGCGCAGGCCTGTCCAATTCCTGAAGTGGCGCCGGTAACAAACGCAACTTTGCCGTTGAATTGTTTATCGTTCATCTTGTCTGTTCCTTATGTTGACAGCACAATCCCAAAAAGCCGACTATTATTACTCTGGAGGCCGGTAGTTGGGAAACAACTCAGCCGATCAATTTTTTCCCAGGAGCCCACGATCTGATTCGCACGGTCGTTCGCCTCGCGGCCGCATGCCCTCGAGTACAGGATACTTCACCACTGCGATCGCCATTGCCGCGGCGCTGTTCTTTGGGTTGTGGTGGATTCTGGTTCGCGGTGGTGATGAGGCCCCTTGGCTGCCCGCCGGACTGGCCGCAAGTGTTGTTTTGTTAGTAGCGTTGTCAGCCAGGGAAGTGATTATGCGTCGGGCGTGGACGCGTTATCTCCTGGAGAATGGAATTAACCACAAAAGCCGTAGTCATTCTCATGGAAGCAGCCGCAGCCACAGGAGAGGCTTGTCATCTTCAGTTCACTCGGCGGCACTGCGAGCTATTCAAAAACGATCGACAGCCGCGGATGCTTCAGGTTCGACGCCAGAAGCGCACCTTGACGTCGCGCAGTTGTGCCACGACTATCTCGCAAGCAGCGACGAAGTGATCAAGTCAGGCAGTTTTGGAAGTGAAAAGGGAATCGCGATTCGCGCTGGTCAGGAACGCGTTCGAGCGCTGCACAAGCATCACTTGCTGACGTGGGCCCGCGGCCAATCCCGCGCTTTGCTTTATGAGGCCCAACAACGCGCTCGAACGTTTGATAAAATCGAAACTGCAACCAGGGCCCTGGATTGCATCGACTCGACGCTGCGTGTTTACCCCGATGAGGTGGAGCTCAACGAATCGAAAGTTGCAATCGGCGAGTTTATTGCTTCGGTGAAGGTCGCTCACTGGGTGGAACTGGCCGAACGCTCAGCTTTCAAGGGACATTACCGCCGCGCTATCGATCGCTACCGCGATGCGCTCTTTTATCTCAATCACGGTATGGTAAAAGAAGACGTGCGCAGAGCCGGAACTGAGAAGATTGAAAGTGAAATCGAGAACCTGAAAACGCGCCTCCGGCCGGCTCAGAGGACGGCGGATGCGGCTGGCCCAGACCAGAAGGAATGATTTCAAGAAAATGCCCCAAATGTGGTAGCTCTCGCATTCGCAGAGGTTACAAGAGGACTCCCCTGCCCATGCGACTGGTTGGCATCTACCACCTTTTATGCGATAGTTGCAACTTACTTTTCACGGGTTTTGTGGTGCCTGGAACCTTGCCACGTCGGAAAAAACACCGGCACCCAAAACACCAGGACGAAGCGCCGATCTCGTCGCGGCAAAACTAAACCAGAGGTCACTAGTTGCACGGTATTTCGCTGAGGCCCCCAGAAAAGTCAACCCAAGCTCGAGGTGGTGTGATGAAAACTAAGCAAACTTTAGTTCTAGCAATCGTGTGTGCCTGCCTGCTCGTCGGTCTCGTCCGTGCGCAGGATCCACAACAGCCGCAGTCTTCGGCTCCGCCACCCTCTCCGCAGGAGTCGCCCGGCCTGGATATACAGGGAATAAAAAACTATTTGCTGGGACCTGGAGATGTGCTCGACGTTAGAGTATTTGGACAGCCCGAGTTGTCATCCACCGTGCCGGTCGATAGCGACGGAAACCTCAGTTCACTTCCGTTTTTGGAAACCCCGATCAAGGCCAAATGCCGTAACGATAAGGCTGTGCAGAAGGACATTGCGATCGCTTACGCGAAGTTCATCAACAATCCACAGGTAAGCGTCCGTATCGCCGAACGAAACAGCCGGCAACCCGCGACAGTCTTTGGCGCTGTTCGCCAGCCGGCGCGCGTCGAAATGAAACGAAAGGTGCGTTTGAATGAGCTGATGGCGGTGTCCGGTGGATTCACCGAACGTGCGTCGGGTACGATTCAGATACTTCATACAGAACCATTGATGTGCCCGGAACCAGGTGAAGAGGCCGAAGCTGCTCCGATCGACGGCACCCGGATTCCACTGTCAGTTGTAAAAATCTCGGAACTTCGGGCTGGAAAGAAAGACGCCAATCCGATAATCCGTCCCGGAGATTATGTGCTCGTGACTGAAGCAGAGCCGGTTTACATAACCGGTGCGGTGTTGGCGCCGGGAGGTATTTATCTTCGCGATCAACTCATGCTCAGCCGTGCGCTCGCCATGGTGGGTGGCGCCCGGAAAGAGGCGAAGCTCAGCGACGTGAAGATCTTTCGTCAGATTCCCGGATCGGCGAATCAGGAAGTCATACACGTCGACGTTGCGGCCATCAAGAAGAACCAGAAACCTGATTTTCTGCTGCAAGCCTATGACGTTATTGAAGTGGGTGAGTCCGGACTGTTTTCCGCAAATCGAATCGGAACAACGGTGATGAGTGCTCTCTCGGGAGGCATGACTGGCGCGATCTCTAACACCAGTATGTACCTGCCTAACCGAGTCATTTATTAAGAAGAAAGAAGAAGTCACAGTTACGAAATGAATCGAAAAACCATGGCCGGCGATCGCCGGCGTCGCAAACTTATCACCGCGCTGTGGGCACTCGGTCTTACGGTACTCGTCATCGTTTTGATTTATCTGGAACAGACCGCCATCCTTTACATTCTTTGCACCGTAGGCGTGGCGGCGCTGCTTCTCATCGTGGCGTTTTCAGACTTGGCCCATGACGAACCGAAAGGACAAGAGGTGGTCCAACCGGGTGATGCACCACGTGTTGCAAAAAGCTGAAGTTGTAGGAGCTCAATGATCGTTTGCCTCACCACTCGATTGAAGTTGCTTATATTGTCTATAAGTTTTTGCAAGTTCGACTCGTTGCAATGAGTGTTGCGGCACGGGCTAAAAACAATAACCAGGTTGAAACTTTAGTCGGACTATTGCATAATCCGCAGTGCGTTCACCTCCCCGGTGGACGAAGTGGTCGCGTGGGGTGAGGACACGTGGCCTTAGGGTGGGGGCTGTGGGAGGCCCCCGCCCGCTTTTTTTGTCTGGCGAAATCAGATGGGGTTCTTCCAGAGATCACGACGCAAGTTCCAGCTCTGGTTTTATGAGGGCATAAAAAGAGGCGGCGCAGCGCACGAGTCGTCTACCACGCACAAGCAACACCCGTGGTGGCAGGTGATGTGCCTCACCGGAGTCGATTACTTTTCTACTTTAGGTTACCAGCCTGGAATCGCATTTCTCGCCGCGGGCTTGCTTTCGCCGATCGCAACTCTCGTATTGATCTTTCTCACGCTCTTTGGTGCGCTCCCGATGTATCGACGCGTTGCAGCAGAGAGCCCGCATGGTGACGGCTCGATCTCCATGCTCGAGAATTTGCTGTCACGCTGGAAAGGGAAACTCTTCGTCCTTGCTTTACTCGGTTTCGCGACTACCAGTTTCATCATCACGATTACACTCTCAGCAGCAGACGCTACCGCACACATCGTCGAGAATCCGTTTGTGGTGCAGCACCTTGATTTCCTCCACCATCGAATCATCGTCACGCTCGTCTTGGTTGCTGGGCTGGGCGCGATCTTTCTTCGCGGCTTCAAGGAAGCGATCGGAATCGCGGTGTTTCTCGTGGTGATCTATCTCGGGTTGAACGTGACGGTCGTTGGGGTCGGTTTTTACCAGATCCTCACGCATCCCAACGCATTGTGGAATTGGCATAACTTACTCTTCACGACTTACGGCAATCCGTTTTTGATGATTGGGGCCGCGCTCATCGTTTTTCCGAAGCTTGCGTTGGGATTGTCAGGTTTTGAAACGGGTGTCGTGGTGATGCCACTGGTTAAGGGCGATGTAAATGTTGACTTAGCCAAAGATCAACCGAGCCCGCATCTCATACGGCCCGGCGAATCATCTCTCGAACTTGCCGGTCGCATTCACAACACTCGCAAATTACTCACCGGCGCGGCCTTGATCATGAGCTTCTTGCTCCTTGCCAGCAGCATCGTGACCACCATGCTGATTCCCGCTGAAGAATTTCGGCCGGAGACTGAAACAACAGAGCCGGGCGCCGCGAACGGTAGAGCGTTGGCTTACCTGGCCCATCTTTATCTGGGCGACGTGTTTGGAACAATCTACGACCTGAGCACGATCTCGATACTCTGGTTTGCCGGATCGTCTGCGCTCGCGGGTCTGCTCAACATCGTTCCACGTTACCTGCCGCGATATGGAATGGCGCCGGAATGGGCACGCGCTACACGTCCGCTCGTGGTCGTGTTTACTGCGATCTGTTTTATCGTGACGATTCTGTTTAGAGCAGATGTCGATGCACAGGGCGGTGCTTATGCGACTGGTGTTCTGGCGCTCATGACGTCGGCGGCGATCGCCGTGACACTCTCCGCGCGTCGCCTGGGACAACGTGTGCAATGGCTGTTCATGCTGATTTCATTAGTGTTCATTTACACAACGATCGTGAACATCGTGGAGCAACCGGAAGGAATCAAGATCGCGACGATCTTTATCATAGCGATCGTTGCGAGTTCGCTCTTCTCACGTGTTTGGCGGTCGACAGAATTGCGCGTGGAAAAAATAGAACTCGACGACATGGCGCGCGAGTTTATTCGCAAAGCTGCGAAGGGCACGGTGCGCATCATTACGAACCGAATCGATCGTGGCGACGTGCAGGAGTATGAAGCGAAAGAGAAGGAAAAGCGCGTCGACAATCACATTCCGTCCGGTGAACCGATTCTTTTCTTCGAAGTTACGCCCGGCGATGCATCGGAATTCTCAGGTGTGCTGAAGATCAGGGGCGAGACGGTCGATCGATTTCAGATTTTGCGAACTGAATCGCCGGCGGTGCCGAATGCGATTGCCGCGTTTTTGCTGTTTTTGAGAAACGAAACGGGGAAGTTGCCGCACGTTTATTTTGGTTGGAGTGAAGGGAACCCGGTTTCTTACCTGTTGAAGTACATTGCTTTCGGCGAAGGTGACACCGCACCGGTAACGCACGAAGTTTTGCGTCAGGCGGAGAAGGATCCTGACCGGCGACCGATCGTGCACGTCGGTGGGTAAAACCTGGGGACAGGAATCACAGGATTTTTCATGATTCACAAAGATAGGGGTTCTCATCTTGTTTAATCCTGAAATCCTGTCTAAGATCTCTGCCTTGAAAATTTAATGTCTGCCGAAGTTGCTGATCAGCAACACGGGGGAACCACTGGTTTCGTTAACGAAACGCGGGGCAAATCGTAAAGTGCAAAACGTGGCTTTACGACGAACACTTCCAGTTCGAGTCCGACAGCTAACCTCGTAGGCTAAAAGGAAGGGCAGAAATGCTCGATCGTTTTACCCGGCGAGCTGCCGGACGACGTTTCAAACTCTGGTTATTCAAAGATTCCGCGCCGAAAGACGCTCCCCACGCAACCCCCCATAAACAACATCCCTGGTGGAAAGTAATGTGCCTGACCGGGGTCGACTACTTCTCGACTCTCGGTTACCAACCCGGCATCGCATTCCTGGCAGCGCAGGCGCTTTCTCCCGTGGCGACGTTCTTTCTGGTTTTGCTAACACTCTTCGGCGCGTTGCCGATTTACAGCCGTGTCGCAGAAGAGAGCCCGCATGGTGAAGGCTCGATCTCGATGCTGGAACACCAGCTCTCACGCTGGAAGGGCAAGCTCTTCGTGCTGGTGTTGCTCGGATTCGTAGCTACCGACTTCGTTATCACCATCACGCTATCAGCAGCCGACGCGACTGCTCACGTCATCGAGAATCCTTTCACACCAGAAATTCTGAAACACCAGATCGGCGTAACCATCGTCCTGATCGGCGTGCTTGGCTTGATCTTTCTCCGCGGCTTCAAAGAAGCCATCGGGATTGCGGTTGCACTCGTCGCGGTTTATTTGTTTCTGAACACGATCGTTATTGGCCGTGGCGTCTATGAGCTTGTGACTCACCCGTATCACTTCCCTGAATGGAAACAAGCACTTTTCCAACATCCGAACGTCCATGGAAATACCTGGCTCATCATAGCGTTCTCCCTGATGTTGTTTCCGAAACTCGCACTGGGACTATCAGGTTTTGAAACCGGTGTCGCGGTGATGCCGCTCGTAAAAGGCGACGCCGATCTCAGCGAAGACGATTGGACCAATATTCAGTCGACGCGTACCGGAACTCACGAAGAAGCGAAAGTGCGGCAATTGCTGCGAGGTCGTATTCATAACGCCCGGAAGTTACTCCGTGTCGCGGCATTAATCATGAGCGTGATGCTCATCAGCAGCAGCTTCGTCACAGCGATCCTGATTCCGGCGCCGAAGTTTGCCGAGGGTGAAGAAGCCAACGGGCGCGCCATCGCATACCTGGCGCATGAGTTCTTTGGAAATATTTTCGGAACAGTCTATGACCTCAGTACGATTCTTATTCTTTGGTTTGCCGGCGCGTCTGCAATGGCCGGACTCTTGAGCATCGTTCCGCGATATTTACCGCGATATGGAATGGCGCCGGAATGGGCCAGAGCTGTACGGCCACTGGTGATCGTTATCATTGCGATCGCTATTGCCGTCACTCTCATCTTCCGCGCTGACGTCGATGCGCAGGGTGGCGCTTATGCAACGGGCGTTCTGGTGTTGATGACTTCTGCGGCGATAGCCGTAACGATTGCGGCGCGCAGAAAAGGAAAGAACTGGTTGGCCTATCTCGTTATCGCCCTGATCTTCGTTTACACGACGATTCAAAACATTCACGAGCGTCCTGAGGGAATCAAGATCGCGTCGTTCTTCATTCTCACTATTATTCTCGCATCGCTGTTCTCGAGAGTCTGGCGCTCTACAGAACTGCGTGTCGATCGAATTCAACTCGACGACAAGGCGCGCCAGTTTATTAAAGACGCCGCAAAAGGGACGATTCGGATTATTGCGAACCGCAAGGATACGGGCGACTCCGCTGAGTACGCTTACAAAGAGCAGGAGAAGCGGATGAGCAATCACATTCCCGGCGGAGAGCCAATCCTGTTTTTCGAAGTAACACCGGGTGACGCATCGGAATTTGCGGGTACCTTGAACATTTGTGGTGAGACGGTAGACAGTTATCGAATCCTGCGGACAGAGTCGCCGGCAGTACCAAACGCGATCGCAGCGTTTCTACTTTACCTGCGAGACGAGATGGGCAAACTGCCGCATGTCTATTTCGGATGGAGCGAAGGTAATCCGATTTCTTACCTGTTGAAGTACATCGCTTTTGGAGAAGGTGACACGGCTCCAGTCACGCACGAGGTCTTACGGCAGGCAGAGAAAGACCCTAATCGAAGGCCGATCGTGCATGTTGGCGGGTGATAATCTTGCCAAGGCAGGTTGAACTTGGATCAGTACCACCTGCGGTAACGGGTGGGTCAATGATCGCAAAACACGCGTGATGGGACGGTTGACCCACCCGCTAACACAGGTGGTACTGACCGTATCCAAACAGAGAATTCTAATTTTAAGCGAGGGGGTTGACAGCTATATCGGTGCGGATTCGGCGTTGGCAGTCTTGCCGGCCAGAAAGCACGAGCGACAATAAACCGGGCGTCCTTGAGATGGATAAAAGGGAACTGTAGTCTGTTGGCCGCACTGAGCGCATTGCACAGAAACTTCGATGCGTTGTCGTACGCCCGATGACTGCGCAGCCGCGATTGCAGCTAACCGTTCATTTTTAGCCTGCTTGCAAGGTTTGCATCTCTTTGGTTCGTTTTTGAGGCCCTTGTCGTGGAAGAATACCTGCTCTCCCGCAGTCCAGATAAAGTTTTCATTACAGTCTACGCACTTGATTGCTCGATCCTGATGTTCACTGTCGTGCGTTGTTTCCAAGGCGGTCGCCGCTTCCATTTGTGCCATGTTGTACTCCCCTAAGGTCCGTCAGCTAGAAAACAACAATTCCGGCGGGCGAATAAAGAACCACGCGCTTTGGTTTGTCCACCAATGAGGGCAAAGGTTCCAGCCGACAAACGGCTGCTGTTTGGTCAATTGGTATATAACTATGGCAAAAATGTGTCAAGGTAAAACCTGCATAAAACGGCATCTTGACATTAGTTCCAGCCTGATGGGAGCATCCGGACTCACATTATGACACGAATATTGATCATCGGGTCTGGTGGGCGTGAGCATGCAATCACGTGGGCGCTGCGGAATACCTCGTCCGAGCCTCTCGATGTTTTTTGTGCGCCTGGTAATGCAGGCATCGCGCAAACCGCCGAAATTGTGGATATACGGGTCGACGATCAGGCAGGTTTTGCTGATTTTGCTCGAAGGGAAAACATCGATCTGACGTTTGTTGGCCCCGAAGCGCCCCTGGCCGATGGCATTGTCGACCGGTTCACGGAATGGGGACTGCGGATCATCGGCCCCGGCAGTACTGCAGCCAGGCTCGAAGCAAGTAAGATCTTCGCAAAAGATTTTATGGCTCGGCACCAGGTTCCGACCGCCGTTTATCGTGTGGCCGAATCGCCCCAGCAGGCCATTGAGTTCCTCCAGAGTGGGTTATTTGGCCCGGCAGAATCTGCCGTGGTTGTAAAAGCAGACGGTCTGGCTGCGGGAAAGGGTGTTGTCGTAGCCAGGAACCGCGGGGAAGCAGAAAAAGCAATTGAAGACCTCATGGTCCATTACACGGCCGGGCGAGACGCAGCGGCCCGCATCGTGATCGAAGAGGCTTTATCAGGAACCGAAGCGTCGCTACTTCTCTTTGCAGATGGACGTGACTACAAGCTGATGCCGGCTGCCCGCGATCACAAGCGCATCGGAGAGAATGACACTGGTCCGAACACCGGCGGCATGGGAACCATTACTGGTTCTTCGGTTCTAAATAAGAGTGTGGAAGATCGAGTCGTTCGCGAGATCGTAGAACCGACACTCGCGGGCGCTCGTGACGAAGGTTTCGCGTTCAAAGGAATTCTGTTTCTCGGATTGATGCTGACGGATGATGGACCAAAGCTGCTCGAATACAACGTGCGTTTTGGTGATCCTGAGACTCAGGCAATTCTCGTCCGTTTGAAAACTGATTTGTTATCGATCTTTGAATCAATGCATAGCGGGACGCTTGGCGCGCTGGATGTCGAGTGGTCCGAAGGCGCTTCGGCGTGTGTGGTAGCGGCGAACAAAGGCTATCCCGGCAAGTATGAGTCGGGAGCAGTTATCGAAGGTCTGGAGGAGGTCGATCGACAG
Organism: Pyrinomonadaceae bacterium; assembly: GCA_044867025.1. Lineage (GTDB taxonomy): Bacteria > Acidobacteriota > Blastocatellia > Pyrinomonadales > Pyrinomonadaceae > PSRF01. The sequence goes on along the minus strand of JBIOUJ010000124.1, from coordinate 21,186 downwards.
CGTGTTCAGGTTTTTCATGCTGGCACGTCGCGTGCTGCTAACGGCGGTTATGCGGCGACCGGTGGCAGAGTTCTCGGTGTGACAGCAGCAGCAGCAGACCTTCCAACCGCTCTGGATCTTTGTTATCAGTCACTCGGAAAGATTCGCTGGCAGGGGATGCAATTTCGCCGCGATATCGGACGTTCGGCGGGCTTTCTGGAAGCCTTTTAATAGTGCTGTTATACTCCAAGCTCAGTTTTCGCCGGAATTGAAACCGCCTGAGCGTATGTGTCGTACATCAAAGCGTCGTAAATGGCCGAAAACGACAATAATGGGAAGCTGGAATTATCGTTTTAGGATTTCACTTTTCCAATCGGAGGATGAGCGGGAATGGGAGTTTGGACACGGATGAAGCGCTCAATGCGCGCCCTCTTCGGAGGGATAATCGAGAAGACTGAAGACCCGGAACTCATTCTTCAGCAAACAATCCGAGACATGCGTGATCGCGTACCGGAGTTGAATAATTCCGTGGCGCAGGTCATGGCCACAGAGAAGCTTCTCGCCAAGAACCAGGAACGACTTGAAGCGCAGCAAGTGGATCTTGATTCCAAAATCCGCGCTTCAGTTAAGTTGGGCCGCGACGACATCGCGACTGCATACATCGGCCAGTTGCAGCAGGTGCAGGTCGACCTGCAGAAAACGAGACAGCAACTGGAGCACGCGGGCCTGGCATCGAAGCAGGCACTTAAAGCACGCGACAATTACGTGCTTCAGATGCAACGCCGCACGGCCGAGGCAATGCAGTTGATAAACCAGTCGAAGCAAGCAAAACTTCAGGAACAGCTTGCTCAGACGATGGAATCCTTCCAGCTCGGCGACGACGCATCGACCTTCAATGAGATGCGCGACAAGATCGACCGGCGTGCAGCAGCCGCTGAAGCCAAGATGCAGTTGGGTGCGGCTAACGTAGATACGCAGATGCAGGACATCGAACGTGAAGCGATGGATATGCAATTGCAAGACAAGCTGCTCGCATATAAACGCGATATGGGATTGTTGGGCGCTGGAGCGAATGCGCCAACGCCTCAAGCGCTTCCAGCGGAAGGTGAAACAACCGGCGGTCCGAATGGTACCGGCGGAGGTCGCAGCAGTTAAAGCGAAACGGGTGTTAATCTGTGGCCATGGAATTACCCAAGATCGATCTCAAGTACCTTAAAGAGGCCTTTAAGGAACCCATAAATTTCTGGGGGATGGCAGGGTTTGCAGTTGCCGCTGCATACGTGCAGGACGTTACACCCCTGGTCGCCGCGTTAGCGACCGAAACGCTTTATCTTGCAACCGTGCCCGCAAGCTCCATCTATCGTCGACTGGTCGATCGCAGAGAGAAGCAGCGCTTGTTGAAGTTGCGCGAACAGCAACGCGAAGCTCAGATCAAGCTTTTCGATCCACGTGAGCGCGAGGCAGTTGAGTACCTGCGCTGGATGAAGAACCAGATCTATTCGAACTACAAAAAATTCACCGGTACCAAACAAGTTCCTCACAACATACAAAGTCTCGATCAACGCTGGGAAGACTTTGTCGATCTGCTCGATGTTTATCGACGACGCAAACATCACCTGCGCTCGATCAATCGTCAGGCTGTGCAAAACCAGTTGGTCCAGGCCGAGCGCTCCGTTGAAGCCTCGAGAGACGATCGTGAGAGACGGATACAACAGGCGAACGTCGAGATACTCAAGCGTCGTGTGGCTGCATTCAATGATATTGAGCGTTCGGTGAAGTTAGTGGAGGGACAGCTTCAGTCGATCGAAAACTTCTTCGGACTGGTCAACGACCAGGTTGTGACATTGCCGACGCCCGAACGTGTCTCCGCCTTGGATTTCGAGCAGCTAAGCGACTCGATCGCCATGACCAAGCAGATGCTCGAAGAAACCTCCGATACATTCGCCGCCCTCGACACCCACAACCGGGATATCGGCAATTACGAGCTCCTCCTCAACAGTGGCTCTTCTAAGTAGTTATTGCCACGGATATCTGTGTTATCCGTGGCAAAATACACTGTATAGAGCGTTGCCACCAAAAGTCCACCACAATATATGGATTTTTCTTATTGACACCTCGTGCCAAGAGGAGTATATTCCCGCGCGCTGGTATTTAATAATGCCCCTCAGGCACCCAGAGTAAAAGCAACACAATCTAAGATAAGGCCTTGTGTAGCAATACGCGCGGGCAAACCCGTTTTTGAAACTCAGTTTTGTGAACTCCCCATGGAAAGGCAGACCTTCATGAGCAGCGCAGCTATCGGCAAAAAAGCCGGAAACTCCCCGGCAGTTTCCCCGCGTCGAAAGTCACAGCAGCTTGGAATCAACGCCAGAAAAGTAGTTAGCAAGCGGTACTCGTTGAAGGATTTGAAGGGGCATCCACTCGAGGAGTGGCAAGACATTGTGCGGCGCGTCGTCGGGCACGTTTCCCTCGCCGAAACAGGCGAGAAGCGCGACAAGTTTTTTGCCGCCATGAGCGAGGTGATGCTGGCTCGAGAGTTCATTCCCAACACTCCTTGCCTCGTCAATGCTGGTAAGTCGAATGGGCAACTTGCAGCTTGTTTTGTTTTGAAAGTTCCCGATTCGCTTCAGGGGATCATGGAGCACGCAACGGCTGCGGCAACGATTCACCAAACTGGCGGTGGCACCGGCATGACTTACGAGTTTTTGCGACCGCATGGAGCGAGCGTCAGTTCGGCAATGGGTGTTGCTTCCGGTCCAGTGTCGTTCATGAACATCGTCAATCAGGTGACTGATGTCGTGAAGCAGGGTGGTGTACGACGTGGCGCAAACATGGGAATGATGCGCGTCACACATCCTGACGTGCTGCGTTTCATTCATGCGAAGAACGATCAGCACTCGCTGACCAACTTCAATATCTCAGTAAACGTAACTGACAAGTTTTTGAAGGCCGTCGATAACAACGAATGGTTTCAATTGGAGTTCAATGAGCAGCCCTGGAATGAATGGATTTACGATCCCGTTCGGGATGGAAACTATGCTGTCTATCGTACGCCTGATGGATCGACGGTAACGTTCTGCGATCGGCAGGCGTTCCTCACAGCAGATCTTTCCAACTGTACTATGGAAGAGCCACCTCGACCGGGAATGATCTTCGCTCCTGATGTGTGGAACCGGATCGTCGCGAGCGCACACAAGTATGCAGAACCCGGCATCGCGTTTATCGACGAAGTGAATCGACATAACCACATGATGAAGTCGATGGGGCCGATCTACTCCTGCAATCCTTGCGGCGAGCAGTTCTTGCACTTCTCGAACTCGTGCAACCTCGGTTCGATCGATCTCGCCAAGTTCTACGATCCGGAGAAGCGGATCGATTGGGATCGCCTCCGCGACGTGACACATCTGTGCACTCGTTTTCTCGACAACGTGATCGACACTTGTGCGTGGCCTCTGCCGGAGATCAACGACGTGGTCCATCGCACGCGCCCTGTCGGCTTGGGCATCATGGGGTTTGCCGATCTCTGTCTCAACTTGAAGATCATTTACGGTTCGCCGGCCTCGATCGATTTGATGGACGAGGTGATGGGGTTTGTGCGTCGCGAGTCATGGATGGAAAGCAACCGGCTCGGAGCAGAGAAAGGCGCGTTTCCGGAGTTCGAACCCAACCGGGAGGCTTACACAGATTTTCTTTACAACCAGATTGGGATTCCGAAAGACATTCCGCTTACGCCGCGCAACTACGAAGTAACAACTATCGCACCGACCGGAACGATCTCGCTGGTTGCAGAGACATCTTCCGGTATCGAACCAAACTTCTCCTGGGCCTACGTTCGCAAAGACACGCTGGGCACACGCACTTACGTGCACACGCTCGCGGCGCAGGCGCTTGGCATTAACGTGGACCAATCCGATCAGGAATCGATAGATGCGGCTGCAGCTTACGTCGTGGATCACGAGCAGGAACTGCCTCCGCATTTTATCTCGGCGATGAACATAAGCGCTGAGCAGCACGTTCATGTGCTCGCGGCTGCTCAGCGCAACGTCGACAATAGTGTGTCGAAGACGTGCAACGGCGCGGTCAACGACACGGTAGAATCAGTCGACGCGCTTTATCGCCTGGGCCGCCAGCTTGGTTGTAAGGCGGTCAGCTATTATCGTGACGGTTCGCGTGAGAACCAGGTGTTGAATTCAATGAAGGCACAGGAGCCGAAAGGGGAAATTGCCTGCAATCCGGAAGCAGTTGTCGAGCCGCTGGACGAAGCAGTGAGTGCAGCGGAAGCGACAGCCGCGTCTGATGCGTCTGCTCGTCAGGAAGCAATCGCGCGCGAACACTCGGAGACGATCAAGGTGCCTGCTGTGACGGCGATCCGTATCGAGCGTCCACGCGAGTTGCGCGGTGCGACGTGGCAGATTCCTTTCGACGGTCAGAACCTATACGTCACAGTTAACCACGACGGCAAGATGATCCAGGAAGTGTTTGCCACTGGTCCCATCAGTGGTGGTGTGGGTCTGCTTGCTTCGAAGATGCTACGCGGTGGTTTCGACGCAGCGGAAGTCGCTTACAGTTTGAATAAAGTAACCGGCACGCACGCCGTGTGGTTCAACGAGCGACTGCTGACCTCACCGGAGCAGGCGGTGGCCGAGTGCATCATGATCACCGTCCGGCGCGTCCAGGATCTCCCTGACTCCGCCCGCGCGGTGAGCAAACAACAATCCCAACTTCACCCACAACAAAAGCCCGTCACCGGCGCCATCATGTCAAACATGATCGGCATCTGCCCCGAATGCCACGGTCAGCTCGAGCATGCGAGCGGCTGCGATTTCTGCCGGGACTGCGGGTACAGCAAGTGTAAGTAGTCCACTCTTTCACTTGAGTTAATAAGGGCCAGCCTGTTTTTTTGGGTGTGTCCCGAATTTCCTCTCTGCGTATCTCTGCGTTCCTCTGCGCCTCTGCGGTAAACATGTCCTAAAAAGCACTAACCGCAGAGGCGCAGAGGCACGCAGAGATACGCAGAGAAGATTGCAAATTAGGTCACTACTGTTTTTGTGGGCTGGCTTTTGTTGGTTATCGCGTATCTGTTAACATTGCCATCTCATGAAACGCGAACCTCTCACAAAAGAACCTGATCAACCATTCATTGCCGTATCGCCAGAGCGGAAGAGCTATGATGAGATTATCGATTTCCTAGCGCGTGGCGCATCGTCTGCTGAAGTGCTTGCATTTCGACTTTCTGAGGAGACTCAGGACCGCGTGCGTTTTCTCCTTGAACGAAACTCTGCAGATGAACTAACAGAGGACGAAGCGGCGGAGCTTGAAGTTTTGGGCGAATCGGAACATGTCATGCAACTAGTCAAAATTCGAGCTCAGGAGTATCTCAAGACGAAAACATGAACCAGACCCGTATTCTCGCTTCCTTACGGCGAGAGGTGCGGGAAAGAGCTGGAGAGCGTTGCGAGTACTGTTTATTGGCTGAAGCAAAAGCTGTCGTTCCTCACGAACCTGATCACCTCATCGCACTCAAACACGGTGGCCAGACCACATCTGAGAATCTGGCACTGGCGTGCTTCGACTGCAATCGATTTAAAGGGACGGATATCGTTTCGATCGATGCTGTCACTGGCGAGCTTGTGCATCTGTTCAATCCACGCACACAGCGATGGTTTGAGCACTTTCGCCTGAATGGCGCACAAATCGTTGCATTGACACCGTCGGTCGAGTCACCGCAAGACTTTTACGATTCAATCTTCCCTATCGTGTTAAGGTCCGCGCACGCTTAATCGCCTTGGCGCAATATCCATAGCCGCACGGGATCCGGATCCTCAATCCAAAATTTTCGTGAGTTGACGTTTCATATACATCTGAATAATATATCGCTATGCCATATAAAACCTCGAGAGTGCTCGATAGAGAGTTGAAGAAGGGGAGTGCAGAGTTGCTGATCCTGTCGCTGGTCGAGGATCAGCCAAGGCATGGGTATGACATTGGGAACCTAATAGAACGGCGTTCCAAGGGAACTCTCAAGTTCAACGTCGCTTCCCTTTACCCGCTGCTCTATCGGCTCGAGCGACGCGGTTGGATTCAGGGGCGCTGGGTCGAGAAAGCAGGCCAGCGCCGCCGCCGTTATTACCGCCTCACTGCGGAAGGAAAGAAAGTTTTGGCCGCACAGCGTAACAGTTGGCGGGAGTTTGTTGAGGCTATCAATCGCATCACCGGAATTGAACATGCCTGACTGGAAGAAAGAAGTTAGAAAGCGCCTGTCAGGGCTGAACCTTGCTCCGGCGCAAGAAGCCGAGATCGCCGAAGAACTGGCCCAACACCTCGAAGACGTCTACGAACGATCGTTAAAAACCGGCGCAACCGAGTCTGAAGCAAAACGTCTCGCATTGCTTCAACTCGACGACGACAAGTTGCGGAGCGAAATACAACGTTCTCAAAAACCTTTTCGCGAACAGCTTGTCCCCGGATCAGGGAGGTCAAACGTGTTAGCAGATCTCTTGCACGACTTGCGCTATGCCGCGCGAATGCAGTTAAAGAACCCGGCCTTCACGATTGTTGCCGTAATCGCCCTCGCTTTAGGCATCGGCGCCAACACGGCGATCTTCAGCGTCGTGAACACCGTGTTATTGCGTCCGCTGCCTTACAAAGACCCCGACCGGCTCGTAATGGTGTGGGAAGACGCTACCAAAGCCGGCTTTCCGCGCGATGTACCGACCAATGCAAACTTCATCGACTGGCGCGATCAGAATCAGGTCTTTGAAGGCATGGCCGCGATGGCTAACGACAGCTTTAACTTAACCGGCGCAGGTGACCCCGAACGGCTCGACGGCACACGTGTTTCAGCCAGTCTCTTTCAAATTCTGGGAGTTGAACCACAGATCGGCCGCGTCTTCACTGCTGCTGAAGATCAACCGGGTTCGGAGCGCGTGGTCCTATTGAGTTACGGCCTATGGCAACGCAGGTTTGGCGGCGATCCCGCCATTGTTGGTAAAGCTATAACTCTCAACGGCGCAAGCTACACAGTGGTCGGTGTGATGCCCGCGCGTTTTCAGTTTCCTACCATTGATGAGCAGGTTTGGGTGCCTATCGCGTTCACTCCTCAGCAAGCAGCCGACCGAACCACACACTATCTAACAGTACTTGCACGACTAAAACCCGGCGTGACGTTATCGCAAGCACAGACAGAAATGAGTACCATCGCGACACGTCTGCAACAACAGTACCCGCAATCGAATACTGATGTCGGCGCCGCTGTCACCTTATTGCAAGAGGACCGCGTTAGTGACATCAGGCCGGCACTCTTAATTTTACTCGGCGCAGTCGCCATGGTGTTGTTGATAGCATGCGCGAACGTCGCGAACCTTCTGCTCGCGCGTGCGGCAGTACGACAAAAGGAGATCGCAGTGCGTGTCGCACTCGGTGCGCGCCGCCAGCGACTGATCCGGCAGTTTTTGACAGAGAGCCTTATGCTCTCCACCATGGCTGGAGTCGCGGGGTTGGCGATCGCCTACGGCGGATTGATTTTGCTAAGGAGCTTCATTCCCGAAAACATTTCTCAAGTCCGCGAGATCTCCATCGATTTCAAAGTGCTCGGTTTCACACTCCTCGTTTCCGTCGCCACGGGTGTGATTTTCGGTCTGGCCCCGGCTATCCAGGCTGTGCGCTTCAATCAGAGTGAAACATTGAAAGAGGGTGGACGCGACGCTGCAAGGGGGAGTAGCTCTAAGCGCTTACGAAGTTTGCTGGTGACAGTGGAAGTGGCGATCTCGCTCGTTCTTCTGATCGGCGCTGGTCTGTTGATAAACAGTTTCCTGCGCTTGCGCAATGTCGATCCTGGCTTTCGTGTCGAGAATCTGTTGACAATGAAGATCGTACTCTCAGAGCCGAAGTATCAGGAGGCTGAACGACGTTCGGCGTTTTATAAAGAGTTGATCCAACGTGTTGAGGCACTTGCGGGCGTCAGGTCGGCAGCGGTTGCGTATTCTCAGGGAAGCTCCATCACCATGGTTTTCGAAGGCAGGCCAGAACCTCCGCCCGGCAAGGAACCAATCATTGTGATAAGAATCATCAGCCCTGAATACTTCGACACGATGGGTATTCCCCTCTTGAAAGGAAGGCCTCTTACTGAACAAGACACGCGCACCAGTCCCAGAGTTGTCGTCGTTAGTGAGGGGATGGCCCGTCGTTATTGGCCCAATGAGGATGCTCTCGGTAAACGCATTGCTTTCGGAAAGGTCCAGAAGCCTGAGGATTGGATTCAGGTTATCGGTGTGGTGAAAGACACACGGCAAAGGTTAACCATGGCTGCGAAGCCGCAGATGTATTTCAGTCATCAGCAAACAGATTTCTTTCCCCCGGAAGAGCTGGTGGTCAGGACCGACGTCGATCCAACCACGATGGCTACCACGGTCCGAAACGCAGTATGGGAAATTGATAAAGACCAGCCGGTTTCAGACATTCGAACGATGGAAGAGGTCCTCGCGTACTCGATTGCACGACAGCGCTTCAGCATGTTGCTGCTGGCGATCTTCGCTTCCGTGGCGCTGGTGCTCGCGGCCGTCGGAATCTATGGTGTGATGAGTTACTCCGTGGCACAGCGCACACACGAGATCGGGATTCGTATGGCGCTCGGAGCACAGACTGATGCTGTACTGAAACTCGCAGTTGGTTACGGTATGAAGCTCGTGATCATCGGCATCATCGTCGGTCTTGTTGCAGCGTTTGCATTGACTCGAGTGATGTCGACGTTGTTGTTTGGCGTCACAGCAACTGATCCAACAACGTTCACACTGCTCTCACTGTTATTCGTTATTGTCGCTGCAATCGCAAGCTATATCCCCGCACGACGGGCGACAAAAGTGGATCCGATGATCGCATTGCGTTACGAGTGAGCTTGCCTCAAAAGTAGTCTCATTCACACCGGGCTTTAGCCCGGTGATCGATGCGAGGCATCAATAGAAACCGTTTAAACGGCTCAGGAGAGTTGAGGTGCCTTTCCACCGGGCTACAGCCCTTTGTGAATGAGAGAACAATTTGAGGAAAGCAGAACGAGTGATTAGGCTTTATCCAACTTGAGCAAGGTGTGCAGCAGAACGTTTGCGCCGTTGGTGATGTCTTCCGGGTGTGAGAATTCGCGTGGCGAGTGACTGATGCCGCCCACACTCGGAACGAAGATCATTCCGACTGGACCAAGTCGCGCCATGTCCTGCGCGTCGTGCCCCGCGCCCGAGGGCATTGCTTTTGTCGACAGACCAAGCTCACGAGCTGCTTCCGAGATTAAGGATCGAATTCGAGGATCTGTGGGTGCTGGGATGTTGACGTTGATCTCTTTGAAGTCGAATTTGGTCTTACTGGTCGCTGCAATCTGTTGTGCTTCAGCGTAGATCTTGTCGAAGAGCATCTTGATCTTCGCGGCGTCGAGATCGCGTAACTCCAGGCTTAGAACAACCTTTCCCGGAATGACGTTCGGTGCGCCCGGCAGTGCGTTTATTCGACCAACAGTCCCCACTTGTCTTCCCGGAACACTGGTCACAATCCGATTTACGGCTTCGATGAATTTTGCTCCCGCCAGAAGCGCGTCTTGTCGGTTGTTCATAGCCGTCGTACCGGCGTGATTTGCAAAGCCTTCGATCGTGACGTCCCACCAGTTGATACCGACGATTCCTTCGACCACTCCGATCTTGATCTTTTCCGTATCGAGAGTGTTGCCCTGTTCGATGTGCAACTCGAGATAGGCGGCAATATCGCCTTTCTTGCGACGCACATCGGCGAGCTTTGAAGGATCTCCGCCAATAAACCTGATACCGTCGCGGATCGTCTTTCCACTGCGGCTTACGAGGTCGAGTTCTTTCTCCGTCAACTCGCCGTCCATCGCACGGCTGCCGATGAGCCCGCCTTCTTCGTTCTGAAAGATCACGACTTCGAGCGGATGACGCGTGGTGATGTTGTTGTCGGCGAGCGTGTGAGCGACTTCGATCGCGCCCATCGAACCGACAACGCCGTCATAATTTCCACCTTCTGGAACAGAGTCGATGTGCGAACCGATGAGCAGCGGTGCGAGAGTGTTTACACTTCCTGCTCGACGGCCAATCAGGTTGCCCGCCGCGTCGATGGTGGCGTCAAGCTTCGCTTCGCGCAGCAAGCCGAGCACATATTCGCGGCCTTGCTTGTCCGCATCGCTGTAAGCGACACGGCTCACGCCGCCTTGCGGATTCTTCCCAAACTCCGCGAGCGCGTGAATGTGGTCCATTATCCGCTTACCGTTTACACGCAGTTGAGATTGCAACGGGAAGCGCGGAAACGCGAATGCTCCGACGCTCAGAGCAAGTCCATGATTGAATTGCCGGCGATTGATTCTCATATAGGGGACGTGAGCCTATCGCAACGCCGTCAGTTGAGGCAACCGCGCCTTGAGACACTGAGCCGGGGGATGTAGAATTGGGCACCCTGACAGACCCCGCAAAGCTTTCATAAAAGGAGATTCAAAAATGAAACGACTCATCTGCTTCTTTGCTCTCTCCCTGAGCTTAGTAGTTGGATCGTTGTTGCTTGTTTCACCCCGAGCCTCTGCAATCATTTACGGGTTCGTAGATTCGAACAACACGTTCCGCAATACCGGCGCATTTATCGTGAAGTCGTCTACCACCGGTGAGATTTTTCCCATCTGCTCGGGCACGATGATCACCGCAAACGTATTTCTGACCGCTAGCCACTGCACGGCTTTTTTCACGCAGGATTTGGCGCCTCAAGGTTGGGTTGCCTACGTGAGTCTTGATGCTTCGATACCATTCGGATCGCTGACCAGCAGCAAAACAGAGTTGTTGCCGGTGGCGCACGTCGTCACCAACCCTAACTACAACCAGGCACAGAGCGATTCCGGAGACATTGGCGCGCTGATTCTGGATCGAAACGTACGAGGAGTTACACCGGCGACCTTGCCGTCCTGCGGGCTGCTGGACCAACTGGTTGCTCAAAACGGTTTGAAGACTGCCACATTCACCAACGTCGGTTATGGAGTACAGAATCGCGTTGTCGGAGGCGGCGTGCCATTCTTCCAGGATTTGAATCCGATACCGCGCATGTTCTCTTTCTCGAGCTTCAACTCGCTGAACGGCGGTTACATGCGTCTCTCGCAGAACAATTCAACCGGAAATGGTGGAACGTGTTTTGGTGATTCAGGTGGACCAAACTTCCTGACACTTAACAGTCAGCAACTAATTGTGTCGATCACGATTACGGGCGACACCGTCTGCCGTTCGACCAATGTTGTTTACCGGCTTGACACTGTTTCGGCGCAGGGATTTCTCGCTTACGTCAACGCGGCTTTTGGAACAACGATTCCGATCTCGTGTTGAGTAGAGTTCGTCCTTGTCCAAATTTTTACTAAAATGCCCCGGTTCGTCTTTCGACACTCCGGTTCAGGGGACTAACTGTGAAAAAATTCAAACTGGCTACCGCATTGTTTGTGGTCCAATCGGTCTGCGTTTCGCTCCTGGCGCAGACCCCTTCGAGGCGTATTACACCTGAACCACCGGTAGGAAAAGGCGTCGTCGTACTGAAAGCGGCTCGGCTAATTGATGGAACAGGAGCGGCGCCGATCACCAACGCGGTTGTAGTTGTCACGGACAATTCGATCACGGCTGTAGGAACGGCTGGACAGGTACGAGTTCCTGCAAACGCGCGGATGATCGACCTCGGCGATGTCACGCTGATGCCTGGATTCATTGACGCGCACACGCACCTGATTGGACGTGTGCTCGGCGATCCTGCCGGCGATACGGCCGATGTACGAGATTTTGAATCATTCGGAGCAATCCTGGGCGTGGAGCATGCGCGCGCAACGCTGATGGCGGGATTTACGAGTGTGCGAAACGTCGGAGCCGCGGGAAGATTCGACGACATGGCGTTGCGCAAGGCTATCGACGAAGGTTGGACACCAGGGCCGCGCATCATGACTGCGGGTCACGCACTGGGTATTCGCGGTGGGCACTGCGATCAGAATGCCTTTCGCCCGGGATTGCTGGACCGTGGCATCGAAGATGGCATCGCCGATGGACCAGACCATGTTCGCGCGGCGGTCCGTTATCAAGTGAAGTACGGAGCGGACGTGATCAAGACGTGCGCTACTGGAGGCGTGTTGTCCGAAGGCGATGCGGTTGGTGCGACTCAATACTCTTTCGAAGAGTTGAAAGCGATGGTCGAGGAGGCGAATAAGCTCGAGCGCAAGGTTGCGGCGCATGCACACGGTACTGAGGGAATCAAACTCGCGGTGCGTGCCGGGGTGGCGTCCATCGAGCATGGTTCGTTTCTTGATGACGAAGGCGCGCGTTTGATGAAGGAGCGCGGAGTCTTTCTCGTGCCGACGTTATCGGCGGCTGAAGCAGTTGAGCGAGCAGCGAAGAGCGGTGTGTTGAAGGGTTTGCGCGCGGAGAAAGCGCTGGCAGCCGCGGCGGCGGTGCGTCATGCGATCAAGCTGGCGGTGGCGAACAAAGTTCAGATCGCACTGGGAACAGACGCCGGAGTCGTGCCTCACGGGACCAACGCGCACGAGTTTCTCCTGATGGTACAGTGGGGTGGTATGAGCAACATGGACGCGATCGTCGCAGGCACATCCAATGCGGCAAAGTTGTTGGGCTGGGACAAGAAACTCGGATCGTTAACGCCAGGCAAGTGGGCCGACATAGTCGCGGTGTCCGGCGATCCGTCGAAGGATATTGAGGAAATTCAGAAGGTTGTGTTCGTGATGAAGAACGGCGTGGTTTACAAGAATTAGATCACCAAAGGCACGAAACCTTTTTGTGCTTCTTGTGGTCACTTAACCTCGTCCCAGATCAGCGTGTGCTTTGTCTCTTTCAGTAGCAATGATCCCACGATGAACGTCAGACTCGCGATGACGATTGGGTAATAGAGACCGGCGTAGATGTTGCCGGTTTGCGCGATTACGGAGAGGCCGATCAACGGCAGCAAGCCTCCAAAGACGCCGTTGCCGATGTGGTAGGGAAGCGAGAGGGCGGTGTAGCGAATCTTTGCGGGAAACGCTTCGACGAGATACGCTGCGATTGGGCCATACACCATCGTCACGAAGATCACCTGAATAAACACCAGCAGAATCAACTTCCACGCGACGGGGTTTCCGATCAGCGAAGCGAAGTTCGAGTATGGCAAGACTTCCTTCGCCGGTTGCAACGTTCCGTTGACGGAGGTTTGCGGAGTCAAACTAATTGCTCCGGTGGTTGCGTTTCGCTGTGAGACCGCAGTAACAACCTGAGAGCCCGCAACGCTCTGCATCGCTTGATAAATCGGAATGTAAGACAGGGCTGCGATTAAACACCCAGCCATCATGATTCGTTTGCGCCCGATGCGATCCGAGAGCGCCCCGAAGAAAACAAATAGCGGCATTCCCAGCAAAAGCGCAATCGCCACAATGTAGTTCGCGGAACGGCTGTTAACTTTCAGAATCGTCTGCAAATAGAAGAGTGCATAAAACTGACCCGTGTACCAAACCACGCCTTGTCCTGCCGTCGCACCGAACAGTGAAATCAAAACGCGCTTCAGGTTTTCCCATTGCGTGAACGCTTCTTTGAGAGGTTGCGCTGAGGTCATTCCCGCACTCTTGATCTGTTGAAAGATTGGCGACTCCTGCATCCGCATTCGAATGTAAAGAGAAATACCAACCAAAAAGATCGAGATGATGAACGGCACGCGCCAACCCCAGGCACTGAAAGCCTCACGACTTAGAGCATTCTGTACGACTAATATCACCATCAATGAAAGAAACAGACCGAGTGTCGCAGTGATTTGAATGAAGCTCGTGTAGAAGCCGCGCTTTTCGTCGGGTACGTGCTCGGCAACGTAGACGGCAGCGCCGCCGTACTCACCGCCGAGCGCGAGTCCCTGAAGCACGCGTATCACGAGAAGAATTACCGGAGCTGCAATACCGATCGTGGCGTAGGTTGGGAGAAAGCCGATCAGTGCAGTTGCTCCACCCATAATCAGCAGCGTGACGAGGAACGCATACTTGCGTCCTACCAGATCGCCGATGCGTCCGAAGAAGAGTGCTCCGAAAGGTCGAACGACGAATCCGACGGCAAAAGTCGAGAGGTAAGCGATAAGCGCGAGCGTGTCGTTACCTTCGGGATAGAAGAGAGGAGCGATGGTTACGGCGAGGCTGCCAAAGATGTAGAAGTCGTACCATTCGATCATGGTTCCGACTGCTGATGCTGCGATTACTTGCCAGATGCGATAGCTGCGAAGTTGATCTATGGAGGGCTCCTTTTGGAGCAGCCACGGATCTCACGGACGAAGATCCGTGGCTGTTTTTGACTAGTCTCTGTTTGTACTGCCCGTCATATTTTTCATCGGCATCTGGAGTTTTCCGTCAGCGCCGCTTGTCAGCGCGAGAAATGCTGAATCCTGCCGCAGTGAATCAAACACCGCATCGACGCGTGCTTCCATCATCTCCTTCGCGCGAACGGCCTGGTAGCGCTCATATCGGAAGAAATGACGCTGTAGCAGCGCGAGTGCTTGTCGACGATTACCAGTCTGCGCGTAGATGGCCGCGAGATTGTACGAAGCCGGCAGTAGGTTCCGGTTGTCACGCGCAATCTTCAACGCTTCTTCACCGCGCCCCGCTGCCGCCATGAACACCGCTGCGAACACGAGGTTGTATGGATCCTTCGGATCGAGCGCGAGGGCCTTCTGGGTGTACGCACTGCCCTGTTCCAAATCGCCTTCCGAATTCCAGTAGACCGCGAGATTGCGATACGCGAGCGGCAACGGAAACTCCGCTACAGACTGCTCCATCAGCGAGAGTCCTTTCTTGAACTCGCCGTCGTGAATCGTCATCTTTCCAAGCCCGTGAAACGCGACGGCTCGCGAGACGGCATCGGCAGGCATGTTGAGGATGATGTCGAAAGTCGCTCTTGCTTTTTCCCACTCACCGGTGTGATGTCGATAAAGTTCACCGAGGTAACGAAGCGGAGTCGGATCAGCCGGATCCATCAGATGTGCTTGCTTGTACAACCTTTCGGCAGTGACATATTTTTCAGCGATCTCTGCGATCAGACCACGGCGCATCACGGCTTCAATTCGTGCACCCTGGACGCGATCGAAAATCGGCGCCTCGGGAATGCTGCCTACTTCATCGACTCCGAGCTTCTTCAACTCCTTCGCCGCATCTTTGGCTTTTTTCGGGAACAAACATTTCTCTTCGGCGACTGGCTTGAGCATGGCGATAGCGCCGTCGTTGTCACCGGCCTTAATCTTTTCCTTCGCACCCTTCAAACTCGTGTCGATCGCCGTCTCGCGCTGTTTGATTTCACCTTCGACGAGTTTCTCGATCTGTTCGACTTTGAGTTTCCCGGCAGTATTTTCAATTTTCTGAATCGGCTTGCCCTCGGCGCTGGTCAAAACTGCAACAGGCACCGCGGAATCACCGATGATGGGCTGTAACTCAGGTTGTTTAGAGTCGGCGATCGTCATCGTGACACACTGAGCCGCATAGAGCGTCAGAATCCGTGATGCGCGCAGGCTTGATTTGTCGACTTCGGTCTGGGTTGCGGGGAACCAATACAGGACCAAGCCTTTACTGGGAGTAGTTCTTGCTTCCCAGATCTTCCACGGCACTTTGTAAACGGTGGGCGCCGGCCCCTCGTTTCGGCCGCCACCGCCGACGCCGCCAGTTCCGCCGCCACCGCCGCCACCGCAAGTGGCCCATGCGGGCGACAACGAGAACAGAACCATCAAAACTGCGGCAATAGCGCGTGAAAGTAGTTTCTTCATATTGCGTGGCCTTTCGTAGAGTGCATTGTTTAAGTCGAGGAGTTAAGCCGTAGATTTATAACACAAGTGTTTTTCAAGAGACAGTTCTCTCTGCGGCCCTCTGCGTACCTCTGCGGCCCTCTGCGTTTAAGAATGAGTTTAACGCAGAGAGCGCAGAGATACGCAGAGGGCCGCAGAGAGTTTGCACCTAACGCGCGATTGACGTATTTTTACACAATTATTACTCGCCCCTAATTGATTTCGAGTCTAACATCTCTTTCAATTAATGCAGGCCGTATTGGTTTGCTCGGGTGGACTGCGAAGAAACGAAATATAGTGCGCCCAAACGAGGAGGACAATGAAAGTTTTACTAGTTAATCCGGAGTTCCCTGAAACGTACTGGAGTTTCCGGCATGCACTGCCTTTCGAAGGAAAGCGTTGTGTTTTTCCTCCCCTGGGACTGATGACAGTTAGCGCGCTTTTGCCCCGCGATTGTGAGCGCCGCCTGGTTGACCTGAATGTCGAACCGCTGAAGACTTCGCAGATCGAATGGGCCGACATGATCTTCATCACCGGCATGTTGACGCAGAAGAAGTCGCTCCACGAAGTGGTGAAGCGTTGCAAGGAGAAAGGCAAGCTGATTGTTTTAGGCGGGCCATACGTCACCAGCACGATCGAAGAACTTCCCTACGCGGATCACATCTTTCAAGGCGAAGCTGAAACAACGCTGCCGCAGTTTTTTGAGGATCTGAAGGGCGGCCAAACTAAACGAATTTATAAAGCACCCGAGCGACCGCCGTTGTCGATAACGCCGATTCCTGACTTTGGTCTCGTGAATCTCGAAAAATATAGCAACATGTGTGTGCAGTACTCGCGTGGCTGTCCGTTCTCGTGCGAGTTTTGCGACATCATCGAGATCTATGGACGCGTTCCGCGAACGAAGAGCAACCAGCAGATACTGGCTGAATTCGACGAGTTGAAACGCCTCGGTTGGCGCGGACCTGTATTTATAGTTGACGACAACTTCATCGGGAATAAGAAAAACGTCCGCCTGCTCTTGCCCGATTTGATCGCGTGGCAAAAGAAAAATGGATTTCCTTTCTCTTTGTTGACTGAAGCGAGCGTCAATCTTGCCGACGACGACAATCTCTTAGTTGCAATGAAAGAAGCCGGTTTCCGTCGTGTGTTCCTCGGTATCGAGACGCCCGTCGAAGAGAGTCTCAAGGAAGCGCAGAAGACGCAGAATCGCGGTAACCTGCTCGACTCCGTGAGAAAGATTCAGAGTCGCGGTATGGAAGTGATGGCGGGTTTCATCGTCGGTTTCGATCACGATCCGGAAGACATCTTCGAACGCATGATCGACTTCATCCGCGAAAGCGCAATTCCGATGGCGATGGTGGGAATGCTCAACGCACTCCCCGACACGCAACTCTGGAAGCGGCTCGAAAGAGAAGGACGTCTGCTCGGCGACGACGCAACAGGCAACAATACGATTGCGACGGTCAACTTCATTCCAATCATGGACGTCGAGACACTCGTCAGCGGTTACAAAAGAATCATGCGCACGATCTACAAGCCGAGCGAGTACTACCGCCGCGCGCTCGATTCTCTGCAACGCACGCCGCAGGACGTGCCCGAAGCACACCAGTATCACGGGTTCAAAGCAGTCAAAGCTTTTCTGCGCATCGCGTTCAAGCTGGGTGTGGTCGACGCAGAGCGGCGAGAGTTTTGGCGTTTCTTTCTCCACGCGCTGCACAAACATCGCGACCGCATGACCGAGTTGCTACGTCATGCCGCCATGGCCTACCATTTTCGTAAGCTGAACGAGTCCTACGGCGATACGTGAGTCCTCCGAGTCATTCCGCATTTGCTGCTTTACGTCACCGCGACTTTCGGCTCCTTTGGTTCGGCCAGATTGTGTCCGTGACCGGATCGCAAATGCAGTTTGTCGCGATCAACTGGCACGTCTACCTGTTAACAAAATCCGCGTTCGCGTTAGGTCTGGTGGGACTTTTTCGTGGTGTCCCGATCATTCTCTGCTCGCTTGCGGGCGGAGTTGTCGCTGATGCGGTTAACAGAAGACGGCTGATGATCGTGACGCAGACGGTCATGCTCGCGAGTGCTGCATTACTGACCGCGGGCACGCTCGCGGGTCTTCAGAGCGTTTGGCCCATCTACATTCTCAGCGGAATCGCGTCAGCAGCGTCCGCATTCGACGTTCCTGCGCGACAGGCATTGATGCCTACACTGGTGCCGACCGAGGACTTCCCTAATGCTGTTAGCCTGGGAATCATGGTCTTTAACGTCGCCACGATCGGTGGACCGGCGCTGGCGGGATTCATGCTGGCTGAGAATGGACCAGCGGTTATTTATGGAATCAATGCGCTTTCGTTTCTTGCAGTAATCGCCGCCCTGGTTGCGATGCGTTCGAGTGGAAATCCGGACTTGCAAATCGAGCGCAAAGACGCTTTGAGTTTTGCGGCGCTGCAAGAAGGTTTGAAGTTCGTCTGGCACACGCCGATCATCGTGCAGACGATGACATTGGACTTTCTCGCGACGTTCTTTGCTTCGGCAACGTTGTTGCTGCCGATCTTTGCGCAGGAGCACTTGCACGTCGGCGCTCGTGGATACGGTTTTCTCGCGGCGGCTCCGGCGATCGGATCGGTTTTGACGGCGCTGGTGATGGCGCGCTTTGGCAGCTTTAGACGACAGGGGCGGTTAGTGGTTTGTGCGGTTGGCGTGTTTGGTGTGGCAACGGCTGCGTTCGGGGTTTCAACCATATACTGGATTTCATTGCTGTTGCTTGCGATCACTGGCGCCGCAGATACAGTCAGCACTGTCTTGCGGCAAACGATTCGACAGCTCGTAACACCGAATTATCTTCGCGGCCGCATGACGTCGATCAACATGATGTTCTTCATGGGTGGGCCACAGCTTGGCGAGCTTGAGGCCGGATCGTTGGCGGCATTGATTGGTGCTCCGCTGTCAGTGGTGACGGGCGGACTTGCGTGCCTGGTTTGCGCGGCGATCGCGGCGGTGAAGTCGAAAAGTCTGATGGAGTTTGAAATATGACCTGGACTGCGCTCGAGACGAACACGCATCAGGATCACGTGATCGCGCACGTTATCGGTGCGACTCCGCTGGGTCACTTCACCTGGGACGAAACCGCTTACATCGTGCTCGACATCGGATTCATCTGGAACATCTATCTTGATATGGAGATGGGCTTGGTTCCTCACCGGCTCGCGATCTCGGAGTTGGAAGCTGACGATGAGACGAAAAAAGGGTTGTCGGAAGTGAGAAACGTGGAATCAAGCCCAATCGAGTCAGTTGAACTGTTTGAGAACGGAGACGAGCGACGTTTAGTGATGAATTGTGAGACGGAAAAACTCTTTATCGAAACGTCGTTAAGCCACAGATGGACGCGGATTACCACGTCCATCCGTGGTTAATTTTTACTCAGCAATAACGCTGATCTGGTTATCGACCGCCTTCACACCCTTGATCTGTTTCACCGCTCGCTCAATCTTCGCTTTCAACTCTTCGCTCTTCACAGTTCCGACCAGCATAACCTTACCGTCGATGACTGACGCTGTGATACCGAGCGTTGAAAACTCCGGATCGTCCGTCAAGCGTTTGTCGATCGCTGCTTGAACAGTTGAATCCATGTTCGTGGTGGTTGCGCTCTGAGCCGGCATCGTGGTGCCGCCTGCTGGTGGCGTGACAATGATCGGCGCCGGCTGAGTCTGCACTGGCGCCGGTTGTTGAATGATGACCGGAGGCTGCGCCGCTGGTGCTGGTTGCTGGACGACTGTCGGCTGCTCTTGCGCCGTCAACGTCGAGTCCGTAGTTGGCTGACTGCTTAACCAGAAAAGGACCAGCATTGTTATCAACGCGATCGCTACTACAACAAGTACACCGACCATGCCTGCGGAGATACCATTGTTGTCCCGCACTGATTGCGTATGCACAACCTCGCGTCGTTCGTTTGGTGTTTCCACTACCACTCGGCTTCTTCTTGCCTCTTCTTCATCGTATGCCATCAGTATGCCTCCGTATATTCAAACCGTTTTCAATATTGTCTTTCGATTTCGTTAGCCGTGTCTTTGCATCCGCCGAGACTAAAGTCCCGGTAACCACGAGCAAGGTCAACACGAGTATCAAGACGAGTAGCCGTTTCATCCCTTTTCTCCTTGAAAGTACATCTTGAATTTCTGACCTTGGTCTTCATGCTCGGCATTGGCAAACAGTATTCCGCCGCGTGGAAGTTGCTAAAATGCTGAGGAATTGAGAGATCAGTGTTGGAGGTCAAATACCCTTCGTTTGAATATCGTACGCTGTGCGGAATTGAGGGTAGGACGTTTGTGGTACGCTGCTTTTGTTCTTTGTGCTCAGTACTTGGTACTTTGTATTCTCAGGAACCAACATGACGACCGCCATCATTCATCATCCCATCTTTCGCGAACACGACACCGGTCCGGGTCATCCTGAGAATCCTTCGCGCTACACCGTAGTCATGAACGCGTTGCGCGGTGACGAGGACCTGTGGTCCAACTTGCTGGAAGTCGAAGCCAGGGAAGCGCCACGCGGCGACATCCAGGCTGCCCACTCGCCGCAACTCTACAAGCACGTCGAGAGAGTCGTGAGCGAAGGCATCGGCTACCTGGATGGGGACACAGTCGTCTCCATGCGGTCGCTCGATGCAGCGAAGCGCGCTGCCGGCGGTCCATGTCAGGCAATCGATTTGATTATGTCGGGTGAGGTGAAGAACGCTTTTGTTCCGGTCCGTCCGCCGGGACATCACGCGACAGAAGAGAGAGCGATGGGCTTTTGTTTATTCAACAACGTTGCGGTCGCGGCGCGATACGCTCAGCAAAAATTTCCGGAGATCGAGAAAGTCGCCATCGTCGATTGGGATGTGCATCACGGCAACGGTACGCAAGGGATCTTCTACGATGATCCGACCGTATTTTTCTTTTCGGCGCATCAGTATCCGTGGTATCCGGGCACCGGCTCGCGCGGAGAGAAGGGAACCGGACGTGGATTGGGTTTCACCTTAAACCTGCCTTTGCGTGCGGCCACACCTGCGGTCGAACACAAGCGAGGCTTTGAAGCAGCGCTGGATGAGATGTCTTCGAATTTCAAACCGGACCTGATTATCATTTCTGCGGGGTTTGATTCTCACCTCGGCGATCCGCTCGGGCAGTTACAGCTCAAGGATCAGGACTTCGTGGATATGACGCGGGCGCTGAAGCAGTGGGCTGAGAATAGTTGTAACGGGCGCCTCGTGTCGTGCCTGGAAGGCGGATACAACCTCGAAACGTTGGGTGAAACCGTGCGAGCCCATGTGGCTGAGTTGAGTCAGGATTGATTTCCTCTGCGTACCTCTGCGTTCCTCTGCGCCTCTGCGGTGTATTGGTTTTTTGCCATAGATTTACCGCAGAGGCG
>JBIOUJ010000123.1:0-3655 GCA_044867025.1 Pyrinomonadaceae bacterium | reverse complement strand
CCCAGTGACGATAACGCGCACTCGAGTTTCGCAGGAGCCACGCACCCAGGGCAGCAAGAGCTGCGATGAGCGCGACTTGCCAGATCGCGTTCAACAGGAACGTCAGCAGCAGTTGGCTACTTATTCTCATCGGCTTCCTCCTTCACCTGTTCCACCAGTTTCTGAAGGCGCGCGAGCTTTTCGGGCGTGAGATGTTTGGTCTCCACGAGGCTCATGACCAGGCTCTCGGCCGATCCGCCAAAGAGCCGGTCGACAACGTCCTTCACGTGTTTGCCGACGACCTGTTTGCGACTCACGGCGGGCTTGTAGAAGTAAGCGCGGTTCTTTAACGTTCGTTTTGCTTTGCCTTTACGCTCGAGGATGTTGAGCATCGTCTGGACGGTGGTATAAGCGAGATCGCGTTTTAGTTTTTGCTGGACTGTTTGCACGTTTGCGGGACCTGTTTCCCAGAGGACGTGCATGATCTCCAGCTCGAGCGGCGTCAGGTTCTCGGTCTTCGGTCGCGCCATCGGGTGTCTCCTAAGTTTTTAGGAGTATAGGCGCGCCATCGGGGCCTGTCAACTAATTTTTTAGGAGACAGGCCACAGATTACGCGGATCGGTTAAAATCCGATTTTCACTGTGAAGAGACAGACGTTTATCCACACACTCATCTACGGCCTGTGCGGCGGGATTCTAATCGTCCTGCTCAGGTTGATCGAGTTTCGCTTTCTCATCACCCAGCACTCGATCGAGATCTATGGCGGGCTCATTGCCGCGCTCTTCTCCGGACTCGGCATCTGGCTCGGATTGAAGCTGACGAGAAAGAAGGAAGTCGTGGTTGTTAAAGAAGTCCTCGTGCCTGCAGTCGCACCGTCCTTCTCCTTGAATGAGGAGCGCCTCAAGGACCTCGGCATTACGAAACGTGAGCTGGAAATCCTCGAGCTGATCGCACAGGGCCTCAGCAACCGCGAGATCGCCGACAAACTCTTCGTCAGCGAAAACACTGTCAAAACTCACTCGAGCCGTCTCTTCGACAAACTCAGCGCGCGGCGCCGCACTCAAGCCGTACAGATCGGAAAAGAAATGGGACTCATCCCTTAACTCAAAAGTATGATTTTCTGCGTAAAACTAGAAATCACACTAAAGTATGACGACAGCACAACGCCGCAAAAGTAAATTGCGCCGCAAGTTCGAGTTCTCTCTGCGGCCCTCTGCGTATCTCTGTGGCCTCTGCGTTGAAATAGCTCATTTAACGCAGAGAACGCATCTATGAAGCAGATGCTGTTGTCAAGACAGACTTCAACCGAAGCGCCGAGGCGCCTTGTTGACGGTTTTTGTTTTGCCTTTTGTTCTTTGACATAAAACCGAGTTTAGTGGTCGTTTGCTTGCCTCAATCGATCAGCATTGTGCTGCGATCAATCATCTATCCGGTTTGCGCCATGAGGTTTACTTCGCTCTCCGTTGCCGGTGGCGCCTTAATCACCGGCGAGGGAGGCTGACTGCTCAATCAGAGGACAGGCATTAAGCCTAGCGTTCTCTCGAGCAAGTCGAGCTGCGACAGCGCGACGTTGGAATTCCGCGTAATCAATCTCGTCGCGCAAAAGAATGTAACTGCGAATCAGTAACTTCCTTGCTACGGCTACCTTGGCCTTGGGTTTGTTACGCCGCTGCTGCAGCCGTCGATAGAAGCGCTTTAACTCCGCGTCTTCTTTGACCGCTGTCTGTCCCGCTTCGATGAGCAAGAAGCGCAACAGTTTAGAGCCGGCTTTACTGATGCCCAGGTAACGCTTGCGCTCGGCGGAGGAATCTTCGCAAGGATCGAAGCCGCCATAAGCCGCCACCTTGCGCTGGTTCGGAAAACGACTGACCGGGTCTAGCGTATGCACTACCGCTAGCGAAGTCAGTAGGCCGAGCCCGGGATGAGTACGCAATCTACGCACTCGGAGATCAGCGGCCGCTTGCTCGCTGAGCCACTTTTCGCAAGCGCTAATGCGTTGCTCTAAGGTGGGCAATAACTGCAACCACTGGTCGCGTTGGCACTGCATTACTGGCGACATCACCAAGCTCGTTAGTTGTTGCATCCCCGCTTGCGTAAACAATTGCGACTTCATCGACAGACCCGACTGAATCGCGAGCGCGTGCAAGCAGTTCTTGATGATGGTCCGTATCTTCACCAAGCGGTGACGGTAACGCAGCATCCGCAGAATCTCGCGGCTGAGTGGCGCTTGCCGGTGAATGCGGGGGAATTCGCCACGCACTAGCAGCTCTAATATCAGCGCCGCATCGCGGCGATCGTTCTTCTGTCGCCGCCGCGCACAGCGGCGAATTTCGCTTGCGTCTCCGAGCCAGATCTCGTGCCCTAACTCTTCCAGCAGTTGTTCGAACCAAAGGCTGTAACCACCAGCCTCCAGTCCGACCAGCACGGGACCTGGTAATTGGGCGTAAAAGTCTCGCACGGCGTTCTTACAGTCGTGCTTGAGTTCGTAGGTGGCGATAACGCCGTCTTCAGTTGTCAAACAGCAAATTGTTTGTTGACGTGCATGAAAGTCGACGCCGCAATATACTCCGTAGTCCATAGCAGGTGTCTCCTTTCGGTTTTATGTCACACCCGTGAGTTTTAACACTCGCGGTTCGAAAGGGCACCTGCTTCATAACATCAGAGATACGCAGAGAACCGCAGAGAAACACCGATCTTGTTAGACGTTACTGTTTGGTTTATCCTGCGTGTCGCGATGATCCCCCAGTTCAAGCTCGGAGCTTTCGTGCTGCTTGTCGTTTGCGTGCTGGCAGGGACGACTGAGGCTCTGGCCCAGCGACTGCCGAAAGCCACCGGCCGAGAACCAGAAAACAGACCGGCTTCAGCACCGCGGGAACATCGTCGTAAACCACGTCCCACGGGATCGACCATTTCCAGAAGTCCCGCCTCCCTCGAATCAGACAATTTTCTCGTTCTCGGTGATCGCTTTCGTGAGCAGAAGAAATGGAAAGCCGCGGAGGCCGCCTACAAAGAAGCCGTCAACGTTTGGCCCGGCAACGCTGATGCCCTGTTGGAGCTCGGCTTTCTTTACCTCGACAGGAACAGAATTGATGAAGCGGAGAAGACTCACGTTAAGCTGCGATCAGTCAACGCCTCGTACGCTTCCGACTTGCTTGGCGAAATAAACAAAAGCAAAAACGCGCTAAAGCATTGACGCGCTCCAGCGGCGCGCATCGAGGATGTGTTGCACGTGACATGACGTGCAATTTGGTTGTCCCTCCTTCACATGACACGCAGCACATGTCGTCCGTGGCGTCACGCGATCGAGCGGCTCGAATGAATTGTGGCAGCTCGAGCACGACAACCTTCCTTCAGTATTCCCTTTCATTCCCGGAGCGATCTTCACACGCTGATCATGCAGCGCATGAAACTGGTTGCTGCGCCACTTTTGATCACTGTCAGTCGGTAGCCGCACAACACTGAGCTTCCGTAATTCCCACTCTTCGTCGTTAATGGACTTCGCGCTCCACTCTCCATTCACGACCGGATATCCAAATGTTCCACCATGCGGCGTTCCAACCTCGCGACCGTTGTAAACCTTCTGATTCGCATCGTTGTGACACTGCGTACATGAAGCTAGCGCACCCGCCGTCGCCCGAAACTCCACTCCGCGATGCTCAGCATGGCAATCAACACA
>JBIOUJ010000122.1:0-12525 GCA_044867025.1 Pyrinomonadaceae bacterium | reverse complement strand
TAGCCGGTTAGCGTAACCACCATTGTTTCAACCCTGGAAAGGGGTTGACGCCGCACAGGCCTAACGCTTTCAGCGTTCGAATTAATTTTAATTTGCTAACCCAAGGTTGTCGCTAATGCTCCAACCTTGGGCTGAAATTAGCGAACGCCTTCGGCGTTATTCCGACAGCCATGCCCCAAAGTTGTCGCTGCGCTCCAACCCCGGACTGGAATTAGCCAACGCCTTCGGCGTTATTCCGACCTCACGCTAACGGATGCGGGCACGGGTTCAAGTCGCTCTCGCTCCGACGGCCGTCGCCAAAGCCGAGTCGTTGCGGCAGCGTGAATAGACGGTCCCCACCCAACCTCTCCAGCCCATGCCCGAAATGCACAGGCTGCAACTCAGGCACGATCACGCGAACGACATGCACGTCGTAGTCAACCAGATCGGGCGTCGTTAACTCGACATACGCGGGCGGGTGACCCTTCGCGGCGAGTTCGCGCGCACAGTACCCGAGATCCTGCGCAGCGTCCCCTGTGGATGGTTTCGGCAACTCATCGACGCGCTTCGTTTCACCCGACTGCCACAGGAATTCAAACTCGTGTCGACGATCCAACTGGCTCATGAACGCGCTGTGATCGTCGAGCGTGTGTACGTCTTCATATTTGTTCAGACGACCGTGCGGCGGCTTCGTTAAAAATCGCGCTGCCTCTGCCGGGCGTCCCTGGCACAATTCAAACAGCGCTTTTAACAGCGCGATATTCGGGTCCGGATGACAACCAAGCCCGACGACATTCGCGGGCCGCGTGGGATCGTCTTCGAAAGAGATCGCCATCACCGTCGCTGCCGGAAGGTCGGTCGGCATCAGGAACGCGCGCACTGTCACGCCGAAGTGCGCGTAGTGACGAAGAATGCGTCCTGGAAGTCCGGGCGAATCGTCAAACTTCAATTCGACTGCGGGCAAGCGATTCATCCAGGTGATCAGCATCGCATCACGTTCCATGATTTCGCAGAGCCCACCCAGAATCGCGCCCGGTAGTGTCGCGCCGGCAGCCAGCCCGTTGGAAGTTGACGGTGCGAAATAGTCTTCCATCCGCGGCGGGGGAAATACGAGGTAGACCAGACTCGCCGGAAGTGCGACGGTCTCACCGTCACACACGTCGACTCCATTGATCCATCCCAACTCGCGTTCGGGAGACCAGCGCGGGTGCGGCCACTCGAATGTGTTGTATTGACGATCCGCGTAGAGCACGCATTGCTGCGGGTGGATGCTGCGCGTTTTCAGGTCGGTCCACTTGGCGAGAAAGGTCCTTGCGGCGTCCCAGTGGTATGCGCAGTAGCGCTCAGTCGCTTCGCCGATCGCAGACGCGATCGCTTCTTCGCGCGTCCTGCCTTTTCCGGCCGCCGTGCGTTCGACTCTGCTAGCGACACGAAAGTCGAAGTTCGAGAGTGTTGCAGTGTAGAGATACGGCGGCAACGGCTCGTCCGCGCCACGTCCCTGCGGTGCGATCGCGCGGATTAGACCAACCTTGGGACTCACCAGCTCGCTCAGAGGATTGCTTACCATTAGATTTTAGTCTTTTGTTTCTTGTGTGCCTTTTTGTGGCCCAAAACAGGCAGGACACCAGGGCTTTCGCAAAACGGAATGCTTCTCTACAGCGAGATCCGTAAGCCGCACAGTGAGAATTCGTCCGACTAACGAAGGCTCCGCCAGGTCAGTCAACTCCTTCACGATCTCCATTCCAATGAAATTCGCCGCGAGTCCTGCGCCGAAGACGATATTCTCGCGTCGTGCGCTATCGTCGCGTTTGCGATTATCGAGATATCGCTCGTATGCAAAAGCGTCGTCGGGATTTCCCGCACACGCGACCGTTCGCATTCGATAACAGAGGTAACATGGTCCTTTACCTGGGTGCATTGCGGGACCAGCAATGATTTCCGCGCCTGAGAGTGAACACGTGATCCAACGCATACCCGTAGCGAGGCAAACGCGGTTGAGTTTGTAGATGAGGTTCGACTGCCCCGCATCGAGGCAACACGCGACCATGTCAGCGCCTTCAATCACTGCGCGCAGATCGTCTTCAGTCTCGAGAGTGCGATTGTCTGAAACAACGTTGACTTGAGGTGCAGCACTCTTGACGACGCCGGCGATCGTCTGAGCGCGACTCGACCCGACCGATTCCATGCCGGCGAATGGAACGAGATAAACGTCGGATGGTCCAATGTTCAACGAATCAACACACCTGACTGTTCCGACACCTGCGGCTGCAAGCGCAAGTGCGACACCAGCGCCCGCACCAGACAATCCGAGTACGGCCACCGTCGCAACTTCCAACCTTTTCTGAACAGGCATGCCCGGCGCGAGATCGTGAAACAGGTTGATTTGAGGCGCCATGCGCTCCGCGACTTCAGTGTTGAGCTCATGCTCAGTGGCGTCTACGATGATTCCCTGGTCTGCAAGCAGTCCGAGAGCATCTCGAAGCTCGTCTGCGGGAAAGATGTCTGCGGTGGCCGTCTCAATCTCTTCCAGTGAGTGCTCGCCATTCAACATGGGAATCACTCGCTTGTGGAATTCGCGGAAGGAGCGGCCCTTCAATTTGAGCGATCTGCGTTCCGAAACGAAATGGAGCACTTCGTCGCCCGCTTCGTCCGGCGGATCAAACCACACGGAGTAATGGGTCGGCAGTAGTGGCTTTTGCAGTGATGTAGGCATTAGACAGGTCTTGATCGTTTACGGCAGGACGTTGTCGAAAAACTGGTAAGCTCAGGTAGTGTTGTTCATCCTCGAGCATCAACCGATCGTCACAGAGTTGCTTGAGAGTCGTTTCGATCTCCGCGGCGGAATCTGCGAGATCGGCGCGTCGAACTAAATTATCGATCGTTGCTGCTGTGTCGCAGTGAAATAGCAGCCGCGCTGGAAGGCCGTTCAACTCACGCTCGTACGGCGCAGACGAATCGCGAGTGTCGCTGATGCGCGCCTGATCGTTGCTATAGAACCACGCATCGAGCTTCGCGGGTTCCGTCGCGGTTTTCGCGTTCCACCAACGTCGCGTGACCTCGCAGATGGGCTCCATATAGCTTTGCGGCTCGCGACCGTCGCCGTAGTCAAAATCAAAAAAGTATGCGAGCCGTT
The DNA here is from genome assembly GCA_044867025.1 of Pyrinomonadaceae bacterium. Classification (GTDB taxonomy): domain Bacteria; phylum Acidobacteriota; class Blastocatellia; order Pyrinomonadales; family Pyrinomonadaceae; genus PSRF01. The sequence goes on along the minus strand of JBIOUJ010000122.1, from coordinate 9,413 downwards.
GCAACTCTCTTCGTCCCAGCGGAAAGACGTAGAAGTATCCACGTGCGGGACGGATGTTGCGAAAGCCAAACTTCTCAGAACGTGTGTGAAACGGACTAAACCGATCGAGACGAATCTGACCGCACGATATCGGCGGCTGTAGATGCAGCAGCAACGACGCCATCTCCGCTATTCGTTGATATTCAGAAGGCGACTCGCCGGGAAAACCACCGAGCACATTCCAGATACACTCGATTCCGACTTCCTCGCACCAGCGCATCAGTTGAATGTTCTGCAAGCCTGACACGCCCTTCTCCATCAGCTTCAAAACCTCGTTGCTGAAGTTTTCGATGCCGGGTTGAATCTGACGCATCCCGCCGCGATGCAGCTTGACCACCTGGTCGTAGCGCAAGTTGGACTTCACTTCGTAGAACAACTCCAACTTCATCCCGTTGTCGGCGAGTTGAGGAAAGAGCGTATCGATGTAGCGCATGTCGAGTATGTTGTCGACAAACGCGACGCGCTGCATCTCGTGCTTTCGTGCGAGAGTTATGATCTCGTCGTACGCACGTTGCGGACTCTTGCTGCGAAACGCCATCGTATCGCCGTTCAGGCCGCAGAAAGTGCAATGATGCTTCGCACCCCACCAGCAGCCTCGCGACGTTTCGATAATCACGTGAATGGCGCGTTCACGACATGTTTGAGACGCTGCGAGCTCCGCGAAGTAGTCGTCAAAATCCGGGTAAGGTAAAGCATCGAGATTCTGAATCGCGTCTGACTTCACCACCAGCTTCGACTTGCCTCGCTCCAGCACGCCCGGTACATCTCCCGCACCACCGCGGAAAATGTGATCGAGGAGTTTTGGGAATGAAAGATCTGATTCACCACAGCAGACGTAGTCGATCCATGGAAACGACTGGAGCAACTGCAACCCCATTTCGCCTTCGCAGTTCGCGCCACCAAACACGATCAGCGGCGGTTCTGGAAGTGCTTTCAATCGTTTTGCGACCGCAAGCGAAGCGCAGGTTTGGTGAAACGTCGTGGTGAAGCCGACAACGCGCGGTCGTTCCGCGGCAATGCGGCGTGCGCATTCGTCAAGATAATTCGAGACACAGGCACGGCTTTGCAGAACCTGCATTGCCAATTCTTCGGTAGCGTTTCGTGCGAGAGGTCCGGCGAGATATTGATCCGCGTGCGGGATTTCGTCTCCGAAGAGATCATCGGCGAAGAACCACTCGCCCAGAACCAGGTCCGGAGGAACTGAGGAAGAGATCTGCTGATACAGGTCGGCGCCGATCTCGTCTGCGAGGCGGATGTTGCAGTACTCGATGCGGGCGGTGTAGCCCGCCTGGAGCGCGGCCGCCTTGAGCAGACTGACTCCGATTGCCGGTCTTCCCAGATCGGCGAAAGGCATTACGACAAAAACGATGTCCACTACAGACTCCCGAAGGCATAGGTCCTGGATGACCTATGCCTCCTGCTTGGCTTTGAAGTCGTCTCATTCACACCGGGCTTTAGCCCGGTGGAAAGGCACTTCAATTTTCTGAAACCGTTTTAACGGTTTCGACAGCAAAAGCAGAGAAACCGTTGGAAAACGGTTGTATCGATGCCTCTCGTCTATCACCGGGTTAAAGCCCGGTGTTAATGAGACGACTTTTGAGGCAGAGCTCTCCTGCTCGTTCTTCGACTACCCGCCGAAACCTCCGAAACCGCCGCCGCCCATTCCACCACCGACCGGGCCGCATTCGTTAATACATTCAGCCGTACACGCGCGAATCGTACAGGCGCGAATGGTGCACGCTCGAATCGTGCAGGCGCGGATCGTACAGGCTCGAATTGCGCATTCATTGATGCAGCCGCCCGAGCAGTCGAGAATGCAGCCGGCTTGCGGAGAAATTCCTCCTCCTCCTCCACCACCAATTAAAGAGGAAACCTTTTGGTAAGCCTTCATTTCTTCTTCGGTGATGTGGACCTTTGAGAGTTTGTCTTCGAGTTCGGCAACTCGCATTTCGAGACTTTTTTCTTTCGATTGGTCAGCCATTTCGACGCCTCCGTTTTATAATCAGGGTTTGATTTCAGTGTGGACCATGAGGTCCAAAGACGCAGACGGACGTGTGTAAGGGTCCCTCCTCGGAACACCTGCAAGTTGTTGGGGGGCTAGAACATACTCCGCATCCCGAAGAGTGTCAATAAGAAAGTAATCGCTTCAACTCGCTTTCAACTTCAGCGATAACTTCGTCCCACTTCATAGGTGTTTTTTGCCGGAACAGACGCATCGTCGGATACCACGGAGAGTCGTCGCGTTGCAGTAACCAGCGCCAATCTGCGTCGACTGGAAGAAGCGTCCACGTTCTTTGGCCCAGAGCGCCTGCGAGATGAGCTGTCATCGTGTCGACAGTGATGACGAGATCGAGCGCGCGCATTATTCGTGCGTCGTCGAGCGGATTATGTCCTCCGGAGATCGATCCGAACTTGCCATCCCAACCAGCGCCCAGAGGATCGCGCTGCAAGAGGTGCCAGTCGATCTCTTGCAACTCCGCGAGTCGCTGAATCTGATCAAAAGGAATCGAACGAGACTCCGTTGACTGTCCGCAGCAATGGAATCAAAGACGGTTGTGCCCAAACGATCACGTCTCGCGATTCTCGCTTTAGTAGAGGTACATACCTGATGTAGTGAATGGTGTCGCCAAGCCCGTGATAGCAACGCACCAACACTCGCTTGCCGGTTACAGGTTCGCCGTTCCAAATGCTTTCTCTGCGGTTCTCTGCGTATCTCTGCGATCTCTGCGTTGAAATAGCCGTTTTAAGGCAGAGATCGCGGAGATACGCAGAGAACCGCAGAGAAATGCCCTTCAACTCCGGGCGCGAAATGAAATCGAGCTAAATCTCATTAATTCACGGAGATCTCCCTATTCCGGCAGCAATGGATCAATCTGATGAACATCAACCCCCAATCATCTCGACGAATACTGGTTCTCGCGCTCGTTTTGTCTTTTGTACTTCCCACGGTGGGAACTTACGACACCTCTGCCACCCAGCAACCTGAGGTGCTGGCTCAAGCCGACGACGCGGTGAGAAACGCCGACAACGCATTGGCTTTCGCCCGAGCGAAAAAACTCGAGGCTGAAAGACGTCTCGACGAACTGACGAAGTCCAGTACTTTCACTGACCCCGACAACAGCTCATTACAGTCGATCGAAAGGCTTACCCGGATTGTTAACAGCATGTTTGACCCATTGACGAAGCAAACATTGCAAAAGAAGCTGGACGACGCAAATGGGCCACTCGACGATGCAAAGGCGAAGCTGGAAAAGGTCGACGGCGATTTGGGACGAGCGACGAGCAATGAGCAAATCGAGAACGCGAAATTGGAAGTTAAAGGAAGACTCGCGGCCATAACGGAGATAAAACCTCAGTTAAGAGCATCGGTTCAAAACCTGAATGACGCTCTCAAGGCCGTCTACACACAAGTTATCACCGTCGCCGGCGCTGCCGAAAAACAGCTAAAACCGCTCAAACAATTTCCGGCTGATAAAGCAGCCGCTGTGCTTACCCTTTTCCGAAACAACCTCAGCAACGTACCGCCCATGATGCAATTCCAAATGGATTTGCAAACGAGTTGGGACAATCTCTCTGAAGAGCTGGTAAATGTCGATACTGCTCATACTGCTAACGCAGCTCTGGTAAACACTGCACTCACCAATCTGAAGTCGTCAGTCAAAGAAGTTGTTAAAAACATAAACTCCGCGCTAAACACTCTCGCAGCACATGCGGCGGGGGAGGAAAATACGTTGTTCGACGTATCGGAAGACTTCAGAAAAGCGCCTATCGGTCAAGAGAGAATTGCGCTTAAAAACATTCAAAATGCCCAAATGCTCGCGTCAGACCTGGAAAACTTTAGTCGCATTACGGCATCCATCAGCAAACAGGCAGAAACTGCGAGTCTTGAGGGATTTGATAAGACTGCGGCAGAGAGTGCCCTGGGAACGATGACCAGCAGCGCGATCTCACTCAGGAGACAGGTGGCCGCATTTCAGGAACTGATCTCCGGAGATCGCTCGCTGTGGATTACTGAAAAGATTCGACTCTACTACTTCACCGATATTCCTCGGCTTATACAAACCCTCAACCCAGAGGCGAGATTGACGGGTGGCGACGCAGACGGACGCCGCGCGGCTCAAGCGCGTTTGGACAATTTACGAGCGGCGGAGGACGCTCAAAGCGAAGCCAACGCTAACGTCGCTAGTCTTAAACGACAGGTCCTTAGGATCCGACAGCAACTCCAGGCAGCGCAAGCTGATTTAAATCTGGCGAACATCAGAGCGTCACAAGCGGCGAGGAAAGATACCGAACTTAAGAGGCGACCGGAGAAAGAGGTGACGCAGGGAGAACAGGACGATTCGGCTGCCGAAAAGACCAGAACGGAAGATGATAGAAAGGCAGCCCAAAAACGTGTCGACACACTCAACGACGCTCAGACTGGTTTAGCGGCGCAACTCAGGAATGCAGAGGAGCAACTCGAAATCGCTCAAGCAGCTTTCGAACAAGCGAGCAGCAAGACGATTCGTGCCGCTCAAGCAGAATCGGCAGCTTTTGCGAACGCGCGTGATAACGCGCCGTTCTGGTTTGCGCCCGGCGTTGCTACCAGCACAGATCCAGCCAAACGCGTAGAGATAACTTCGTCCACCGGTGGCGAGAACGCGATCTTCATACGAGGCGCAAAAGACGACATCGCCAAGGTGCAGGACATTATCGCCAAACTCGACGAGCCCGCACCCCAAGCACGCATGACACTTTGGAAGATCGAGCTCAACAGCGATGCAACTCAGAAAGGCGCGGAGAAGTTTAACGAATCACTCAGAATCGTTGAGCAGGAACTAGCCGATACGCGTGCAAAAATTGCCGACACTTTGTCCTTGCTTCTCGGAGCGGTTAGCGAAGAGGCAGAGCAGGCTGCCATCGCAATGCAAACGGCACAGAATCAGTCGGGCATGACGTTCATCCGCAAGGACTGTAATGAGATCGACCTCTATGCAAAGTATTCCTTTCAACCTGATCCAACACTCACTGACGTTACTGGCCGGTATCAACGACTCAGACGCTATTCCCTGTATTCCGAACAGGTGCGCAATGAACTTGGAATCGGTTTTATCGATGAATTGGGATTCGATAATCCCAAGCAGTTTGGATTGAAGGATCCGGCCTCCGCAACGACACTGAACGAAGCGTTAATAGTGTTGTTGCTTACCAACCGGTTCCATCGCGGCCAGATCATGAACAGGTTCGAAACGGCCCTACGGGCGAAATATGGACCGGATGCTGATTTTAGACGGCTGCATTCGATGCTCGAACTGGACCAAGCGACTATCGCGTCACCGCAATACCAAACAACGCGTCAACAACAAGAGCTCATTTACGCTATTCGAGGCCCGCTGCTTAAGCACTTGATCGGAAGGATTGCGAAGTTGCAGGACCGAGTTAACCAGTTCCGTAAACTTGATCGCCGGAGAACAGGAAATTTCAAAGACGACGACGAAAAAAATTTAGGTCCACTATCCCCGACTGAAGTTACTTTGCACCGTTGCTTGCGAGACAAGCTCCCCAAGATCTTCGACACAATCCATGATGAGTTCGCAATTTCTCCATTCGACATTATGAACGGCCACGTCAAGCTGATTCAACCGGGAGACGGCATGATCGGCTTGCAGGATGAGAAAGAATTGGAGCGGCCGAAGATCTATAACCTCAGGCCATCGCCCGCGCGAGTCGCAGCGGCGGACGGGATGCTCGATGTGTTCACCAAGGCATTCGAAGATGACATCGACCGCGCATTCGTTCAGCCGATGTTGGTTAATCTGCGCAAGAGGCTAAAGAAAACCGGCATTGGTTTCGGCGTGATTCAACGCACCTCAGTGCTTGCCACAAATCGCCTGGTCGCGCGCGTGGATCCTCGTGCGACGTCAGAGTTGGCAGTGGGCCAGGAGACGAACCTGATTCAGGGTCTCCAACAACTCGCTCAACTCACGCTCGACGCCAAGGCAGGAAACATAGCCGGAGTGTTTGGTCAATTCGGACAACTGGCGGCAGAGAAAGACGCGGCTGAAATCTACGGCATAACGTCCGGCAGCGCGTTTCAGGTCACGCCGATCTTTGATCCGACCGGTCAGGCCTTACGTTTCAAATTCGACTTCGTGGATACCACCCTTGTGCGCGAGCCAAGAGGAACTACGAATCCGCGGCTTCCACGCATCGAGCGTCACACTGTCAATACCGAAGTCCAGCTTGCGAATCTCGAGCTTCGTGAAATCTCACGTTTCGAATCTGACGCGAAGATCGGCCTGCCTACTACTTACCGCGGAGGCCTGCCGATACTAAAAGACATTCCGGGTGTGCGACCCATACCGCTCATCGGCTGGTTCATCCGCCGCAAGGGCAGCAACGCGATCGCGCAGCGTAGTTTGATCTTCGCCCAAACCACAATGTCACCGACCATCGGCGACATTCTTGACTTGTTTGACACGTCGCTTCAGCGGCGCTGAGGCAAATGTAAGGGCAGTATAAGCCGCAGATTTTCGCTGATGAACGCGGATCAGATCCGCGTTCATCTGCGAAAATCTGCGGCTAAATAACAAGAGTGGCGCTACCAAAATCAACGGCAGCACCAGCACGAAACCAAAGTGCTCCCAGAATGACGCGCCATGTTTATATGAACCATTGACGATCGGAATACCGACCGTGACCGCGTAATAAATAAAAAGCGGGACAAGAAACAGCCGTGCTGGATTTGTCGCACGCCGCCGCTCGGTCAACACGAACAACAAAAGCAGAAATCCGAAATAAACAACTATGCCTTCCAACCGGTGCAACTGATTCGCGCTTAGCCAGCTAATCTCGACCGAATGCTTTTGCATCTCCAGCGCCACGAAAATCCGTGTCGTGTTTGTAATCAGCGTCGTGCCGTACGCGATCGCGGCAGTAACCGGAAGAAAACTCCAACTCGTCTGAAATCGATCACGCCAGAGACGGCCCAAGCCGAGCATCAGAAACGCAGTGATCAGGAAGTTCACGCCGGCACATGGCGCAGCGATCACGAACGTGCGATCGCTGCTCATGTAACCAGCGTACGACTCAAACTCAAAAGACCTGCCGCTGATTAATTCAACCAGCGCCGTCGTCGGCGCGAGGATCCAGCGCAACTGATCGGGCGTCGCCGTCGAATAGTGATATTTCAGCGCCAGAGCGCACAGCACGACGATTAATAACTGTGCGCTCCAGATTACCTTGCGGTTCATACAAACCACCGTCGCCTCTTCAGGATCATGATCGTGGCGATCAATAGTGAACCGATCACGAGCCACACCAGTTCAGGTTCAGCTCCGACTTCAGCACCGCTACCCACTGCCAGGTCACTGACTCGCAGCGGCAACGGCAACGGTTGATTCACGTCATCGGCCGTGCCTGTCGGATTGGTCACGACTTCGCGGACAGCAATGAACGACGTGTATGGCGTCAGTAAGTTATAACTCAGGCCGAGCGCCGTGATCTGTTTGATACTGTCTTCGTCGAGGTCAGAAGTGCCGTAATCCGACAGTTCAGCAATGCGCGATCGCGCCCAGAGATAACGCAGCGCCGCGTTGCCTTCGTCGGGTTGCGTGCCTGTAACGTCGAGACGGCTCATGTAGTCGCCCTGGCCCGTCTTGCCGGTGAGTTCGATTGTTCCAGTAACTGGACCACGCCACTTACCAAACAGAATGATCGGACGCTGAGCCAGAAGATCCGGAAATTGAACCGGGTTCACGTCATACGTATCGAAACCGATTGAGCGAACCTTGATGTCCGTTAACACCGGCGTCTGAATGTACTCGCGAAACTTGTCGGCCACACTTTGCGCTTCGGATTCTTCCGTGACGATAAACGGCTCACCCATGCCGGCCTTCGCGACGCCTTCGATCAAGTAGCGGTTTACTGAACTGCCGATACCAAACGCGAAGACGTTTGACTGGTTCAAATTGGCGCGAATGTGATCGAACACACCTTGCTCGCCGGAAATGTAACCGTCAGTCACCAACACGATGCTGCGAGAGATTCCCTCCTGCCGCGGCAGGGCCATCGCCTGTTTGATCGCGGCCAGCAACTCAGTTCCGCCGCCGCCACGCTGTTGTTCCAATAAATGAATCGCGCTCGCCACGTTCTGGTTATTAGCCTGGAGTGACTGTGGCGAAAGCACGCTGGAGTCGCCGGCAAACAGCACAACATTGAATAGATCCGTCGGCCGAAGCTCTTTAATTAAATTCTTCAGCAGCAGCTTGGAAGTATTTAACGGGAAACCTTCCATCGAGCCCGACACGTCGACAACGAAGATGTACTCACGCGGCGGAATCGCTTCCGTGGCGACGCGCTGCGGCGGTTGGGCCATGTACAAAAAGAAGTTCTCATTCTGGCCCTTGAAGAGAAGCAAGCCGGAGTTGATCTGCTCACCGGCCAGACGATAACGCAGCACGAAGTCGCGATTGCCCTGAAAAGGATCCGCGTCGTCGAGTGTCAACTGCGCATTGGTCGCGTTGAACCACTGCGGCGAGATCTGGTGCGACGGGCACGAGAGATCGTAAATCGGCAGACCTGCAAAGATCTTCGCTGAAATGTGAAGAGCAGTCGCCGGCTGCTTACCTTGATGTTGATACGGACTGCCGACGAAACCGTCTTCCTTCTTCGCCTGCGCGTTCGCCGACATGTAACGTGGTCCAACTACAGTCGGAAACACAACTTCGTAGACGTTGTCGGTTGGAGCGATCAGTTCTGTATAACTCAGTTCGATTTCCACCTGCTCCTGCGGCATGATGTTGGCCAAACTCATCGAAAACACGTTCGGCCGTTCCTGTTCGAGCAGTGACGCGCTCTTCCCTTCCTCTTTCGCTTGCTCGAATTCCTGTTTCGCCTGTTCTCGTTCCTTGATTTTCGCAACTATGATCTCGTTACCGATTTGCATCCGCATCGCGTAAACCGCGGCGCGCGTGGATGCTGGAAACACGTACGACGCGTTGATCGGGCGCGAACCTTCGTTGCGGTAGATTTGCCTGACTTTTACGTCGGCGATGACACCTGCGACTGTGATGTCGACTCGGGTGTCTTTGAGTGGTAACTGATCGACGTTCGGGTCACCCTGGACCACGAAATAAGGCGCAAGCGTTTTGTCCTCCGGAGTCTGCGCATAACTCGAAGTAAAAGCGATAACGATCGCTATGAGAGCAACTAACAAATTACGAAAGTGGGCTAACATGATCTCCTCCGCCTTAAAAGGCGACTAAGCGTTCAAAAACCAGGAGATCGTACGCGTGGAAAGGGTTTTAGCTAACGTTACAGACCACAGATTGGCACCGTACCGACCACAGTCGCGAGGTGGGATAAGCCGCAGATTTTCGCCGATGAACGCGGAT
>JBIOUJ010000121.1:0-19345 GCA_044867025.1 Pyrinomonadaceae bacterium | reverse complement strand
ATCCGCGTTCATCTGCGAAAATCTGCGGCTAATTTTTACTCCTCGTAAAGCTTCTCAATCACATCACGATACTTATCATCGATAACTCTTCGCTTCACTTTCAGCGTGGGCGTGAGTTCGCCGCCTTCAATGGTGAACTCGTTTTCGAGCAGCGCGATCTTCTTGATCCGCTCGTACTTCGCGAGGTTCGGTGTGAGGCCCGCGATCTGTCGCTCGAATAGATCGATGATCCGCGGGTGACGACAAAGTTCGCTATGGCTCTTGACTTCAATCCCTTTCAACTTGCAGTACGACTCGAGCTGCTCCCACACCGGCACGATTAGCGCCGCCGGAAACTTGCGCTCCGCTCCGATCAACACAACCTGGTTCACGAAACGCGATCCCTTGATCGCCTGCTCGATCGGCTGCGGCGAAATGTATTTGCCGCCCGAAGTCTTGAACAGCTCTTTCTTCCGATCCGTTATGCGCAGGAAACCATCGTCGTCGAGCGTGCCGATGTCGCCGGTCTTGAACCATCCATCGTTCGTGAACACCGCCTGCGTCGCTTCAGGTTTGTTGTAATACCCGCGCATCACGTTTGGACCACGAACCTCGATCTCGCCGTCTTCCGCAATGCGAATGTCGACATTCGGAATCGCCGTGCCGACCGTCCCCACACGGTTGCTTTCAATTCGACTGGTAGTGATCACCGGCGACGTCTCTGTCAGACCATAACCCTGCACGATCGGAATGCCTGCCCCGATGTAGATGTACGAGAGGTCTTCCGGCAGAGCGGCGCCGCCCGACACGAGGATACGCATCCTCCCGCCAAACGCGGCTTTCCATTTCGAAAAGATGAGCTTGGACGCGATCCAGTGTTTGAGCTTGAGAAACGCCGGAACCGGCTTGTGAGCGATCGAATACTCGGCGTATTCACGTGCGACCGAAACAGACCACGCCAGCAGCGCCGCGCTCACCTTGCCCGCTTCCGCAGCACGCTCGCGAATCCGCGCGTAGATCTTTTCGAATATGCGCGGCACGCCTACGAGCACCGTCGGACGCACTTCGCGCAGGTTTGGACCAATCGTCTGTAGCGACTCCGCGAAGTAAACAGCCATGCCCTGATGCAAATACATGTACATCGCCTGCCGCTCGAACACGTGCGACAACGGCAGTACAGACAACGCCAGGTCGTGTTCGCCAAAATTAAGGTGCCCTGACGAATCGATCAGATTCGAAACGAGATTCGAGTGCGTGAGCATCACGCCTTTCGGCTCGCCGGTCGTGCCTGACGTGTAAATGATGGTTGCGAGATCGTCTGGTTTGGTTTCGGCTGACAAGCGCGCGATACGACCGGGCTCGCGCTGCTCGAGCTCACGCCCGTTTTTTTCGAGTCGCGCAAGCGTTAATCCGTCCGCCGGTGTAACTCCATCAGGTTCGAAAAAGATGACGTGCTTAATCTCGGGACACTCGCCCAGCGCTTCTTTGAGTTCGTCAAACTTCTGCCGATTCTCGAGAAAAAGAACGCAAGCGCCGGAATCGTTGAGGATGTAACGCACCTGTGGCGGCGTCAGCGTCGGATAGATTGGAACGTCGATCGTGCCCGCGAAGATCGAGCCTGCGTCGGTCAACGTCCACTCCACTCGACTCTCTGACAGCAATGCGACGCGATCGCCGGGCTTCACACCGATCGCGTGAAGTCCGGCAGCGATGTTTTTCGCGCGCGCGAGCATCTCATCGGATGAGATCGAAACCCAGCGGCCGCCGCTCTTGTAATTCAACGTATCAGGTCGTTTGTGTTTGCGCGCGACTTCGTTGAAGACGTCGACGAGTGTCACCGGCTCGCCGGGCGCAGCAGGCCTGCGAACGGAAGCGCTCGGTTCCACGTCGATGTACTCAGCCGTGCGATTCACTACGCCTTGACTCCGTTGAGAAAAATGTCGAGCACCTGATCGGCCATCGGAGCGAGCTTGTACCGGCGTTTCGAGAGGATCCAGTTCGTGGCCATTTCGTCGAGCGCGCCGAAAAGGATCTTCGCAACAACCTTGGCGTTCAGATCCGCGCGAAAGACGCCGGCGCGTTGTCCTTCTTCAAAGGTCGAGCGAATCAGTGCGAGGTATTCTGCAAAGCCGGCGGCCGAAAACTCTTCCATGAATTTTGTCGAGCCCCGCAGTTCCACTTGAAACACGACTGCAAGATCTCTGTCAGCGCCGAGTCGCTCGAGGTGCAAGAGTGCAATCTGTCGCAATCGCTCGCGCGGATCGGTGACGTGCTTGATCTGCTTTCTTGCGGCGCCGAGCGCGTCCTCGACGCTGCGATCGAAGATCGAGTGGAGTATGTCTTCTTTGCTTTTGAAGTAGAGATAGACGGTGCCGTCGGCAACGCCGGCTTCGCGAGCGATGTCGGCGACTTTCGAATTGAAGTAGCCGTTATGCGCAAACACACTTATCGCCGCGCGCAGGATTGCTTCGCGTTTATCGCCGACGGCGGTGCGAACAGTTGTCAGTGAACGTGCGGAACGCATATCAACTCGCACTGAATGATGCCTCACTCAGTGTAGTTTTAGCAATGCGTACACAGATTACACAGATGAACCACTGTGCTGAAATAATCTGTGTCATCGGTGTACGGATTTGCTAAGATGCGGACCACCATTACACCCCTAGACATAGGAGACCCTTATGCGGAACCCCGTTCTTGCCAGTTTCTCCCGGATCCAATTTTTTACATTCAGCGTTGTTCTTCTGCTGCTAATCGCCCCTTCGGTCTTTGCGCAAACTCAAATCACAACCGGAACGATCCAAGGCACAGTCATCGATGCCAATGGCGCGGTTGTTCCCGCCGCGAACGTGGAAATCAAGAACCTCGATACTAATGCTGTGCGAAACGTGTCAACGGACGAAGACGGGCGATTCGTAGCGCTCGCACTTCAGCCAGGTAACTATTCCGTCACTGTTGCCAAGCAGGGCTTCGCAACCACGATACTCGAAAGAACTGCACTGACAGTCGGGCAGGCGCTAACCATTCCCTTCTCTTTGAAAATCTCGTCCGTCGCAGAAACTGTCACCGTCACAACGACGCCGACGGTCGACACTGTAAAGACGGAGGCCAGCACAACACTCAATGAAACCGTGGTCAGCACCACGCCAATTCTCGGACGAAAGTTTGAAGATCTTCTAACACTGACGCCGAACGTAAGCATCACCCAGGGCCCGGACGGCGACGAGATCAATTTCGCGGGCCAGCGAGGAATCTTCAATAACGTCAGCCTCGATGGCGGTGACTACAACAACGGCTTCTTCGGCGAGCAACTTGGTGGACAGCGTGCGGCGATCGACATCACGCTGGAGGCAGTGAAAGAGTTTCAGGTCGTCGCAACCGGCGCGAGCGCCGAGTTTGGACGCACCGCAGGCGGTGTGATCAACGTGATCACAAAATCCGGCACCAACGATATTCACGGCAGCGCATTCTATTTCCAACGCCTCGAAGCTCTGACAGCAAACACCTCGGACGGCAAACCGCTCGAAGGTTTCCATCGCGAACAGTACGGCGCCACCGTCGGTGGTCCATTCAAACAGGACAAGGCGTTTTACTTCCTCGCGTTTGAGGGCATTAGAGAAAATCTCGAGCGCGCTAATTTAAGCGAACCGATTGGGACCCCGTGTGGTATCACAACCCCGACGATTGGGGCGAATGAAGGTTTGATTAATAGCAGTGACGATTGCGCGAGACTCGCGTTGATTAATTTCTTCAGGACAAATCGTCAACAGGAAGAAGGACTGCCGGTGGTACACAAGATCAACAATCAGGCGTTCTTTTCCAGAGTCGACTTCGACCTGAACAATGCAAACCATCTTTCGGTGTCTTATAACTTCGACCACTCAAAAAACGAAAACCAAACGTTCGACGTCGCCACGTACGGAAATTCGGCCAACGGTATAGAAGGTCCGTCAAAGATCAACGTGGTGCGCGCCAATTTGTTCACGACTATATCGCCGACAACACTGAATGAAGCGCACTTCTCTTACAGTCGTGAACTGCGGCCGAGATCCGCGGTCGCGTCGAATGTGCCGGCTGACACGGCGATGGGGTTTGCCACAACTTTCAGGTTTGGTTTCCCGTTCTTCCTCGAACCAAACGTCGATGAACTGCTTTGGCGCACACATGCAAAGGACAACTTCTCGGTTATTAAGGGCGACCATAACTTCAAAATCGGCGGCGAATGGCTGCACACTCTTAACGATCAGGTTTTCCGTGGTTTCTTTACGGGCCGATATATCTTCGACAGCGTCTCGGGCTTTCTGCGTTATGCATCAGCACCCGCTGCAAACGGTTTCGGGCCTACCGCAGGAGAATGTTTTGATTCCCCTGACAACATTCCCGGTGATTTTGATGATGGTCGCTTCACCGGATGGATCACACAAGGCGCACCTTTCAACCAGGCATGCTCCGCTGGAAGTACCGTCGGTGGACCACTGCTCCTTTATTTGCAGAACGGAATACCGACAGGCATTTCGGGCGCTCCGCCGCCGGGCGCGTCAAAGATAAAAAATGAAGACGTCGCGTTTTTCGCGCAGGACAAATGGCAGATTAGACCAAACTTCACTCTGAGCTATGGTCTGCGCTGGGAGGCCCAGATCTTCCCTGAGCCCGTAGTACCACCAAGTCAAACCGTCTACGCTTCGTTGCTGACGAATCCGAATTTTCCTTCCGACGGCACGTTGCATAGTCCTAAGAAACAATTTCAGCCACGCCTCGGTTTTGCATGGGATATATCCAATCAGGGCAAATCAGTAGTACGAGCGCACGCAGGCATTTTTTATGGCCGGCAGAACATGTTGTCGCAGGTTGGTTCGATCACCGACAACGGCGTGCAGCAGTTCGGTATTGCCTGCGGATCTTCCTTCGGTTGTAGCAACGGTCAGGGTTTGCCGGTATGGCCCAACATCGTGAATGTACCTCCCCTGGGAGGTCTTCCGTCCTTCGCGTCGATTCGCGTGTTTAGTAAAGACTACGCTAACCCGCGGATCTACACGGCAAACGTGCAATTCGAGCAACAGCTTGCTGAAGACTTCTCGCTGTATTTCGACTTCACTCACTCGAAGGGTGTTCACTTAACACGCTTCATCAATCTCAATAGAGTGGGACTGTTTCCGGGATTCGGCGATGTGTTTGTAACCAGCGCTGTGGGTAAGTCGGTGTTTGACGGGTTTACGGTTGGTATGAGAAAGCGGTTCAGCAAACGATATCAGTTTGAATGGAATTACGTGCTTTCGAGAGATAAGGATGACGATTCAAACGAACGTGATCCGTTTACCGACCGGTCTTTTGACCCGTTGAACCTTAGTCTCGACTATGCCTACTCGGATCGCGACATCCGTCACAAGTTCAACTTCTTCACCTTTGTCGAGCTGGGTTGGGGATTTGACGGAAACTTCCGCGTGCAGGCGCGAAGTGCGCAGCCGATCACGCCGGCAGTTCGCACTGCGACTAATCGCAACACGTTGCGTAAAGACAACGAGTATTTCTCGTTTGACTGGCGCATTCAACGGCCGATCAAACTCAACGAACGCTTCTCGATCATTCCGGTGATCGAGATGTTCAATACCTTCAACAACACCAACAACATCAACCCGCTCGTGACGCCCGGGCTGTTCAACTTTGACGGGTTCCTGCGACAGGGTGTGGGCGATCCGCGGCAGGTGCAGTTGGCGGTGAAGTTTACGTTTTAACCACAGATCGCACGGATGAATGCGGATCAGATCCGTATTCATCCGTGTAAATCTGCGGCAGAAAAAAAGTCGCTCAGCTTCTGCGGATCGAGGTGCCCCTCAGTCCGCAGTCCACTACACACATCAATCCCAAACGGCTGAACCTCTCGAATGGCTGCGGCTACGTTCCCGGGGTTCAGTCCGCCCGCGAGAAACATCGGTACGTCAATGGCTTCTCGTATCTGCCGGCTCAGGCGCCAGTCGTGTGTGCGACCTGTTCCACCGAGTTCCTTGATCGCGAGCGATTGATTGCCTGAGTCCAACAACACCGCATCGACGTGCGAAGCCACCGCGATCGCTTCGTCAACGGACTTCGGCCCTGTCACGTGAACGACCTGGACCAACGACACGCCTGGCAACGCTTCGCGCAACTCCTCGTGACTGCCGGCTGGCAAACGATCGCAAATCTGAATCGTGTTCACTCGCAATCGTCGCTGTTGATCGATGATCGCAGCAGCCTCCTGTTGGCAAGTGAGTAGAAACGAGCTGACTCCCGGTGGAACTCTCGCGGCAATTTCGGCGATGAGATCTTCAGGAATCGGACCTGGACCACTCGGCATCGCTGAAACCAACCCGATCGCAGAAGCCCCATGCTCGATCGCCATCCACGCCTCTGCAACACTCGCGATGCAGCAGATCTTCACGCGTGGTTTCGTGGTCGGTCTCATCTCCTAATCACTGGCAACTCGATCGACGAAAGCGCTCCTTTGCTTCGTTGCACCGCGATCGTCGGATTGCCTTCGGCCGGGATACGGAGGAATGTTCCCTTGTCATGGCCTGCGATTGCAACCCGCAGCCGGTGTCCTTTCTTAACTAACACGGAAATGGGTTGCAGGTGAAACTTGAGCTCCGCAACTTGTCCCGGCACGAGCGGCATCGCATCTTTCTTCGCGAATGTGTGGTACGGAACCGGAAGCCTCGTCGGCGACGGCTCGCTCGCGATGTGGCGATGAAGCGCACGCAGCTCGCCTTCAGTCAGGTAAGTCACTTTTCCTTTCTCGTCGATCTCTTCAAGATAAACAAAGAAGGCGCCGTCCGTGTGAGTTGACGTGATGAAGAGACTGACAATCGGATGACCAGTGATCTCGACGTCTGCTTCGAGCGGATCGGTCGTGTACGTCAGTAGCTTCTTGTCTTCTTCAGCGCGATCGAGGTAGATAACTTCTCCGCCAACCTGCGTGTGCCAGCGGTTCTTCTCGCCGGTCGTAGCGTCAAAATTGATCGCGTAGCGATCTTCCGTCGACTTCGCATCCGGCGCTTTCGTGCTCAGTGAATTGTTCTCGTTGAAGTACCAACGCGTCATCTGAGTGCCTGCGATGGGCCAGACATTCGTAAATTTCCAACGCTCTTCGCCGATCGTGAAGTAATACAGACGCTTCTCCGTGTCGAGACCCGTGTCGATTCCTTTCAGATAGTGATCGAAGAAGCGAAGCCCTTCAAAAGTCTGCATCACTCGCTGGGACTCGGGCGTTTGATACGGGCTCGCATTCTGTGATCCGCCGTGGTTCCAGGGACCGATGACCGCGCGCTGGTGGTTTTTCAGAGTCAGAAACGTTTTGATGATCGCGTCGGGCGTGGCTGCGTCGAACCACCCGCCCCAGTTGTTGATCGCTACGTTTGATTTCTCGATCTGCGCGCGGTAGCTGTGAACACTCAACTCGTCGAGCGTGAACCCGAAAGCGCGATCGTCGCGGAACGTTGTCTTCAGTGCAGCGGCGTAGACGTCGATGTTCTCGGCGCGTCGCTTCATCGCTTCCTGGTAGAGTTTCTGATCGGCGTCGTCATCGACGAGCCTGACGCCGGGGTTTGTGTCGAGCTGGCGATTGCCTTCGTTCCACGTTTTCACCATCCACTCCGTGAGCACTCCACCTGGATAAGGCGTTTCGTTGTAGAGATCGAATTCATAATGACGCGGAATGATTGCTTTCACCGCAGGGTGCATTGTGGACGCGAGCCAGAGCGCTGTGTTGCCGGTATACGAGTTGCCGAACGCACCGACTTTTCCGTTGGACCACGACTGCGCGACGATCCAATTCACCACCTCGTTGTAGTCTTTCACTTCGTCCTGTGAGAACGGGGCCTTCCAAACGCCGAACGAAGCTCCGGTGCCGCGCGCGTCAATGAAGAGTGTGGCGTAGCCGTGTGAAGGAAAGAACGTGCCCGGTTGATCGCCCTGTCGCGCACGCCAATATCGCGTCATGAACATGAGGGCGGGTAGCTTTTGATCCGCCGGCAGGTCCTTCGGCAACACCAACTGGACGGCGATCTTCACGCCGTCGCGCATCGTCAGGTAGAAATTGCGTGGTGCGAACGCTTTGAACTGCGGCTCGACGTAGCCTTTGTATCGTTGCGGATCTTTACCTGCGGGCAGTGTTGAGAGCAGCAGGTTGATCTGATCGCTGGTTTGTGCGCGTACAGAAAAGGCTGCAATCGCAATCAGTAGCAAAGCAATTCTCTTTCGCATATTCAACCTCCATTTTGTACACAGATTACACAGAAAAAATCTGTGAAATCTGTGGCTGGATTGACTGTAAACGACAACAAATTGACGTAACATGACAAACTGTGAAGCCGGCATTAACGGTTCAGGCAAAAGCGGTCGAGAAGATCGTCAGGTATGCAGCCACACGCGGCGTGAAGCTCGATCCGTCGATCTCGAGCGATCCTGATGATCGCATCCCGTTCGCGCAACTCGTCGATCTTTACGAAAGAGCCGCCCAACTCACTGGCGACAAAAACTTCGGGCTTCACGTGGGGCAGAGCGTCGATCCGAAACTATTTGACGTCGTGGGCTATTCAGCACTCAACAGCCCAACTCTCGGAGACGCGTTCGCGCGTGTCGGACGTTACCATTCGATATGGACAGACGGCGCCACGTTCACACTCGAGGCCTCCAACGACACCAGCGCGATAGTCTACCGGTATGTCGACGACACAATCTCCGAACATCGCCATGACGCCGAAATGACGCTCGCCACTGTCACCACTCTTTGCCGGAACATCGCGAGCTCGGAGTTCACGCCAACCGCCGTCGAGTTCCAGCACGATGAACCAGGCGACATCTCAGAGCATCAGCAACTATTTTGCTGCCCAATCAAATTCAACTCGTGCTCGAACAAGTTACATTTCCCATCGAGCTATTTATCACTTCCAATCGAGAAAGCCGACGCGAGTCTCTGTGCGCTGCTCGATCGTCACGCAGAAGAGCTGCTTGCGAAGTTTCCGCCGCGAGACTCGTTAGTCGATCAAGTCCGGAGCATCATCGCGAGCGAGTTTCGTGGCGGCGATCCATCACTCGAGCGCGTTGCGGATCAACTTCGTATGACTCCAAGGACGCTACAGCGAAAGCTTCAGGAACTCGGCACCTCGCACAACGAGCTCCTCGAACAGATGCGCCGCCAACTCGCGATGCGATACCTGCGCGAGCCAGAGATGGCGATCTGCGAAGTGGCCTATCTGCTCGGCTTCTCCGAATCAAGCTCCTTTCACCGCGCGTTCAAGCGCTGGACCGGACTTACGCCAAAGGAGTTTAGGAAAAATTAGCCGCAGATGAACGCGGATGACGCAGATCAGATCTGCGTCATCCGCGTTCATCTGCGGCTAATTTTTTGCCTAGACCACCCTCGGCAACCGCACCGCATCATAGGCACCGTCACTCAGATTTCTCGCGCGGTCTCCCCGTCAAACTACACAAGGAGATTTCCGATGAACGGACTGCGTCTACGTGCGTCGCGTCTCGCGCTCTCGCTGTTTTTACTCGTCACATTCTGCGTCGCCTCGAGTTCAGCTCAAACCAGCACCACCTCGTCCGATGGTTGGGTCGTGCTCGCCATCAGCGACTACGCGGCACTGAGGCACGCGGCTTCTCCGGCCGATCCGGAACCTGTTGCGCCTCCCGTCGAAGCGACGCTCAGTCGCATTGATTACGAGTTGAAAGTTGAGGGCGATCTCGCTACGGGTGTCGCGCGACTCACTGTTGACGTGATCAAAAATGGTTGGGTGCGTGTCGCGATGCCAGACGGTTTGGTCGTCCGCGACGCACAGCTCGACGGCCGACCGGTGAACCTCGTGATGAACCCGACCGACAAGGGTCCGGGCCGCGCCGATCTACTGTTATCGAAAACTGGTCGCTCGATTCTGACGTTGAAGATCGTCGCTTCAGTTGCGACAGTCGCAGGCACAGACATCCTTCATCTTCCCGTCAGCAATTCAGCAATATCACACGCAGTCGTCGAGGTTACGCGCCAGGAAGTCGACGTGCGAATCACCGGTGGACTGCTGCTCGATCACTCGGAAGACGCGAATGGAAGTCGCTGGGTAGCGAATGGAAAAGGCGGTGAGCCACTCACCTTCGCGTGGCGACGAAAAGTCGACGACGCGCGCGCAAACCAGCCGCTGCGATTTCGCGGCTCGGTCACACAGTTGGTCGGATTGGGAGAAGACGCAACGCAAATCAACGCCGAAGTTCAGGTTGAGGTGGTCCAGGGCTTGGCGGACGAAGTACGCGTAAAACTCCCGGAAAAGTTGACGGTGAATCTCGTATCAGGGGCGATGGTCGCCGACTGGGACGTCACAGGCAATGAACTCAAAGTGATGTTCATCGAGCCCGTCGAGAAGAGCGCTCGATTCACGTTGACCGGCGAATTGCACATGCCGAAAGACGGCCGTGTGGACGTTCCGCTCATTCGACTTCCAAACGCCGAACGCGAAACGGGCGGTGTGGCCGTCGAAGTCCTCGGCGCCGGCGAAATCAAAGCGCGACAACCACTCGGAATGGAAGACGCCGAAGCCGGCGAGTTGGGCCAACTCATCTCGAGCCGTCAATCGCCGTCGCTGATCGCGTTCAGACTTCAACCAGCGGATGGAAAGTCGGACAGAAGTCTTTCACTGAATGTAGCTCGTTACGCGCCGCAAGCGGTGCTGATGGCAAACATCGAAGAAGCAGAGTACAACACGCTGATCACCGCTGACGGAAAGTTGTTGGTCCAATCGCGATTTGCGGTGCGCAACAACCAGCGAAACTTTTTGAAACTCACCCTACCCTCAACCGCCGTGCTCTGGAGCGCGTCGGTCGCAGGTCGTCCCATCAGACCGGGACGCGCGCCAGATGGTTCCTTCCTACTCCCACTGCAAAAAACTCGCTCCGGCGTCGAGGCGCCCGCTTTCGTCGTCGAAATTTCCTACCTCGATCGCGCTGCATCCTGGACCGACAAAGGACGCGCGCGAGTCCCGCTTGTAGCAGTCGATTTGCCGATCTCAAAATCGCATCTACTGTTGCACCACCCACCACTGTTCCGCGTGACGCCGGTGCCCGGAGCGTCGGGAGGCTTTCGCGTCGCGCCCTACGCGCCGCCAGAGTCGACAGTCCTCACCACCGGAGGTTCGGCGTCTTCGAGTGAACAACTGCAAGCTGACGGCGACACCCCCACATCGGAAACAAGTCAACTCGTCGCCAAGCTTCGCGACACCGCACGCGGCTCGAGTCCGGCAAGGAATCGACCGCTGCGGGTCGTCTTTCCACATTTCGGTCCGTCGATCTTTTTGATATCGGAGTTGACCAGCGAAAACCAAACCCCGGCAGTTGAGTTTGACTTTCAACGCGACAAAAAGAGAGGCGACCGATGAAAGCACTAATTCTGATTTTGCTTACGGCGATCGTGGCCGTGGGCCAGCACAGGAATACAACGCTCGATGCGCCGTTACCCGCGCCGGGCTCGCCGGGTACGGTGACGCTTTCGCTCAGCGAGTACGACCGTCTGGTCGCGCTCGCCACGCGCAAGACGAAGACGCCCGATGGCGTTCCTCTTCCCTTCGTCTTGTCGCATGCTGTTTTCAAACTTCGACTCGAAAAACAGACGCTTGTTGGAACCGTGGAGATCGACGGGGCTTTGCTCGAAACGGGTCCGGTGAAAACTCCTCTGACAGCAGGCCTAACGGTTCTCGAGGCGAAACAATCGGGGACTGCGTTGCCGTTGTTGCAGGAGGGGACAAACCACTCAGCGATCCTGATTGGACCAGGCCCATTTGCGGTTTCTCTCGGTGTTGCTGCGCCTCTGACGATCGAAGCCGGGCGTGCTTCGTTTGTGTTGCAGGTGCCGCTGGCGACGAGTTCGATCTTGAGTTTGGAAATACCGGGGAATCACGCGAACGTACACGTTGAGCCGGGGCTGGTGACGACTCGGACAACTGCGAACGGGAATTCGTTGATCGAGGCTGCGCTCCAGCCCGGCAAGCCCGCGCGAATCTGGTGGACCACGAGAGAGGTCGCGGCGCCTGTCGCGCAGCGCGAAGTCAGGTTTCTTTCGGACATCAAGTCGGTCGTGTCAGTTGGTGATTCGCAACTGCGGCTGACTGCCCTTTGCGATGTAACGGTGATCCAGGGCGAAGCCGCGGAGTTCAAATTACCTCTGCCAAAAGGATTCGAACTGACCACGGCCTCGGGAAACACTCTCGCATCGCACGACGATTCCGGAAACGTGTTGACGTTGAGAGTGCACGATCCGACGCGTCGTAATCATCAGTTCCTGATCGCCATCGAACGCACGAATCGCGAAACCAGCGTTGAAGCGCCGTTGCTCGAATTCACAGGCGCGCAACGTGAAACGGGTGAAGTGCTGGTCGAGGGAATTGGTGCGATGGAGTTGACGGCGAAGGAGTCTGGAGCACTGCGCCGCATGGACTTGCGCGAAGCCGGCGCGATCACGAAATCGCTCTCGCATTTTCCGCTGCAGGCAGCATTTCGCTACAACCGGCGCGGGACTGAAGCACCGAAGTTGCAGCTCGACTGGAAACAGTTCAGCGACGCAGACGTGCTTTCGGCAATTGCGGAGCGCGCGACTGTAACGACGCTTACGAATGTTGAGGGTCGATCGCTCACGGAAGTTTCGATGCGCGTGCGAAATCACGCGCAGCCATTCCTGAAAGTTGAGTTACCCGCCGGTGCGCAACTCGTTACGGCTGAGGTTGAAGGCGAACCGGTGAGGCCGGTGACGGGCGCGGACGGCAGTCGCGTCCCGCTGCTGCGCAAAAACCTGGATTCGTCAAAGGCGTACAACGTGTCGTTCGTGTATCTGAGTTCGGGATCGCGTTTCGCCAAGACTGGGAGTTACGACATGGGCCTGCCGCGATTTGATGTTCCGGTGAATCTGCTGACGTGGGAAGTTTTGCTTCCCGATCGGCTCGAGGTGAAACAGTTTGGCGGCAACGCGTTTGCTGCTGAGCTGTTTCCTTCGGCCGCACAGAACATTTTGATTGAAGGTGCTGACGACAAGGACTACCAGGCGAATTTCTGGAACACGAGTGACATCAACACTCTCGAGCCTGGACAGATCGGCGGCATCGTCGTCGATCCGGCCGGAGCTATCGTTCCAAACGCTTCCATCACTGCAACCAACACGCAAACGGGTGCAACCTTGACGACGAGATCCGATGGTGAGGGGCACTGGGTAATTTCAGGAATGCAACCTGGACCGGTAAAAGTAACGATTGCTTCTCCAGGGTTCATGAATTTTCAGCAGGATTTGGAGTTGCAAGCGTCGACTCCGTTTCGCATGGGAACGACACTTCAGGTGGGCGGTGTTGCCGCAACAGTAACCGTTACCGATGGTCGTGGCCTGGCCAACCTTTCATCGGGCACCATCCGCGGATTAGAGGACAATGCAAAGAAGAACCAGGCGGCGCAGTTGAACACGCCTTCGCAGAACGTCTTCAACCTGCAACGCCGCGTCGCGGGCATTCTACCGGTGCGAATCGAAGTACCACGCAGCGGCAAGTCATATCGCTTCGTGCGGCCACTGGTGTTGGATGAGGAGACGAGGATCTCTTTTCAATATAAGTCTAAATAAGACTTTGTGCCTTTTGTTTCTTTTGTGCTTTTTGTGTACCTACGCTGCGTACCAGAGCACGGCGAAGAAGTGGCAGATGGTGCCGGCGATCACGAAGAGGTGCCAGATGAAGTGGTTATACCTTATTCGGTGAGCGGCGAAGAACGCGAGGCCACCGGTGTACGCAATGCCGCCGGCGAATATCAACAGTATTCCCGGCATTGGAATCAGCGCGAACATCGGCTTCACCGCCACGATCGCCATCCAGCCCATCACAACATACAACACGATCGAGATCCGCGAGTGACGTGTGCGCGCGATCACCTTCAACACGATCCCGACAATCGCCAGCGTCCACACCGCCGCGAGCATCGACCAGCCCCAGGGACCACGCAACACGCCCAGCGCGAACGGCGTGTACGTTCCCGCGATCAGCAGGAAGATCGCCGTGTGATCGAACAGTCGAAACATTCGTTTCGCAGCTTCGTGAGTCGTAGAGTGATAGAGCGTCGACGCGAGATAAAGCAGGACCATCGTCGCGCCAAACACGCTGACGCCAACCAGGAATCGCACGTCGCCCGCGCGCATCGCAGACATCACCAGCACCGGAAGCGCAACAAGCGCCAGCACCAGGCCAAGGCCGTGGCTTATCGTGTTTGCAATCTCTTCCCTCGCCATCGTTCGGGATTGTACAGCAGAATGGCGTTTAGTCGTGCTATTGTTTCGCGCCTAAATGGATCAAGCCATCGGACCGATCCTTGTGCTGCTCGCGATTGCAGTACTTGTTGCTGCAATCGTGTTGCCTATTGTTGCCCTCGTCGTTTCGTTAGAGACTCGAAAGAGGATCGCGGAGCTTGAGTCGCTCATCAACCGGCTCGAACCTGGACCGACCGTACAAACTCCTCCACCTTCCCAACCACAACCATTCGAAGAAGCGGATGTCAGCGCAAATCAAATCGAATCTGTCATCGGACGCCGCTGGGTTGGCTGGGCGGCGATTACGCTCATCCTTTTCGCAACCGCTTTCTTCTTCAAATACGCATTTGAGAATCGTTGGATCGGAGAGCTGGGACGAGTGGCGATCGGCATGCTCGCCGGTATCGGCATGTGCCTCGCCGGTTTCCGTTATCACAAGCGAGACTGGCGGGTCTTTTCACAGATCCTGACCGCCGGCGGCATCGTGCTGCTTTATCTTTCAATCTACGCGGCGTTTGGTTACTACCAGCTTGTCGGGCAGAAAACAGCCTTTGTTTTTCTCGTGCTTTTGATCGCCGAAACAGCGGTGCTGGCGCGCATGTACAACGCGCCGGCGATCGCGATCATGTCGCTCGTCGGCGGCCTCCTTAACCCGGTGCTGCTCCGGTCCGATCAGGATCAATATCAATCGCTCTTCGCTTATCTCGTCGTGCTCGACGTCGGAGCTTTAGCTCTCCTCAAACGCTGGCGTGGGTTGAGCTCCGTCGCTTACTTCGGCACTCAACTACTCTTCTGGATCTGGTTCAACGAAAATTACGAGCCTCACAAACGCGCCGCAGTGCTCGTCTTTCAAACGATCGTGTTTTTGATCTTCCTCGTGGCCCATCTCGGAAGAAACATCATGCGGCGCGAACCGGCCACGAACGAACACGCTCTACTATTGGTGGTTAATCCGTTGATCTTCTTCACCACCGCTTATAGTCTGCTCAATAACATGCATCACCGATGGATGGGCGTTTTTGCGATCGGCATGGCGCTGTTTTATGGGAGTGCAGCGCAGATATTACGAAAGCGCACTAGTATGAGTCGACGTGAAATCATGCTGCTCGCTGGGATCGCGCTTACGTTCGTTGCGATCGCGATCCCGATTCAGTTAAGTGCAAACTGGATTACGCTGGCGTGGGGACTGTACGCAGGAATATTGGCGGCAGTGGGTTTCATCCGTCGTGCACCAGCGATTCGGTGGGCCTCGCTGGTGCTTTTCGCATTGACTGTGATCAAGGCGATGCTGCTAGACATCGCTGAACTTCAACAGTTCTATCGCATCATCGTCTTCCTGGTGCTCGGCGTGTTGTTACTGCTCGTCGCCTGGGCGTACCACAAGACGGCACAAATTAAGGCGCCGCTGTAAAGCCTTTCAGCGGGTTGCCGTAAAACGCATCCGTCTGCCACGCGGTCTTGTTCCACACGCCGTCCTGATCGCCGATGATTGTGACGGGGAAAATTACGCGATCCGAACCGAGCTGGTTGCTGGTCGCGATCCCGTTGTCGAACTTTCCACCTGGCTGCACCGTGAACTTAATCGACCTCGCCAGCTTGTTGTTCCAGAGCAGCTTGAACTCGTACTCACCCGGGTTCTTGTCCAGCGTGAATAACTCTCCGGCAATATGGCCTTCGCCTGCCGTGTTGCTGCCTTTGATGTTCGGAAAGTCGCATTCGACGCGCGCCCATTTTGCTTTTTGCGGAACCGAATCCTCGACGTAATGTGTCGTGTTGTTTTCGACCTCTGCTTCACAACCCGCTTTCCCGACTTCCATTCCATCCAGGAACTTCTTGCCGACTTCTTTCCCCTGGTAAAAGAGATGCGGGTCGAACTTGTAAGCGTCACCGCGTACCCAGAAAGCGACATGAAAATCGGGCATCTTCCAACCATGCACGTCGCTCGGCGTCAGGTAGACGTAGCCGATTGGGAGGTTCGAATCGTGGTCCACGTAATAGACAAACTTATTTGCGGCCTTCGGACCGGCTTCGTTCGATTTGTGCTTTCCGACTTTCATCTTGCCGGTGAAGAGCGTTGAATCCGTGCCCTGAAGCTCGTTGCGCATCTTGATCGTGAAGCTCACCGGGCCGGTGTAGAGACTTCCTTTATCTTCGGGAATTTGGCGGCCGCCACATTCAGTCTTCCACCAATATCCCTTTTCGATGTTGCCGGTGTCGCAGTCAAACTTCACCCATGGTCCTGTGGGCAGGTTGTATTCGACGTAGAGTTGGCTGCCGCTGGCGATGGGACCATTCACGCGAAACTTCATCGTGGGCACCCAACTCCAGGTGTCGTAGTTTCCTTTGTAGACGTTGAATGTGAACGCAGTGATCTGGAGCGAGTCTTTAGCAATCGTTGGCTGGTCTTGTGCAGTCGCTGTGCTGGCAAGGAAGATGAAAGCACATGTAATTCTCAAAATATTCTTCACGGGAGACCTCCTGGGAGTTTCTGGGCAAAGCGACGGACAGTTTACTACGAGCCGCAGATTTTCGCAGAAATCTGCGGCTTACCTTCCTACTTCTTCGAAGTCTCCGACAAGAATTTGATCGCGCGCTCGAGAATCTCGTCGCGCTTTTCGATTATCCCGCGGATTGTCGGCGCAACTCTGATCGTCGGTTGGATCCCGACTCTTTGTAGCTGGCGGCCATCGGCGTGGCGCACGTTGTGCCCGGTGAAACTGACTTGCAGGTTGCCTGGCAGCACCATGTAGGTGACGTCGCCGTTTGCGCCGGCAGTCGGCGTTCCGATGAACGTGACGTCAGCCGCCGCTTCAAAAAACATGCACGTGTGTTCCGACTGGCTGATCGCGTCTTCGTTGATCAGCATGACGACCTTTCCTTTGTAGACGTCGCCTTTGCGCTCCGGAATTTTTTGCGCGAAGGAATACTCTGGGGTGTACGCGTATTCAGAGTCGCTCATGCTCGGCGCTTCCAGGAATGGACGTGAAAACAGCGCGGCGACGACGTCTTTCTTTTCCGTGAGTCGCGGAGCAATGGACCACGCAGTGCCGTTCGGATAACCGCGCATGTCGAAGATCACGGCCGGTGTGTTTTTGATAGTTTCAAACATCTTGTCGACCTCCCCGCCCTGCAAACGAGCAAGATCTACGTAACCAGACCCGCTCGCCAACACTTCAACTACCGGCGTAGTTCGCTTCAACGCGTCCGCCATTTTCGGATCCATTATCGACTGCGATCGAGGCAGCGTAACGTCGCGAACCTGACCGTCCGTGCCACGCACGCGCAACTTCACCATGCTATCCTTTGGCCCAAGCAACAGACGGAAATGGACCAGCCGCTCCAGCCATTGCGGCGTTGACGAAGCGATGTAACGCGCTATCGCTGCACGTTTCTTTTCGACCGGCTCTTCGTCAACCGTCATAATCACGTCTCCGAGTTTAATCGGCAGTTTCTCATCCAGAACCTTCGTTACGACCGACTTCTCTTCCACGTAACCAACGAACAGCGCCGGCTGAAACGTCCCCATTCTTTCCATCGAAGCATTCGCGTTGCGCGTTCCGCCGTGCGAATCACGCATTTCAGTAACGAGCTCGCGAACCGTCATTTGATAGTCGGCGGCGTCTTTGTTCGCCTCGAATTTCGGGATGTAACGCGGCAGCACCGTCTCCCACGACTGGCCGATCAGCTTCTTGTACGGGAAGAAGTAGTTGATTACGTTCCAGTATCGAAACAGAGCAAGCATGCGATATTCGACACCCGGAAATTCCATGTCAGGATACGGCTTGTCTTTTTGTGCGACTTGCGATGCGAAAGGCGGAACGGTCCGGTTCGGTCCTGGTCCGACTTTGTTTTGCTGAACGGCTTGAAATGCCTGTTTCATCGCCGCATCTTCGGTCGCGCTTTTTTGCACGATTGCATCAGGTTGCAACTCCATCGAGCCGTCGGGATTGACCAGCTCGGAAGTGCGCAGACGTGCGATGACGTTGTCCGGCAGCTTGATCGTAAACGAGCGACCGCCAGCTTCGGGCCCTCGCTCACCGTCCTGCACGACAAACGCGCGATTCGTCGACTGCAAGCCGCTGAGAATCTCTGTTACGGCAGGTGAGTTTTCATTGACGATGAAAGCGATGGGCGGCGTCTTTGTTTTCGCGTTTCCCTGGATGACGTTTGGTGAAGAGGTGATAAACGATGAAGAGTAAAAACTCGCACCGCTACCGGTCTGTGTTGCGTAACCGTTGTGCATGCGGTAACGCGATGAGCCCAGCACGAGGTTTGAGTCAAGCATTGCGGGAAGAGCCTGGCGTAGGAACAGATCAAAATAAAATGTGTATAACTCCGTCTCGCTTGAACCGCGCGCGTCGATAACGATGCCAGTCGCCTTTGGTAGAGCTTCATTGATACTTGTCAGCACACGGTTGAGCGCCGTTCGGTCTTTGACGATGGCTGAGGCGATCTGCGCGGCGTCGATCACGACGACACCGTTTTCGGTGTGCACGAGTTTCGCGTCGGCCGCGGCTGGTTGAGTTGCCGGCGTTTCGGGTTTTGTTTCAGCTTCAATCGTGGCGCGCGTGCTCTTGTCGTTCAGCACGGCGAGCATTTGATTCACAGCCGTCTCGTATTCCTTCGGCGTTTTGGCCGCGTTCACCTTCGGAAGCGTCTCGATCAGCGCCTTGTCCCAGTCAATGTCGCGATAGGCAAGATAGGGATGAAAGAACTTCACCGCTCCCCAAACTTTCGCCAATCCGGCGAGCCTCGCCACGCGCGCCTCCTCCACGGAGGGACCTGCGGACGTCTGGTTTTGTGCCCGCGCGGCCTGACAAAGAACCACGAAAGAGAGAAAAAGCGCCAGGATTTTGTGAGTTTTCATCGTCGCACCTCGAAGTTTGGAGTGGTGAGTAATGGCGCAGGACAGACTGCTTCATTACCTGATCAGATAAGTGGAGTAATTATCACCTTTATTACTACCACTGCAAAGTTTTTTACCACCCGCACTTCGAGGCTGATCGCAGCCGAGTCTTTCTCTGCGGTCCTCTGCGTATCTCTGCGATCTCTGTGTTAAAAAGGCTATTTCAGCGC
>JBIOUJ010000120.1:0-10265 GCA_044867025.1 Pyrinomonadaceae bacterium | reverse complement strand
TCACAAAGACTGGAAGGCAACAAGGCGGCGTGCGATAGCGCGAGTGCGTCGCCACCCTGCGGAGTCAGAGACCCCATGCATGCATAGAAACTCCACGCGCGAGAACCGAGAGGCCCAGTTACCGTCCACTGAAACGAACGGCGGCGGACCGGTGGGAGAAAGCGATGAGCGATAAGACCCACATGCACGGTGACGGGGAGTCGGACAGCGTCATAGTACCGGCGAAGCAGCCGAACAAAGCGGGGAACCGCCAGCGGAGGCAGTGGAGGGACGGACGCTGACCAAGGAGAACATGGACCAACCCAACCAGTACCGGACGCAGAAACGGAAAAGCTGGTCAAGCCGGTTGGCCCATGTGCGTGAAGCAGCAAGGAAGGATAAGAAGATACGGTTCACAGCTCTGTTGCACCACGTGACAGTCGATGTACTTCGGGATAGTTACTACGCGCTCAAGCGAGGCGCTGCCCCGGGAGTGGATGGCGTGACGTGGCAAGAATATGGAAAAGATTTGGAGGAGCGCTTAAGAAACCTCCAGGGTCGCATCCATCGCGGAGCCTATCGAGCGTTACCGTCACTGAGAAGCTGGATACCCAAGCCTGATGGCCGACAACGACCATTGGGGATCGCGGCGCTGGAAGACAAAGTCGTTCAGCACGCGGTGGGTAGAGTTCTCAATCAGATATGGGAAGAGGACTTTCTGGGTTTCTCATACGGGTTCCGGCCGGGGCGCAGTCAGCACGATGCGCTGGATGCATTGTGGGTTGGAATAACACGTAAGAAAGTGAACTGGATTTTAGATCTCGACATCCGATCATTTTTCGATCAAGTTGGACATGATTGGATGATTAAGTTCGTCGAGCATCGGGTCGGAGACAAACGAATCATCCGCCTCATCCAGAAATGGTTGAAAGCAGGCGTGATGGAACAAGGCCGGTGGTTCGAGACGGTGGAAGGGACTCCGCAAGGATCGGTGATCTCACCAATCCTTGCAAATCTCTACCTGCATTTTGTACTCGACCTCTGGGTGCATCAGTGGCGGCATCGGCAGGCGAAGGGAGATGTTATAGCTGTTCGCTACGCTGATGATGCAGTGCTGGGGTTTCAGCATCGAGACGAGGCCGAGCAGTTCCTGGAGCAGTTGCGGGAACGGCTGGCCAAGTTCGGTCTGGAACTGCACCCCGAGAAGACGCGCCTGATTGAGTTCGGGCGCTATGCCACCGAGAGGCGGAAAGCGCGTGGGGAAGGAAAACCAGAAACCTTTGACTTTTTAGGTTTCACCCACATCAGTGGGACCACACGTAAGGCGGGCCGCTTCACCATCCGGCGTCAGACTAATGGCAAGCGCATGACAGCGAAGCTAAAGGAAATTAGAGCGCAGCTGAAAGTGCGTCGGCATGAGTCGCACGTGAAGACGGTGAAATGGCTACAGTCCGTGGTGCGGGGATATTTCCAATACTATGCGATTCCGGATAATCAGGCGCGGCTGGAAGCGTTTCGGCAGGAGGTGCTACGTATGTGGCTGGACCAGCTTCGGCGGCGCAGTCAGCGTAGTTGCTGGAACTGGGAACGCTTCATGGAGCGTCTGGGCCATTTGCTTCCTGAGATTCGTGTGCTCCACCCATATCCCACTGTGCGCTTCGACGCCAAATATCCAAGGTAAGAACCGTGTGCGTGAGTAGCGCTCGCACGGGTCTGTGCGGGGGGTGTCGAGCAATCGACATTCCTACCGCGACGTGACTCACAAGTCGGCCCGCTTCTTATTTGAGGGGATGGCGCGACCATAGCACAAAAATTTTCGCTTTGGGGAAGTAAGTTTTGCCCCTAATAAGGCTAAAGCTTGACACGACCTTTGCGGGATTCTTATATTCCAGCCTCGATCAAGCGGAAGACTTCGAACCCGCGTAGATATCTCAGCCGATCAAAATTCTCAAGTAGCCAAAACACTTCTTTTCACTCTGAGTCGCAGGGATGACCAAGGATCAACTAAAGCAACTCGAAAAAGAACTCTGGAACGCCGCCGACAATCTCCGCGCCAACTCCGATCTCAAATCCAGCGAATACGCGATTCCCGTGCTCGGTCTCATCTTTCTAAAGTTTGCCGACAATAATTACCGTCGGCATGAAGCGGAGATCATGGCTGAATATCAGAAACTAAAGGGCACGCGTCGCGAGAAGGAACTGTCAAAGATCGCAATCGACAAGTGCGGTTTCTATCTCCCGGATCATGCTCGTTACAACTATCTGCTCAACCTTCCTGAGGAGGAGGACATTGCCAAGGCGCTTAAGAAGGCAATGGAGTCGATTGAGGATTATAGACCGGAATTGGAAGGCGTACTTCCTAAGGATGAATACTTCCGACTGACACGCGACCCCAAGACAAAAACGATCCCCAACAGTCTTCTTAAGAATTTTGCAAACATCCCGGCTGACACAACCGGCGATCTCTTTGGTCAGATTTATGAATACTTCCTCGCGGAATTTGCGAGAAGCGAAGGCCAAAAAGGCGGGGAATTTTTTACGCCGCGATCGGTTGTGCGTTTGATGGTGGAGATCATTGAACCGCATGGCGGAAGAGTATTTGATCCGGCTTGCGGCTCCGGCGGAATGTTTGTTCAGTCTGCCAAGTTCATTGACGAGCATCGTAAAGAACTCTCGACTGGCAAGAGTAGCGGCGTGTACGTCTACGGTCAGGAGAAAACTCTCGAGACCGTCAATCTCGCCAAGATGAACCTCGCAGTAAACGGTCTGCGCGGTGAGATCAAAAAGGGCATCACTTACTACGAAGATCATTTCAACAGCTTTCAGGCCTTCGATTACGTGCTCGCGAACCCACCGTTCAATGTTGACGAAGTTAGCTTGACGGCGGTTGAGAAGGACCGTCGTTTTAATACCTACGGCGTCCCTCGAAACAAATCGAAGGTCAAGAAAGCCGATGCCGGGAAGGAGACCGTTCCAAACGCAAACTATCTTTGGATCAACCTCTTCGCGACGTCATTGAAGCCTAAAGGACGAGCCGCGCTCGTGATGGCAAACTCAGCCTCGGATGCTCGTCACTCAGAGGCGGAGATTCGCAAGCGATTGATCGAGGAGAATCTGATCTATGCGATGCTAACGTTGCCGTCGAACATGTTTTACACCGTCACGCTGCCGGCAACGCTGTGGTTCTTCGATGGTGATAAGGCTAACGACCGCATACTTTTCATCGATGCGCGAAACATCTTTACTCAAATCGATCGCGCCCACCGTGAGTTTTCCGAAGAACAAATCCAGAATATTGCCATCATTAGCCAGCTTCACAAAGGGCGTAGGGAAAAGTTTGTGCAACTGGTGGATCGCTACTTTGCGGCCGGCATGGAGCGACTGGTCGAGAACAAGACGCGAGTCGAACCCGTGTCTACGCAGTTGATGGAAGTGCTTGATGACGATTCAGGCAAGTACGCTGTGGCAAAACTCGTGAAGGAATGGGCTGGGCTCAGCAAGCTGCAATCTCAGTTCCAGCAATACAGATCGAAGGATGTAGATCAGAAGAGCGTTAACTCCAGGAACAAGGCGCAACATCAATTACGCGGGGCTTTTGATCCTTTCTTTGCGGCGCTACATGAGTGCTTGAAGCAACTGGACAAGACTGTGCGGCAGCACGAGAAGCAGCAAGCAGAACTGGCGCAAAAAGACGGTAAACGAGTACTGACTGATCGCAAAACGAGGGCGCTCAAATCGGCGCTCGAAGAATTGCACAAGGAAGTAAAAAACGCCGAAGTGTTTTACCGTCACATTCATTGGTTGCACGAGCGATTTCCGAAGGCTGAGTACGAAGACGTAACGGGGCTCTGCAAACTTGCAAGCCCGGCGGAAGTGGAGGAACAAGAGTATTCGCTGAATCCGGGACGCTACGTTGGCGTGGTGATTGAGGAGGATGGAAAGACCGAAGAAGAATTCTTAGAGGAGATGAAGGATCTTCAAACTGAACTAAAAAAAGTGCTGGAAACTACAAGTATTTTGAATGATTCGGTGAGCGATAACCTTAGATTATTACTGCGGTTCAATGACTGATTTCAGAGATGTCAAATTAGGCGAGGTCGCTACGTTTCGGTACGGCAAAATGCCAGATCTCGGAAGGCTTTCAACTAAATCAGACGGCAATTACCCAGTCTACTCTGGATATAGAATCGTCGGATACTATCCGGAGTACCTGTACGAAGACAAAATGTTAATTGTTGTTTGCCGGGGAGTGGGCGGAACCGGTAACGTCAAACTCTCACCTCCGAAGTGCTGGCTGACAAATCTTTCGATTGCGTTTCATTTCACGGACAAGGATGTATTGAAAGAATATTTGTATTATCTATTTCAAGCCTATAGCCTACGTTTTCTGGATACGGGATCAGCGCAGTCACAAATCACAATTTCCGACCTTAAGAACCTTCGAATCCGTTTGCCGGGTATTCGTACGCAGAGGAGAGTTGCAGCGATACTCTCAGGAATTGATCAGCTGATTGAAAACAACGATCGGCACATCTTGTTGCTGGAAAAATTCGCAGATGAGCTCTACCGCGAATGGTTCGTCCGCCGTCGCTTTCCCGGCCACGAAAGTGTTCCAGTGATCAAAGCGGTTCCCGAAGGGTGGAAGATGATCAAGGTGGGCCAAGCCTTTGAATACACAGGTGGCGGGACCCCGTCAAAAGCAGTCGATCGCTATTGGCAACATGGAAACATTAATTGGTTTACACCGTCGGATATCACCAGCGCTGACGGAATTTTTCTCGAACAGTCGGGCGAACAGTGCACAGACGAAGGCTATAACAACAGTTCGGCGAAGTTGTTTCCGCCATACTCTGTAATGCTGACAAGTCGTGCGACCATTGGGGCTATAGGAATAAATACTACGCCAGCTTGCACAAACCAAGGCTTCATCACTTGCATTCCAAACGAGCGGTACCCGCTGCCTTACCTTTATCATTGGTTGAAGCTCGCGAAGCCGCATTTTGAATTGTTGGCTGGAGGCGCTACTTTTGCCGAATTAACAAAAGGAACGTTCAAAAATATTGAGATCCTGACGCCGACGAAAGGTGTCATGACTCAGTTTGAACACATCGAGTCTCCTTTGTTTAAGACGATCGAAACTCTGCTTGTGGCAAACAGGAAGTTAGTGGAAACACGCGATCTACTTCTTCCTCGCCTCATCTCTGGCAAGCTGTCCGTCAAAAACCTTGACATTCAATTCCCCCCGGGAATGATCGAGGCATTGGACCAAACCTCAGACCCTATCCACCATGCCTAACTTCATCTCTGAAGATCAAATCGAACAGGCCCTGTTGCAACGTCTCGAACAGGTGCACAAGTTTGAAATTCTGAGATGTCATTGCAAAGACCCTGAAGACCTCAACGACAACTCCGGTCGCACGAACAAACGCGACGTAATCCTCCTCGACCGCGTCCGAAATGCCGCTATAGCTTTGAACAAACACATTCCGCATTCGGCAATCGATCAAGCTCTGGAACATTTCGCAGACAGGCGCACGGCTATGTCTCAGGTCGCTGCAAATCGGGAAGTTTACGATCTCATCCGCGATGGAATCCCGGTTGAGTTTGACGACGAAAAAGGACAGAGACAAAAAGATCGCGTTCGACTAATCGATTTCCATAAACCTGAAAACAATCGCTTCCTCGCGGTATCACAGCTCTGGGTAAGAGGCGACCTTCGCTTTCGACGTCCCGACGTCCTGCTTTACGTCAACGGAATTCCCCTCGTCTTCATCGAACTCAAGAACTCCAACATCAAGCTAAAAAGCGCGTACGACGAAAACATAACCAACTACCGAGCCGAAATTCCGCAGTTGTTCATGACCAACGCCTTTTGCGTGCTGACGAACGGCATCGAAACCAAGGTCGGCAGCTTTACGGCTGACTGGGAATTCTTCTTCAACTGGCTGCGCGTCGACGACGAGAAAGAGAAGATCGATCGCAAACAGATCGAGAAAGAAGGGACCAGTCTCGAGCGCGTCGTGGAAGGGCTTTTTAAGAAAGAGCGATTGCTCGATTACGTCGAGAACTTCATTCTCTATTACAAAGAAACTCAAAAGATCATCGCTCAGAACCACCAATTCATGGGCGTGAACCGCGCCTACGACGCTTTCATCGATCGCAAAAAGCGGCAAGGCAAGTTAGGCGTCTTCTGGCACACGCAAGGTTCGGGAAAAAGTTTTTCGATGATCTTTTACTCGCGCAAAATCTTTCGCAAACAAACGGGAAACTTCACCTTTGTGATCGTGACAGACCGAGACGACCTCGACGGACAAATCTATCGCAACTTTCTCAACACCGGCACCGTCACCAAAGCTGAGGCCGCCCAACCCAAAAGCGGCGAGGAAATGCGAAAGTTTCTCGGCCAGAATAAGCGTTTGGTTTTCACCTTGATTCAAAAGTTTCACTGGCCCAAAGGCAAAGAGTATCCGGTGTTGTCTCCCCGTGACGACATCATCGTGATCGTCGATGAGGCCCATCGCACGCAATATCGAAGTCTGGCGGAGAATATGCGTCAGGGTCTTCCTAACGCGCAATACCTTGCCTTCACGGGAACTCCTTTGCTTGGTAAAGAGCGAAAGACGAATAAGTGGTTTGGAGATTACGTCTCTGAGTACAACTTTCAGCAGTCAATGGCCGATGGCGCCACGGTTCCTTTGTTTTACAGTAAGCGAGTGCCGCAGGTACTGATCCAGAATGAAGATTTGAGTGACGAGTTCTACGAGATCCTGGAAGACGAAAATCTCGACGATGCGCAGCAGGAGAAACTCGAGAAGCGCTTCGCCACCGAACTCGAAGTTATCAAACGCGACGATCGACTGGAAAAGATAGCGAGAGACATTGTCTATCACTTTCCACGTCGAGGTTACCTGGGAAAAGGCATCGTGGTGTCGCTCGACAAGTTCACCGCGGTCAAGATGTACGACAAAGTGACACGTCTCTGGCACGAACACATAAAGAAACTTGTCGGTCAGATCAGGAAGACGAGCAACTACTCCGAAAAGAAGCGACTGCGAAGAATTGTCGATTGGATGCGTTCAGTTCAGATGGCCGTCATCGTAAGCGAGGAGGCGGGTGAAGAGGAAAAGTTTAAGAAGCAGAAGCTCGAGATCAAGTCGCACCGCGATCGCATGAACCGTGTCGATGAGCACGGTCACGACGTCGAATACAACTTTAAAGAAGCCGAGCATCCGCTTCAGCTTGTGTTTGTTTGTGCGATGTGGCTGACGGGGTTCGACGCGCCAACCGTTTCGACAATGTATCTCGACAAACCGATGAAGGACCACACGCTTATGCAAACGATTGCACGCGCAAACCGCGTGACGTCCTTCAGGATAAACGACGTGGAGAAGCAGAACGGGGAACTGGTCGATTACTACAACGTCTTTCGAAACATGAAAGAGGCGTTGAAGAATTACGCTCGCGCCGAGGAGGGAGTGGATGCGGCTCCGGTTCAGGAGAAGGATGTTCTCTTTCAGCTACTCGAAGATTCGATTGCTCAAGGTATGCAGTTTTGTGCCGAGAGAGATATTGATTTAGAGAAAGTTCTGAAGTCGAAGGATGTATTCAAGAACGTCGATCTGTTTGGAAAGTATGCGGACAAACTGCTAACGAAAGATGAATGGCGCAAAGCGTTTGCGGTTTACGAGAATACGATCACGTCCCTCTTTGAAGCGTGTAAACCCGAGATTATTGGAAATCCAATCGTGCGTGCCGTGGCGGTTTTTCAGTACCTGCGGGGAGTTGTCGACGCGATTATTGAACAGAAAGATATCGATGCTGTTGGCGTAAGAATCGGTGAGCTGCTCGATGAAAGCGTTGTCGTGGATGGTTCGACGGAGTTACAGCAGAGCAAACCGGAATTTGTTATCAAACAGTCAGGAAAGACGTGGGATTTAAGCAAGCTGGATTTCGAGAAACTCGCTGCCGAGTTTAAGGAAATCAATTACAAGAATATTGAGATTGCGGATCTGCGAGCGTTCATTCAGGACAAGCTCGACCAGATGATGCAGCAGAATGCGACTCGAGCAGACTTCGCACAACGGTTACAGGAAATCATCGACACGTATAACTCCGGAAGCTCGTCCGCCGATAACTATTTTGAGGAACTGGTGAAATTCGCCAAGGATCTTAAGGAGGAATCCGAGCGTCATATTCGCGAAGGATTGACTGAAGACGAACTAGAAATTTTCGACTTGCTCAAAAAAGAGAAGATGACGAAGCACGAGACTCAAAAGGTAAGGCTTGCGGCGAAGTCATTACTGCAGCGCCTGCTGCGAGAGCCGCCGCCGGTGTTGATTCAGGATTGGTTTAAGGATTCTCAGAGCAAAGAACGAGTCAAGTCGACGGTTCAGGAAGTGCTCAATGTTCATTTGCCTGAAAGCTACGACCGGGCATTGTTTACGAAGAAATGCGACACGGTTTTTGAGTTGATGTTGAACTATGCGAGTCAGGGGTTGAAGTGGGCGGCATAGGTAAATTTGTGTCTCAGTTGTGACGCGGCTGATGCGCTCCTAGAGCAAGTCTTGTGAATAAAGCAATTGGCGTGTGTCTAGTGGTGCCGAGGGCGGGAGTCGAACCCGCACGTCCTTTCGGACAACGGATTTTAAGTCCGCAGCGTCTGCCATTCCGCCACCCCGGCATGTTGTCCGTAACGCGAATTCTAACAAGCCTTTTCGCTTTCTGCTAACTAATCAAAAGTCGAAAAACTCAATGTCGCCGAACGTCTTCGACTTTTTGTGCAAAGCCTCGCGTCAGGAAAACCGAGCGGATGCGCCGGGTCGGCATCTTCTTATCGGAGACTCCCTTTTCACGATCATTGATCAACGCGCGCACTGGGCTTCGTCAGTGTTTTGCTGTTGCGATTCCAGTTGTCATATCTTCATCAATGTTCCTGCGGATGCCCAAGTGAATACACCTCGAGCAAAGATCGTTAGCTGTCCAATCTGCTGGTGACATCTATAGCGACTTGGGGATCTTCAGAGTAATTGCCAGATGACAAACATAGACGAGCGCCAACTGTTCGTCTGTGCCTTAACACACATATAAAATCGCCGTCTAAGTTAAGAGAAGAGTAAGTCTGGTCATGGGTTTGTCAATCAAAACATATATGTGTGTTGTCGCACTGACGGCCAGCATTGCCGCTTGTAATATCAAATAGTAGACGAGATCCATGAGGCATGATGTGACACTGAGCTGATCCTGGCAGCTCCTGTCTACCAGCAAAGAGTATTTTGGGGGTGTATGTACGACGTAACGCTTAAGAATCGAGTTAAAGGTATTAACTGGCACACCGCCGTGTTCATTGCATTGTTTCACGTCGGTGCGGTTGCCGCTTTCTTCGTGTTCAATTGGAAGGCGTTGTTGATAGCGATCTTGCTCTGGTGGGTAGCAGGAAGTTTAGGGGTTGGTATTGGCTTTCACAGACTCTTGACTCATCGTAGTTATAAGACGCCAAAGGTGGTTGAATACTTTCTGACGATCTGCGGCACGCTCGCGCTTGAAGGCGGCCCTATCTATTGGGTTGTGACGCACCGCATCCACCACGCGCATGCGGATGGGCCTGGTGACCCGCATACACCGCGCGATGGCGGGTGGTGGTCACACATGGGATGGATTCTAAGCGGTACGGCCCAACAGTATGACAACTCGGTCGTGGCACACTATGCCCCGGATCTAATAAAGGACAGATTTCATATTTGGCTCAATCGCCTGTATTGGCTGCCGCTCGTTTTCGTTGGAATAGCGCTGCTGGCATTCGGCGGCTGGTCATATCTGATGTGGGGCATATTCTTTCGCGTAACTTTTAATTTGCATGCCACCTGGCTGGTTAACTCAGCGACACACATGTGGGGCACACGCCGGTTCTCAACATCTGATGATTCAAGGAACAACTGGTGGGTCGCGCTGCTGACCTTTGGTGAAGGCTGGCACAACAATCATCATGCTCACCCGACTGCCGCGCGCCATGGACTTGCCTGGTACGAAATCGACATCAACTGGTGGGGAATTCGCGTCATGCAGTTTTTGGGGCTCGCGAGAGCGATCAAATTAGTGAGTCTGGCTCAGCGGTTTTTGGCATGATGGACGATGTTGGGCCCAAACGTCGAACGGGAAATATTTCAATGAATAATGAGATCGATACCAGCTCGATCATCCTGGTAGTGGAAGATGTCAACGAGACCCGCGACGGCATTGAGAAGCTGTTGAAGGCCGACGGATATCGCGTGACACTGGCCCGGGATGAA
>JBIOUJ010000119.1:0-16917 GCA_044867025.1 Pyrinomonadaceae bacterium | reverse complement strand
ATCCGCGTTCATCTGCGAAAATCTGCGGCTTAAATCAACGTCGTCCGTGCGCGATTTTGATTGCTTCGGGGAGTTGTCGTAGTCGCAGCATCGCGATCACGCCGAGAAAGGGGCCGGGAGCGAGAATCATGAAGGCGTAACGCCAACCCCAAGCTGTTTCAAACTTCGGAATCAACTCGATCGAGATCGTCGTGAGTAAAAACCCGATACACATCTGAATCGTCAACGCCGTACCGATGTACTGTGGATCGCCAAGCTCTGTCACGCATGACGAAAACTGCGCCGAGTCGGCAACCACGGTCGCGCCCCAGATCGCTGCAACGAGCAACAACAGAACCGGATTTCCTCCAAATAACAATCCGATGATCAGACAACAAGTCCCACTGATCGCCATCGCCCACGACGTCACCAAAGTTCTCCCAACACGATCGGCAACCAAACCCGCGATCACACAACCGACCGCACCGGCGCCGATCACGAGGAACGAACCCAACTCCGCAAACCTCGGATCGCCGCCTCGAATCGCGAGACTCGCGCGGATCATTACGGGTATCCAGATCCACATGCCGTACAGCTCCCACATGTGACCGAAGTAACCCAGGTTCGCGAGTCTCACGCCGCGATTGCTGAAGACCCTGACGATCTGCGACATGTCAAACTTCGCCGGCGGCAGTGCGTATGGACCATCGTCGACAAAAAAGAGCACGACGAGTCCGCCGATGACGGCGAGAAGTGAAACGAAGAGCACGTTGGATCTCCAGTTCGCGCTTCCCACGGCGTTGACGAGATAAGGCGTCGCTTTTCCCATCGTCAGCGCGCCGACCAAAACACCGAGCGCCATTCCGCGTCGTTCGCGAAACCACGTCGCCATGATCTTCATCCCCGGTGGGTAGACGCCGGCGAGGCAGATGCCCGTGAGGAAACGCAGAACTATCGCGGAAGATGGCTCGGTGACGTAATAACCGAAGATCCCGTTTACCACTGCGCCGAGAAACGAAGAGACGGCAAAGAGGTGTCTGGTACTGATGATGTCAGGGAGGTTCAACGTCGCGCTGATCAACGTTCCCGCGACAAAGCCGAGTTGCACGGCGATTGCGAGCCAG
Organism: Pyrinomonadaceae bacterium; assembly: GCA_044867025.1. Taxonomy (GTDB): domain Bacteria; phylum Acidobacteriota; class Blastocatellia; order Pyrinomonadales; family Pyrinomonadaceae; genus PSRF01. Next base: position 15,814 of record JBIOUJ010000119.1, on the reverse strand, counting down.
CTTATTTGCGATGGCGAGAGTTGCCATTCGCGCGAGAGAGCAGGAACGACGGCGGAACCACTAAACCATAGCGCCATCCCCAAAAGTTCCGCAGCGGCGAGTAGCGCCAGCGCACGCCATCGACCTTGGTGCTGGGTAGTGGTCATAGACAGGATTTACAGGATTTTTCAGGATGTACATGAATCTTGAAAAATCATGTGAATCCTGTCCACTATGCAAGATCGAACAGCAGAATCTCGGCGTTTTCTTCAGCCTTAATCTTCAGATTCGATTCACCGACGACGACAAGCCCATCGCCTTGTTCCGCATTCTCGCCATTTACACTGATCGCGCCGCGCGCGACCTGAATCCATGCGTAGCGCCCCGAATCCATCGCGCGATCGATTTCCTGATCCGCATTCAGTATCGACGCAAACAAGCTGACATCCTGATTCAGCCGCACCGAATCATCACGCCCATCGTTCGATGCGATCAGACGCAAGTGCCCGCGTCGCTCCTCGTCGGTGAAGGCCTTCTGCTCGTACCCAGGCGTCAGATCCTCAGCATTCGGCAGAATCCAGATTTGCAACAGGTGCACACGCTCTCGGTCCGAAGCATTCTTCTCACTGTGCCTCACGCCTGTTCCGGCAGTCATGCGTTGCACGTCGCCCGGTCGAATCACAGAGCCGTTGCCCATGCTGTCTTCGTGTTTCAACGCACCCTCGAGGATGTACGTGATGATCTCCATGTCGCGATGTCCGTGCATCGGAAACCCGCGACCTGCCGCGACGAAGTCTTCATTAATCACACGCAGACTGCGAAAGCCCATGTATCGCGGATCGTAATACTGGTCGAACGAGAACGTGTGATACGTGTTCAGCCACCCGTGATCGAAATGCCCGCGTTCGTGTGATTTTCTAATCGTAATCATGTCTTACAAACCAAGTCCTTCTTCGTGCGCGACAAATACTGTCACGAGCTCATTCAAACCTTCTGCATCCTGGTCGTCAAATCTTCCAATCGTCGGACTGTCGAGATCCAATACGCCGAGCAAACGCTCGCCGTCAAAAAGCGGCACCACAATCTCCGAGTTCGAAGCGACGTCGCAAGCGATGTGACCCGGAAACTCGTGCACATTCGGCACGATGATCGTTTCGCATTGTTGTGCGGCGACTCCGCACACGCCTCTACCCATCGGAAGGCGAACGCACGCGGGATTCCCCTGGAATGGTCCAAGTACCAGCTCGTCGCCTTGCAAAAAATAGAATCCGGCCCAATTCACATTCGGCAGCGAATTGAATAACAATGCGCTGAAGTTCGCCGCGTTTGCGATGAAGTCGTGCTCTCCTTTGAGCAGACTCCTCAACTGGACCACAAGGCTCGCATAGAGCTTCGGCTTGGCGTTGTTCTCCGGCGTTGCGGCGGCTCGTCGCTTTGCTGCGGAACGTTTCGTTTTGGACGCGCGCTTGGGGGCGGGTTTCTTCTTTGCAGATTGAGGGCTCATGTTGCTTTCGGTTCCTCCGTTGCAGGCCGGATGCTGATCACCACAGATTTCGACGCCGGAGTATTGCTCTTCTCGGCGACGCTGCGCACCGGCACTAAAACATTTGCTTCAGGAAAGTAAGTCGCGGCACAGCGTTGTGGAATGTCGTACGGCACGACCTCAAACCGCCGCGCGATTCGCTCTTCACCTTCAAAATGGCTGACCAAGTCTACAACTTGTCGCGCGCGCAAGCCCGCGGCGGCGATGTCTTTCGGGTTGAGGAACACGACGCGCCGCCCGTCGCTGATTCCACGATAGCGATCGTTCGAGCTGTAAACCGAGGTATTAAATTGATCGTGACTGCGAATCGTCATCATCAGAAACTGATCTGGGCCAAGCTTGAGTTCGGGCAATTGATGCACGGTGAACTGGGCCTTGCCACTCGCCGTGTTGAAGACGCGTTTGCGTGCGGCATTGGGAAGATAGAAGCCGCCGGGGTTGTGGACACGCGTGTTGTAGTCGTCAAAACCGGGCACGACTCGTTCGATCGCATCGCGAATCTTGTCGTAATTATTCGCCAGGTCTTCCCAATCGACGGTGGTGCGGTGTTCGAGCGTGGCGCGCGCGAGACGCGCGACGATCTGCGGTTCGCTCAAGAGTTCCGGCGATGCGGGTTCGAGTGAACCACGCGAGATCTGCACGACACCCATCGAGTTCTCGGTCGAGACAAACTGTGGACCAGTTGATTGAACATCAATTTCGGTGCGGCCGAGACAGGGGAGAATCAACGCACGATCGCCTGTTATCAAGTGCGAGCGGTTGAGTTTTGTTGAAACGTGCGCTGTCAGGCGGCACCGACGCAGTGCAACGGCAGTGAAATCTGTATCCGGCGTTGCCGAAAGAAAATTCCCACCGAGTGCGAAAAACACTTTGCCTTGTCCCTCGTGCATCGCGTGTATCGCTCGAACAGTGTCGAATCCGTGATTTCGCGGCGGTTCGAAGTTGAACACCTCACCGAGCTTGTCTAAGAATGCGGCGCTCGGTCGTTCCCAGATTCCAACGGTCCGATCCCCTTGAACGTTGCTGTGACCACGCACCGGGCACAGTCCGGCGCCAGGCTTTCCGACCTGACCTCGCAAAAGCATCAGGTTGACGATCTCCTGAATGTTCGCGACGGCATTGCGATGTTGCGTCAGGCCCATGGCCCAACAGAAGATCGTGCGCCCCGATTCAGCAAAGATCTGCGCGGCCTTCTCAATCTCATCCCTGGCGACTCCGGCGTGCGCGACGATGTCAGTCCAGGATACGGCGCGGAGTGCCGAAACAAATTCTTCAAACGCGTTCGTGTAATTTCTGATGAAATCGTGATCGAGGACTTCCCCAGGTCGCTGCTCTTCCAGTGCGAGCACGGCCTTCATCATGCCTTTCAACAGCGCCACATCCCCGTTGATTCGCACCTGAAGAAACAGATCCGCGAGCACAGTGCCGCTACCGATCAACCCGAGCACGTGTTGCGGATGTTTGAAGCGCGTCATCCCGACTTCCGGCAGAGGATTGATGTGGACCAACCGGCAACCATTTCGCTTCGCGCGCTCGAGCGACGACAACATTCGCGGATGATTCGTGCCCGGGTTCTGTCCGATCACGAAAATCGCATCAGCCTGGTCAAAATCTTCGAGTGTGACAGTTCCCTTCCCGACGCCAATCGTCTCATTCAACGCCGAACCGCTCGACTCGTGACACATGTTTGAACAATCGGGCAGGTTGTTCGTGCCGAACTGGCGTACGAAGAGTTGATAAAGAAACGCAGCTTCGTTGCTGGTCCGGCCGGAAGTGTAAAAGATCGCCTGATCGGGATAGTTGAGCGAGTTCAGTTCAGCGGTGATCAGCTCGAACGCATCATCCCAACCGACGGGTTCGTAGTGAGTCGCATCGCGATGCAGCAGCATCGGATGTGTGAGACGCCCTTGCGCGCCCAGCCATTGATCGGACTGCTCCAGGAGTTCGACAACGCTCCATTGCTGAAAGAACTCCGGCGCGATCCTTTTTCTTGTGGCTTCATCTGCGACATGCTTGGCGCCGTTTTCGCAGAACTCGAAATGCGAGCGCTCACGATCGGGTTCGGGCCACGCACAACCGGGACAATCGATGCCACCCGCTTGATTGATCTTCAGCAGCGTGCGCACACCGCGAACGAGTCCCATCTCTGATGAGATACTTTTTACCGCGGCTGCTATCGCCGGTATGCCACCAGCAGCCTTTGCTGTCTTTATTTCATCCGACATCGAGATCAAAGATTACACAGATTAAGCGGATTTCAAAAATCGGCCGTATCTGTGTTAAAAAGCCCTGCCGAGGAAAAAACATTATGACCTTTTTGCGCCCCGTCCGGTCGCTCTTCCTGTTCGCCTTTTGTCTATCAACCTTCGGAACAATCGTCAACGCCCAGGTCAAACCCGGCCGCGATCCGAATCAACCGATCGATCAGGAATACACAAACAAGATTCGCGAGTATACAACCGAGCCATTCTTCAACTCACCTCTGACCGACTATCTTCCGGCTTCGTCTGACGTGCCAACTCCGAAGGCTGTTCTGGGCGACGTCGCTGGCGCGCCCGGCAAGTTGCCGTACGCGGAGGATGTTTACAAATACATGCGCATGCTCGAGCGTGCTAGTCCGCGAGTTAAGGTCTATTCGATCGGCACGACCGAAGAGGGCCGCGAGATGATCGCCGTGGCGATCGGGTCGGAACAACTGATGTCGAAGCTCGAAGAGAATCGCGCGCGTCTCACAAAACTCGCCGATCCGAGGACGATCAACCTCGACGAAGCGGAAGCGGATCGCCTGGTGGCGGCTTCGTTCCCTATCTACTACATCACCGGTTCCATTCACTCGCCTGAAACCGGATCGCCCACAGCGCTGATGGAATTGGCTTACCGGCTCGTCGTCGACAACAGTCCGTACGTAAAAGCCATTCGCGACAACATGGTGACGCTGATCACGCCGGTCGTCGAAGTGGACGGCCGGAATCGCATGGTCGATGTCTACAACTGGCACCTGGCCCATCCAAATCAAAACTGGCCGGGGCTGGTCTACTGGGGTCACTACGTTGCACACGATAACAACCGCGACGCGATCGGACTCTCGTTAAAGCTCACTCGCAACGTGATGAACACCTACCTCGCGTGGAAGCCGCAGGTGTTGCACGACTTGCACGAGTCAGTTCCGTACCTCTACGACAACACCATCGGCGATGGACCATACAACGCATGGGTCGATCCGATTCTGACCGACGAGTGGCAGATGATCGGGTGGCACAACGTTTCGGAGATGACGAAGTTTGGGATGCCTGGCGTGTTTGCGCACGGCAACTTCGATACGTGGTCGCCGGGTTATTTGATGTTCATCGCCGCGACTCACAACGGCATCAGTCGCTTGTATGAAACCTTCGGCAACGCCGGCGCGGACACGCTCGAACGAAGTTTGTCGCCGAGTGAATATCAACGCACCTGGTATCGTCAGAATCCGCCATTACCGAAAGCAAAGTGGTCACAGCGAAACAATAACAACTACCAGCAGACAGCACTTCTGTCGACGCTGCATCATTTCAGCGCCAATAGCAAACTGTTTCTGAAAAACTTTTACATCAAGAGCAAACGCTCAATCGAAAAGCCGAAGAATGAAGGCCCGGCGGCGTACGTCTTTCCGGCTGATGACGTGCGCGCGGGAAATCAGGCGGAGTTGCTGAGGACGCTTCAAGCGCAAGGCGTGGAGATCAGTAAGTCGACCGCGCCATTCACTGTCGCAGTAAGAAGAAAAGCGGGATCAGGTACTGCAAGACCAGCGCCGTCGCCCGCCGCCTCTCCAACACCAACTCCCAAAACAGAAGATCGCACATTTCCGGCGGGCAGTTACATCGTGCGCATGGACCAACCGTACAGCCGCATCGCCGACGCACTGCTCGACTATCAATACTGGGCGCCGAACGATCCGCAAACAGACATTTACGACGACACCGCATGGACCATGGGTGAACTCGCGAATGTCGACGTCGTGCGTGTAACGGATGTGAAGGTGCTGCAAGCGCCGATGGAACGAGTCACAGGCGACGTGCGCTCTCCGGGTGGAATCTCCAGCGCGGGCTCGGTCTACGTGATCAATCACAATGCCGACAACGCACTCGCGACGCTGCGTTATCGACTAAGAGATGTGGAGATGGACGCGGCTGAAGAACCTTTCGAAGCTGCCGGCCGGAAGTTCAATCGCGGTTCGTTCATCATTCGCAAAGTCGACGCCGATGCTCTCCGGCGCGCTGCAAATGAACTGGGTATCCCGGTTTATGCGGTCGCGAGTGCTCCGACAGTGAAAACGCATCCGGTCAGAGCCGCACGCGTCGCGATAATGCACACGTGGCTGTCAACACAGGATGAAGGCTGGTACCGCATCGGCTTCGATCATTTGCAGGTACCGTTCACGTACATCAGCACGCAGGACGTGTCGCGCGAGCCGAATCTGAAGAGTAAGTACGACGTCATCCTGTTTGCTCCAGTCGGGCGTGGTGCGCAGGCGATCATCAATGGGATGCCCATGTATGGGAATCCACTGCCATGGAAGAAGACTGATCTGACGCCAAACCTCGGTGGCATCGACGAGACTGACGACATGCGACCGGGCCTTGGATGGAATGGTTTGCAGAACCTTCAGAAGTTCGTGAGAGACGGTGGAGTGTTCATCACGGTCGACGATACTTCGGATTTCGCGGTGAATTACGGTTTTACTCAAGGCGTTTCAGTGAGCAGATCGCAACGACTGCGCGCGGTCGGAGTGATTCTGCGGACGAAGGCCGTCGATTCGGCGAGTCCGATTGCGTATGGTTACGGCGATTCGCTGGCGATGTATTGTTCGAATGGTCCAATCTACGGCATCAATAACGGTGTCGGTGGCCGTCCGCGAACGCAATCACGTGCGACGGGTCGCGGCACACCTGACGATCCGGATGTAGTGCAAGGTCGTCCGCCGGCAGAGATTCCAGAGCCGCCGCCGAGAGTCGAGCCGTGGGAAGCACCGCCGGTCACAGACGAGCAGCGTCGCAATGCGATTGGGTTGATTCCGCCGAACCTGCGTCCGCGCGTGGTCCTGCGTTATGCAGATAGCCGCGACCTGTTTGTCTCGGGATTATTGGACGGCGGCGACGAGATTGCACAGCGGCCCGCGATAATCGACGTGCCGCACGGCAACGGACACGTGCTGCTGTTCTCGACGAATCCATTCTGGCGCGGGCAGACGAAGGGGAGCTATTTCCTGGTGTTCAACGCGATCCTTAATTGGGACAACCTGAACGCGGGCCGCAAACTCCCGGAGAAGTAGCCGCAAAAAGGCACAAATTTGTGCCTCTTTGTGGCTACCGATCCCATTCCTTTAGGCCTTCGACGACGCGAAGTACCTCACTGCGCTTCTTCTCGAACACCGCGAACATAAAGATGATCGTGGCGCCGGTCACGATTCCCGCGACGTACCACAACCACGTCCAACCGAGGTTCGCCGACGCGTACCAGATCATCGTAACGATCGACAGCAGGAGAAAGATCGATCCGAGCAGGAGCAAACCACGAATGCGGAACATGATTCCCGCAAAGACACCAGCCAGCGAGAACGATCCGAGGACCAACGGCAGCCACGGTGAATTCGCCACGCCGTTGATGAAGATGTCGGCCGTGGACGACACGTAGATCGCGACGAGCGAGAGGTATCTGAGGCCAGTCATCTGATCTTCACTCAGTTTGTCTTCGTTCAAGTAAGCCGCGATCAGAACCGACAACGCCACCGGAATCAGCCACAACTGCGGATGTTGCAGAAACTGGAAATCGGCCGTGCGATTCCACATGTACCAGAGCCCCGCATTTCCCGCGAGCCCCGCCAGCAAGCCAAACACAAACGAGCGCCGCAGAATCGAAAGCAACCCGTACAAACCACCGATAACAAACAGCACCAGTGAAAAGTCGACTTCCGACGCAGCAACCCAGAATCCGAGCACCGGCAGCAACGGCAGAAACGCGCCCGTGCGTTCCAACGGATGCGCCAGCACAAACAATTTCCGGCGCCTTAAAGCCTCACTCGCGATGACTCCGAAATACGCAATGACCATCACGACGAGCGGCCAGTAGCGCTCGATAAAACCTGTGAACAGCCAAGGCATCGTCAGCCTGACGTGCAGGAACAGCAGCGCGAGCATCACCTCCGCAACATACACGTAACGCGTGCGTTTGTGCTCGGAGAGACTCAAAGGATCGTGATTCGGTGAAAGGGCGAAGAGCACACAAGTCACGACCGTCGCAACCAGCGTCAGACCGATCGCAATAAGCGCCACCGGATGAATGTCTACTCTGCCGAAAAGGATCTGTTGCCAGATCTCATTTCCCAAACAGACGAACAGAGCAAGAACACCGGCGCCGAGCAACCACGGCACAAACGCTCGGACCGAACTCGTCCATTGCGGGAAGCGAGCACTTGCTTTGTCGAGTAGCAGTCCGTACACAGCGGTCAAGCCGAATGCTTCCAGCATCAGGATCACACTGCGATTCAGCCACGTAGCGCTAACGCCCGGCGTCAACCATGACCAACCGAAAAGAACTGCTCCGATCACGAGCACAGCAACCGCTGCTCGTCGCCAACGCTGCTCTTGAACTCCTTCGGCCAATAGACCAAATGTCAGAAACTGCGCGGCCATTGCCAGTGAGACTGAGACGCGCATTCCCAAATCCAGGAATTCCAGGTTGATCCAGAAAGCGAGGTAACCGAACGTTGCCACAGCGAGTATTGTCAACACCGAAAGCCAGGGGAGTCCGCGAGTCTCGGAGGTTATGCGCCGTGGGACGCCGAACTGCTCTGCGAACATGATGATTCGTTCACGCCAACGCCAAACGACTGCGACAGCAAGTGAATACAGAGCTAAAAAAATCGCTATGGACCATGTCTGCCGGGGGCTACTCAATCCAAGGAGATGGAGCTTGATACCGCAGGCGATGATACCGAGCATGTATAAACCCGCGACGGCATATTTTGCGTGCTTGTCCCAGAGACACGCAGTGATGAAAGCCAAAACGGAAAAGAACGCAATCCAGGAAAGGGCTGGCGCACGCTGAAGCAGCGACTGCGTTGGCACGACAAAACTGAAGACCATAATGAACGCAAGCAAGATGAGCGAAGAGACGGCGACCAGATTGTGGAACGAAAAGGTCGTGTCCGGCACTTGGCTTTTTTGTCGTGCCCGCAGTTCCAACCAGAGCCAAAGGATTCCGGTAACAGCCGCAGCGATTAGATTGAGCAGTACAAATTGATCTAGCCAAAAGCCCTGTACAATGAAGATCCACCACAGTGAGACAGCAAGATTCACAAGGATGCCGGCAGCGAAGATGTAGCGCCGGCGGAATGTTTTCCAATTCAACGTTGCGGCGAGTGCCGTAATTGCCAGCAGTGGGCCGATGGACCACCATCGGCTGAATTCAGCGTCAGCCAGGCTGCGCAGACTCAAAAACACGGCGACCGCGCCTGACGCAGCAGCGAGTTCCCGGCACCTCGGTTGCCATTTGTCGCCGAGGTCAAATAATTCTGCGGCCGCAAGCAGCAACCACGCGGTGAGCGTGATGCCGGCTGTCAGTGTGTGCACGCCAACCCAGCCGCTGATACCGGACACACTGAAGGCGATCAAACAATTAATCGCGAACAGCAGAGTTGCCAGCGTATTTGCGGAAAGCCTCGATCCTCGGCTTATCGAGAACCAACCGACTGCGACAACACTGACGATAAAAGTCAGCCAGCCAAGAAAACTCCCCGTAGCAACCGTGCCCACGCCGGCACTAGCAGGCACGCGCACGAGTTCGAACAAGGCCGGCAGAATCAGCGCAAGGTTTAGAACGATGGCAAGGCCGAGTTGCAGCTTGATCAAGTAATCCGCAAACCTTCGATCGCTCTCGGTCAAAACTGATTGCCAGCGCCGTCGAATGCTTAACCAGGGCAGCGAGTAAACAGCAAACGTCAACGCATTTAATTGAACAAGACGAACCAGGGTAGCTTTGTTGAATGGGCCATTGGCGGTGCTTACAGCCAGCAGGAACGCGAGCGTCACGGCCAAATTGAACAGAGCGCCCGCATAAAACGTGAATTCAGGTTGTCGCTCGCGCAGCGCGAAGCCGATCATGACCAGGGCGACCACTACGAGCGGAATGCCAAAAGAAAAATTCGCATCGGGCAAGGAAGAGATGCCGCTAATTGCATCACTGAGAACCACAGGCGCCAAAGCGAGCAACGCGGGACAGATAGTTAAAACGATGATTGGCAGAGCGGTAAGGATGATTAGAACCTTACGTGTCCAACGGACGAAAGCCGCTGCATCTCCATGAACTGCGGGCCATCCGACACGTCGTGAAATCCCATCTCGGAACCACAGCAACAACGACCCGCCGAGCAGAAATAGTGCGGCCAGCCAGCGCCATGCTGTGGCCGTCGCGACCTGGCCTTCGAACCTTGCGGCGAGCAGAGGAATAACCGCCGAGAGCGAAGCAATCGCGCCCAGCAGATAGATACCGCGGCGGCGTTCCCAGAAGCTCGCAACCATGATGAGCGTCAATAGACCAAGTACGATCCACGATCCGAACGCGAACGCTTCCTCATGAGGGAATCCAGCGACGTTGAACCCGGCGTAGGCAGTGGCCCTCCCACCGAGTTCCTGCGTCACACCGGAAAACGCTCCATACGCTGCGAGCAATAAAAACGCGGGAAGCAGCAACCACCCTAAAAGCCGATCGACCGAATATTGCGTACCGAGCACGCGCGCTGCTGCCGCTTGCCAGGTCTCTGGTCCATCGACGTGTGTGGGTGATGCACGTCGAGCTACGAATCGGAAAACCATCAATGCGAAACAGAAGAATGCGAGAACGATTCCCTGAATCTGGAGTGCGGCCGGGTGGAGGGAAGCAAGCGGCAGGTACAAATACCACTCGTGCTGTTGCAGCCATCCCTTCACCGTCAACACGAGTGCGCAGATCAACGCGATCTGAAAAGCGTTGAAGATTAACCGCCGGCGATTGAGCCAGAGCAGCAGGAGCAGAATCCCTGCAATCCAATACACTCTCTGCGCCTGCATCCACGTGACTTCCCACGTGTTTGCCTGAAACAGGCTAACGACTCCGAGCACGATGGAGATGAGCGCGCTGTAGTTGAACGGCGTGGAAAAAACTTCACCGCGCCTGTATCGTGAGCTAAGGATCGCGGCCACAGCACAAATCGTCGCGTGTGCAAATAGCGCCGTCTGCCACGGGAACGAGAAACCCAACGCCGGCCCGAATCCATGCGCCAACGAGAACAACAGCAGCGCTGATCCTATCCACGCGAACGGCGCCAATCTGTGTCGCCACGCAATCCAGAACGCGCCCAGCGCGTAAAGTCCATACACGAGCCAAAGTGCGTAATACTCAAGCGCCCCGACTCCGAAGTATGTCGCGAATGTCAGACTGACAACGGCGATCAAGCAGGCTGCGACAACGTAGTAAAAGCTGTCGCGTTTTCTGTTCCGACGCGACAACCATTCCGACGCCGCAACGAAAAGCGCAGACGCGCCGATCAGCGCTTGTCCGGTGCTGACTGAAAGAGTCGTATTGAGCAGCGACATGACCCGAAGATTGACCCACGTCATGTTCCCTGCAAACACGTGGAATACGACGACATAGCCCAAAGCCATGCAGAAAGCCGCTATCAAATGAGCGATCGGGATCTCGAGTGTGACAGCAAGCACCGTGAACATCGCAAAATTCAGCAATGCCGCCGGCACTATGCTCGACGGGTTGGGCCACGCCAGGATCATGCCCGCGAGAGCTATCATCAGTCCCAATAATCCCAGCGCTGTGCCTGTGGTCCTCGATGCAACCAGTTCTTTATTTGTTATCCGCTTCCACAAAACGGCGCCGGTCGCAACCATGGGCCAGGCCCAAAGCGTCACGATCGGCGCGAGGTACATCATCGACATACCGATCGGACCTGACTTGTAAAGCAACAGGCCGAACGGCAACAGCGCCGCGAAACTCATCGTGCCAAGGACTGTGAAGACCGTTGTCGTCTCGCTTGCATCAATTTCGTGATCGTGCAGCACAAAGCGCAGCGCGAGGCCGACTGTGACGACGTAACACAACACCGGAAACGCGCCGAGAAAGATTAAGAGCACCGGTGGACCATCCAACGACGCGAAATGCCGGACGAGCAGTTGACCGACGGACGATCCAAGTACGCCCGCTGAAAGGATGTGCGCGCACCCGGGCGTGATCACGCGTCCGGCGAAGTAAACGAGGCAGAGAAAGATGGCAGGCGCGACCAGCTCGCTTCCAATTACCAGTGCGCCTGACGTGTTGCTCGCCGAAACCGCTGCGATCGCGAGAAAGTTCAAAGGTACGAGCAGCGTTGCGATCGTTAGAATGCCTCGGCTTGTGGTCGGAAGTTTCCAACGATGTTCGGTGTAAAGACCGATGCCAAACAGCACCGCCGTGACAGTTGTAAAGATCAAAAACTTCAGTACGGGGATCTGCGAGATCTGTGCCCACAGGCTCACGACAAGAGCCGTCGAACAGCCGATGATGAGCAGACCGCCGATGATCTCGCCCCAACGGATATTGCTCTCTTCCATGAACGAATTGAGCACTTCGGAAAACGGCCGTCGTGGCGGCGGAGGCGGAATGTGCTCGAATGCGGGTTCCGGTTCTGGTGCAGCGTCGTCGTCAGCGTTGATGAACGATGGAACGGGTTCGATTACGATCTCGTCGTCAGTCACCGAGAACGAAGCTGTCACAACAGACGGCGGCGGTGCTTCCACCGGAGGCGGAGTTACGATGGGCTTGGAAACCGGTTCTTTTTTCGGCGCGGCAGTTCGCGGCGTAACGAGATTAGCTCGTTCAGCCTGGATCTGTTTCATCACCTGTTGATAGATCTCGTCGTTCAGTTTGCCTTCAGAGTAAAACTGCACGATCTGACGTTCAGTGGCGGCGAGATCTTTCAGCTTTTGATCGAGAATGGTCGTGTGCGGTATCGGTGATTCGTGCTCGATCTTCACCTCGGGCATTAGCAGCGCCCGGAGAATCGCTCTCACCACCACCCAGATCAGATGGCCAACGACAGTTATGATTGTTAACAGGACTAGTAGGAAGAATAGGAATTCCATAACACCGTCCCTTGGAGAAGCGTTCTGGTGTTCATCCCTGGCTTGATTATAATTCCCGCACTTTCAAACGGACCATGAATTTATTCGACGCCATCTTCACGCACGACCTCTCGGCGACGGCCATCCGTTTTGGCCGGGGGACCATAACTTACGGCGAGCTACGTTCGCGGGCGCTAAATATGGCCCGGATTATCGAAGGACGAGGCGTCACGCGCGGCGACCGCATCGCCCTTCTGCTACATGACTCACCGGAATTTGTCGAGGCATTTATCGCCATATGCTCGCTTGGGGCAATCGCTGTTCCCATCAATATGGCGCTGCGGCCGAGTGAACAGTGTTCAATCCTTCACAACTCCGGGGCCAGCCTGACGCTTGGGGAACGTGAACCCTGCCTGACGTTGCTGACACATGCGCCGGAAAAGCTGCGCTCGCTGAAGAATGTTCTCCTCGTGGACCGGTTTGAAGATCGAGAACCGGCTGAAACAAACGATTCGAGTGGAGCTCATTTTACGCTTACGGAAATGGCTTGGCTGAATCCACCCGCAACGCGGAACCCCACCGACGGCGTCAAATTCGTCGATCCCGGACCAGACGATCCGGCTTTCATACTCTATACGTCCGGCAGCACTGGTGAGCCGAAGGGCGCGGTCCATTGCCAGTCAGACATCTTCTATACAAACCAGACGTTCTGTCACGAAGTCCTGCGCTTGACTACTCAAGACCGTCTGTTTTCGTCGTCGCGATTGCCGTTCGCTTATGGTCTCGGCAACAGTTTCTCGTTTCCGCTGTTGAATGGAGCGACTTCGATTCTCTGTTCCGAGAAGCCATCGCCCGAAGTGATCGCACGAATCTTCAGCGAACATCGACCGACGATCTTTTTCGGCGTTCCCGTCGTGTACAACCTTCTGCTCGAACACCATCGAAGCGGTAAGACAGTCGATTGCTCGAGCCTGCGCTTCTGCGTCTCAGCGGGTGAGGCGTTGCCTGCTCATCTCGGCGAAGAGTGGGAAAAAGAGTTTGGTGTGCAGTTGCTCGACGGCATCGGTTCTACTGAAATGCTGCACATGTTCATGTCGAACCACGAAAACGACGTGCGTTACGGCAGCAGCGGCCGGCTGCTCGAGGGCTACGAGGCACGGCTGCTCGATGAAGGAGACCTCTGGATCAAAGGGGACAGCGCCGCGCGCTGTTACTGGGAAAACCCGGCAGCTACGGCGCGAACTTTCGTCGATGGTTGGGTCCGCACAGGAGATCTCTACCGGCAGGACAGCGACGGTTACTGGTTCCACATGGGACGCAGTGACGATTGCTTCAAATCGAGCGGGCAGTGGGTTTCGCCGGTGGAGGTCGAGGGCGTGTTGTTGCGACATCCGCGAATCGCGCGTGTGGCGGTGGTTGAAGATTTTGACTCCGATCGGCTTCCCTGCGCGTGTGCGTTTGTTGTGATGCAGGATGTAGAATCCGATACAGGTCAGTTTGAGCAGGAGCTGCGCGCGCTGGCGGCGGAATCGTTGCCACGATTCAAACAACCGCGCCGGTATGTGTTTGTCAACGAGCTGCCTTACACGGCAACCGGAAAGATTCAGCGCTTCAAGCTCCGGCAGCAATTGCGAAACAATGAATAGCATCCAGGAAACGTACGCTCCAAATAACGCCTGCTTTGGTTGCGGTCCGGCCAATCCAAAGGGACTGCACATTCGCAGTTTTCCTGACGCCGGTGAGGTTGTGGCTGAGTGGCAACCGAGCAAGGAATACGAAGCGTTTGAGGGCATGCTAAGTGGCGGAATTATCGGCACTTTGCTCGACTGCCACTGCAACTGGACCGCAGCCTGGCATCTGATGCAGAAGTCTGGCGCTGACAAACCGCCATGCACAGTCACAGCGGAGTATGCAATCAAACTCTTGCGGCCGACTCCGACGGACCGCCCGGTAAAGTTAGTCGCGCGCGTAGTGGAATCAACTGACGACACCGCGATCATCGAAGGTGAACTGATCGCACATGAAAGAGTTTGCGCAACGTGTCGCGGTAAGTTCGTAGCAGTGAAACCCGGACACCCCGCATATCACAGATGGTGAGGTTTAAAGTTTAGAGTTCAACCTTTAGGTTGTGATTTCTGAAAGAGCAAGCTAAAGCTTGAACTCTGAACGCGAATGGTAAATGGAATGATTCAACGTCCTCGTCGACTTCGTAGAACTGACGCTATCCGCTCGCTGGTGCGCGAAACGCGACTCGCGCCCGAGAATTTCGTATTGCCACTCTTCGTGTGTCCCGGTACAGGCGTGCGTCGCGAGATTACCTCGATGCCGGGTGTCTATAACCTCTCCATTGACGAGGTCACAAAAGAAGTCTCTGCTGCTTACGACATGGGCGTCCGCAGCATCATCCTATTCGGTCTGCCGGAGTCGAAAGACGAACAGGCCTCCGGCGCTTATGCGGAAGACGGAATCGTCCAACGCGCGATCCGATCGATTCGCCAGTCGTCGCCGGAAATGATCATCATGGCTGACACGTGTCTCTGCGAATACACGTCGCACGGCCATTGCGGCGTTGTGCGCGGACACGAAATTCTGAACGACGAATCACTCGAACTGCTCGCGCGCACTGCGTTGAGCCAGGCAGCGGCGGGAGCAGACGTCGTCGCACCTTCGGCGATGATGGACGGGCAGGTCGGAGCAATTCGCGAACTGCTCGATGCCGAAGGCTTCGAAAACACCGCCATCATGGCGTACGCGGTGAAGTATGCATCAGGCTTTTATGGTCCATTTCGAGAGGCAGCACAGAGCGCACCTGGCTTTGGCGACCGCCGTGCGTATCAGATGGATCCACCGAACGCGCGCGAAGCAATGCGCGAAGCCGAGCTCGATTACGCCGAAGGCGCAGACATCCTGATGGTTAAACCCGCCACCGTTTATCTCGACGTGTTGAAGATGGTGCGCGAGCGGTTTGACGTTCCCACGGCGGCTTATCACGTGTCCGGCGAATATGCGTTGATCAAAGCAGCCGCTCAGAAAGGTTGGATCGACGAAGAGCGCGTCATGATGGAAACGCTCACCAGCATCAAACGCGCGGGCGCCGACATCATTTTGACTTATTACGCGCGCGAAGCTATCCAGGCTCTGCTTTAAGCCGCAGATTTTCGCAGATGAA
>JBIOUJ010000118.1:0-14191 GCA_044867025.1 Pyrinomonadaceae bacterium | reverse complement strand
CCGAACGGACATTGCAGCAAATCAGATCGGCTTCTGGGGTCAAAGTCAGGGCGGGTGGATTGCTCCCCTCGCCGCTTCACGTTTTCCCGAGGCCGCTTTCGCGGTCGCTTTGTCAGGCGGCGGCCTGACACCTGCTGACACGGAGTTGTTTGATACCGAGTTCGAGTTAATAAAAGCGGGCTATACCGCGGATGAAGTGAAGGAAGCGCTCGCGTTTCAAAAGCTGAAGAATGAGATCATTGCTTCACCTTCCGATATCGCCAAGTGGGACGAGTACGCTCGTGCTCGAGCCGTAGCCAAAGACAAAAAATGGTTTCGCCACCCGGGCATAGATGTCTATGGGGCGGAGAAACGCGACGATGCCTTCTGGACTCACATGCGTCGCTTTTATGTCTACGATCCCGCGCCCACGTTGCGCGCTTCAAAGGCGCCGCTGCTGGCAATATTCGGCGAGCTTGATACGCCCGAGGGAGTCAAAGCGCAGGTGAGTGCGATTAGGCAAATCATGGATCAGGCGGGACGCCGAGATTACACGGTGAAGGTTTACCCAAACGGAAGCCACAACTTGATGGAGGTTCCGCGTGACAATCCCAACGAGTGGGTCCGCCTCACACGCTTCCCACCGGGTTTGTTCGAAATGATGGTCGACTGGACCACAACGCAGGTTCGTGGGCGTGCGACAGTGAGGCGTTAGACCACTGAACAATGGGGAAGAGAAATTATCTTATCGAGGGAGTCTCGGGCACGGGCAAAACCTCGGTATGTCACGAGCTGCGGCGGCGCGGTTATGCAGCCCTAAATAGCGATCGAGACCTGCGCCAATACACAGACCCAACGACTGGCGAGAGGCTCATAACCTTTTCATCCCCCGAAATCAGACACGCAAATAATCTTTGGGACGTTGAAAAAGTAAGGCAGTTTGCAGCCAATCAGGACGACGAAGTCACTTTCTTCTGTGGCGGTTCTCGAAATTTCAACGAGTTCATAGACGTTTTTGATAAAGTCTTCGTCTTAGACGTTGATGTAGACACACTCAACGAACGGCTCGACAATCGTCCTGATGATGACTGGGGCAAGAGCAAGAGCGAGCGGGAACTCATCCTCCGTTTACACCCTACAAAAGAAGACGTGCCGAGCAGTGGCATCGTAATCGATGCAACACAGCCGCTTGTCAGCGTCGTGGACGAAATTCTTAGCCACGTCGGAATACTGAAAGTCAAAAATTTAAACTGAGACATCAAAGGATTTCTCCCGCCGCGTGACTATTATGGCGAGCGCAAAGACCTCAACCGAAACGCGTGTTGCCAGCGCCCAAGAAGTTATCGCGAAGGCGGATTGATCATTGACTTAATGCGGGTCAGCCAACGGGAACTTCGGGTTGGTAATGGACAATCGCAAGCCTAGCCGCTAGGTTTTGAATTCTCTAAAACTTTATCCCTTCGCATTTGTCGTCTATTCTTCAGTGGGCCAAGGCTCACGCCTGGCACGTTCGGAACAGGCCACACCTTTTGGTTTAATACAGCATCGACTATGAATATTAAGTTTGACGGAAAATACAAATCGATTGGTCCCTTTGAGTGGAATGACATTCCGAGCTTTGTGGTGATCACGGGGCTGAATGGAACGGGGAAATCGCAGCTTCTTAGATTGATTCATGCGACTGTTGTTGAAAGTAAGCAAATAACCGAGAGGCTCTCAATTTCCGGCGCTCTCTTCAAGCCTGAGGAGGTCAGCTACATCGAGGGCGAATGGAGACTTCAAAACACTGGGCGTCTCGATTACGCGCGAATTTTAAGTGAAGTTGATAACCTATACAACCAATTCAAGCAGCATAAATGGTCTCGCAATGATAGACGTGAGCTCAATTTGTATGCGGCCTACGAATCGGTCTTAACCTTGTCGGGCAAGAAGGATCCGCAATCGCTCAGTCGAGAGGAATTTGTATCACTTTTTCCGAAATACCTCCTTGAAAACGAAGAGAGAATCCCACACATACTTTCCAAGGTGTTCTTCGAATATCGTCTTGCTGAAATCGATCTAAAATCGCGGGACTATACGCCGGATAGAATTCTTGCGGAGCTCGGTGCAAAACCGTGGCAGGTGGTCCGCGAGATTATTCAGGAATCCAAGCTGCCGTTTGATATTAATGATCCTGAGGGCTTGACTCTTTTCGACCAGTTCCACCTGAAGCTCACTCATCGTCAAACACACGAAGAAATAGATTTTGCGGACTTATCCTCAGGTGAAAGGGTTCTTCTCTCATTGGCATTTTACTTATTTTCATCCAGGGAGAAAAATACATTTCCGAAACTCTTGCTTTTAGATGAACCTGATGCCCATCTGCATCCAAGTATGTCAAAGCAGTTCCTGGATGTCATAAAGAACATACTTGTTGACAAGTATGGCGTGCAGGTGATTATGACAACACATTCTCCGTCCACCGTAATTCTCGCGCCAGACGATGCAATTTATGAAATGGCGTTCGATAAACCGAGAATTCGAAAGAGTTCTTCCAAGAGTCACCTAATTTCCCTGCTGACGAGTGGATTGGTTCTAGTTAACGAAGGGGCAAAGTACCTTCTGGTTGAAGATGAAGCTGATAAAATTTTCTATTCGCATATTTTTAACGAGTTCGTGGCTGCAGGTGCCGTAGACTCCGAGGTTCCGCTCATTTTCATTCCCGCCTCAACCAGAACCAGTTCTGGTGGAAAGAACGTTGTCGCTGGTTGGGTCAAGAAGTTGCGAGAGTCAGGTCTCGTCGGAATTCTGAATGGGCTTATCGATGGAGACAATGGAAATCCAATATCTGAAGGGATCTATAAAATAGACCGATATTGTATTGAGAACTATCTGGCTGATCCGATCGTTGTGTACGCCGCTCTGCTCGATTTAGAGATGGCGCCGCCGGTCGCGGGCATCCCGCTAAGCCTTGGGCAAGAACATAAGTTGGCGCTAATGTCTAACACTCAATTGCAGGCCATAGCGGACACGATCCTATCAAAAGTGCAGAGCAGGATGGCCAGTTTCTTCACCGATTTTGACGCATCTCTCGAGAACAGTCGGAGGGAAGTTGAGTTCATCGGAGACAAAAAGCTTAGTTATCCCATCTGGGTACTGAACCGAACCGGCAAGAAATTAGTTAATGAATTATACCCGGCCGCGTTTTCTCCAAAAGTTAAAAGAGACACGCTCTTTCGCGCCCTCAAGCGGGTGAACCTTCTGCCACTTGACCTGAGAGACAAGTTTGTCGAGATCCGAAACAGTGTCTGATCTGTAAACAACTGCACGGGGTCAGCCCTGCAATTCTTTACTAAGCTGCGGACCGACGGGCGCGGCCGCCGCGTCTCGGCGGTTACGCCGCAGAGACACGGAGCGGCCGCGGAGAATTCTTAATCACTCTCAAAGCGGATATGGTCGATGCTCATCTCACCGGCCTCAACACGGTTCACTATCTGCTCAAGGTATGGGTCTTTGATCTCCAATCCATAACGGATTAGTGAACGTGTTCTTGGATCGACTCTACTGTCGGTTGCGAGTTTTCGAGCGCGTCGTTTTAGATTAGCGTCGAGTGTGTGAGATTCTTGTTTGCGCAGTGATGCGCTACCATGCTTTGTCATGGTCCTTATCCTTTCTTCGGAAGGTTGAGGATCTAGGGTCGATTTTGTGTTCGTCGCACAAGTCGGCCCGCTTCTTTTTGATTTAGGTGAGTATCAGCAACCTAGCGCAAAAATTTTCGTTGGTCACCAATCGATTTGACTCATAAGGGCGTCTTATTTGCGAGCGGTGGATTTATATGACGCTGTTATTCGCATTTCTAATTGGACTGTTCGCGGGGTTGCGCTCGCTTACGCCTCCTTCGGCGGTCGCGTGGGCCGTGCACCTGGGTTGGCTGAAACTTGCGCGGCCATTCTCTCTCATCGGCTCGGTTCCTGCCGTAATAATTCTGAGCCTGTTAGCCATCACAGAAGTGATTTTTGATAAGCTGCCGAACACGCCGAACCGCACTGCTCCTCTCGGACTTATCGCCCGCATCGTGACAGGTGGCTTCACGGGCGCATGCATTTCTCTTGGCGGTGGACAGTCGGCTTTCGTTGGTGCCGGGTTGGGAGTGCTCGGCGGAATCGTCGGTTGTTTCGCAGGCTTTCACGCTCGCGCTCGGCTCGTAAAGTCCCTGCGACAGCGAGATTTCAACATTGCTTTGCTCGAAGACCTGATTGCGATCGGTGGCAGCCTGTTCATCGTTTCGCGATTCTAGTGCGGTGATGATTACTTCTTCATTTGTGCGATTGACTGTGATTGTCGTGCTACTGGCGCACTTAACCGCACATGCACAAACCGACTCGATCCCAAGAGGCCAGATCGTCGAAAGGATCGCAGCGCTCGAGGATTCGTCGCAGAGTTACGCGCTCTATCTTCCGTCGAATTACACGCCGGATCGGAAGTGGCCGGTTCTGTACGCCTTCGACCCGGGTGCGCGGGGCCGCGTGCCGGTTGAGCGTTTCAAGGAAGCTGCGGAGAAGTACGGATGGATCGTGCTTGGCTCGAACAATTCACGCAATGGTCCAATGAAGGTTGTCATCAATGCGTGGAACGCGATGCAGACAGATGCTCATCAGCGTTTTGCGATCGACGACGAGCGTATGTATGCGACCGGTTTTTCCGGCGGCGCACGCGCGGCAATCAGCGTCGCCGTAGGCTGCAAATGCCTGGCAGGCGTAATCGCCGGTGGCGCGGGGTTTCCCATCGATCTTCCTCCGTCACCACAAATGCGTTTTGTCTTCTTTGGCGCAGCGGGCGTCGATGACTTCAACTATGCCGAACTCAAGAGCCTCGAAGTACCGCTAACCAAAGCAGACATCATCCATCGCGTTCAGACATTCGATGGTCGTCACGAATGGCTGCCGGTCTCAGTGGCAACCGCAGCAGTTGGGTGGATGGAATTGCAAGCAATAAAAGCCGGCAAGCGTTCGCGCGATGATGAATTTATAAACGCAACATGGCAACAGCTACTTAGTGACGCAAGAACGCTCGAGGAATCGAAGAAATATTACGAAGCTTACCAGCTCTATTTCGACTTGGCCCAGACCTTCAAAGGCCTGCGAGACGTTGCGGAGATTGAAACGAAAGTAAAGCAACTCGCCGACAGCCGCGAAGTGAAAACGGCCATCCGCGAAGAGCAAGCGCAAATTAGAAAACAACGAGAGTTGGAGCGTCAGTTAAATTCTTTGATAGCCGGCCGTGATGGCGCAGCTTCGGTTAACCAAACCGAAGAAGGGTTGAATCCCAACATCCGGTTGCAGGCAATTCTCAGCGATTTGCGAAAGCAATCAAAAGTGCCTGACGACTCCACTCAGCGCAGAGTCGCTCGTCGCGTGTTGGATGGTCTATTCATAGGCCTGATTGAGCAGGGCATGAGTCTCCTACAAACAGAAAATAATTTCTCCGAGTCGATCAAGCGTTTTAAATTGGCGACCGAAGTCAACCCCGATCGATCGGGCGCGTTCTTTTACCTTGCATGGGCCTACGCTGCCAACGGCGACAAGAAGAAGTCATTGCAGGCTCTAAACACAGCCGTGGAGAAAGGCTTCTCCGATGCTGCTACGATTACGGCTAATAAAGCATTTGATTCTCTTCGTAACGATCCCGAATATCAGCGGATTATGGCAAGGCTGAGCCACTGACGCGGTCGATTTGTTCAATGAGCCTGACGGGGTTTTCGAACGCATAACTGTCGGTCCAGACGTTTGTCGCCTCGTTGCCGATGAGCAGCAGCGGCGCGTGCGTCTTGTTGCCGGTAGTGTCGCCGGTCAGCACCTTGAGCAGGCGGTCCATCTCCGACTTCTCGCCCGTGATCCACGTCCAGCCTTCTTTAGCCTTCAGCCGCGTGGCCCACGCCTTGAGCTTCTCGGGCGTGTCAGTGACTGGGTCCGTGCTCACCGAGATGAGGTGAACGTCACGTCCTACTCGGTCGCCGAGGGCCGTCTGCAACCGCGCGACACCCTCACCGATTCTCGGGCACATGTACGTGCAGCTCGTATAGATAAAGCTGATGACGACCACCTTGCCTTTAACGAGGTCGGTGTGGAAACGCAGCTTCTTTCCGTTCTGGTCGAGGCAGTCGACATCGGGTATGCGTGGCGCGGCGGCGGGCTTGGCCGGGTGGGCCGCGTGCTTGTGCACCTCCTGCGCACGGGGCGCCGCCGCGGCGAGGAGTAAAACCGCAAGCAGCGACAAAGTCACGGCCGAACGCCCGAGGGCGCGCCGCGTTAGCCTAAGCGAAGCTTCTAACATTTCATCACCTCCGTTGTTCCGTGGGTTGGCCCCGGCCGGCGCCCGCATAGCTGACGCCGGCCAGGCCGAGAGTTAGCAGAACGGCTCACGGCTTGTGGAACCTGTTGCGGTACTCGCCCGAGACGAGGAACGCCCGCTCAATCCTCTTGTAGTTGTTGTCGCGGTTGAGGTCGTTCTCCCAGAACGCCCAGCCGCTGGCGTCGGGCTCGCGTCGCAGGTAGATCCGGTAGCAGTAACGGATGAACTGGTGGTTGTTGTACGTCGTCGGCGAGCCCGGCGGGTTGACGAGCCCGTCGGCAATCACGTCGGGGCGTGAACGGAAGTCAGTCGATGACCAGAAGGCGTTCGACACGTCCTTGCGCTTGACGTCGCGGCAGGCGACGTCGTTGATGCACTGCGTGATGTTGCGCGTCCAGAAGACGAGGCCGTCGCGGTCGGCGGCGTTGATGGGGTCGCGTTCGAGGAAGTCCTGGTAGTGCATGCGGACGAAGTAGCGCGCGTCGTCAATGGAGTTGCTCCCGGTGGTCTGGAAACTGATCTTGACGATGCTGGCGACTGACGGCACGCCGTTCGAGTTGACGAGGAAGAGCATGTAGTGGCCCGACGGGGTTAGGTTTGCACCGCCGGGGAACTGCACTTCGAGGCCGCCCGGCTGCGCGCGGAAGACGAGCTGGGTCATGCGCTGGTTCTGGTTGATGGCGTGCGTGACGGAGCCGAGGCGGATCATCGTCACCTTCGAAATGCTGGCGGCGTCCGGCGTCGTGATGAAGAAGTTCGTGTTGAGAGCGACTTCGGACGGGGCCGCGGTGATCGTCGGGCGCGGGCCTTTGAAGAGGTAGGGCGGCGAGTAGATTTCGTAGTCCGGGTGGTGGTTAGGGTCGCCCGGTCCCGGAGGAAAACCGCCCCCCGCCGAGAACACGCGGCCGTCGGGCAACAGCAGCGCCGTCGAGTGGTAGAGCCGCTTCGCCTGCATTCTCGCCATCGTTGACCACGCCTCCGTGTCGGGGTTGTAAATCTCCGCTTCGAGGATCGCGCCGGACGGTTCATCGGATCCCGGAGAACTCGTCCCGCCAGTGACGAGCACCGTGCCGTCGGGGAGGAGCGTGGCGTTCAACTGGCGGCGGCCGAAGGCCATGTCGCCGACCCTGCGCCACCGCGGTGCGGGTGCGACGGAGGTTTCCGTGGTGGAGATGACGGGCGACACATTCAGGTTAATCATCTCGACCTCGCGGCGCGGTAACGACGCGAGGGTGCCACCGCCTCCGCCCATAATGAGGACTTTGCCGTCGTCGTACGTGACGGCCGTGCCGGCGTCGCGGTTGCCGACGCTGTTGTTGTCGACGAAGGTCCACTGCCCCGTCCCCGAGGTGCGCAGGTAGTTGGCTGACTGGCCCGGGCCGGAGTGAAACACCTGACCGTTAGGCGCGAGGTGGAGCCACGGGTAAGTGTTGCCGTGGGGATCGGGTGCTGAAGAGAGAGGGCGCCATGTGTTGTTCGTCTGCCACACCTGCGGCTGGTTGTTGAATCCTCCGTTCTCGTCGGTACCGGCATCGACGAGCATCTCGCTGTTGCCTAGTATGACGTTGCTCGGATACCAGCGCCCACGTCCCATCGAGGCGGCGGCCGACCAGGCACCTGTGTTCCAGTCGTAGAAGTTCGCGTCAGGCTCGCCTCTGCCGTCGGCGCCCAAGTGACCGCCCGTCACGAGCAGCCGGCCGTCGTGGATGAAAGCGTGGCCGCTACAGAAGAGGTTCGTTGTGCCGTTGAATGCCTCGCTGGTGACGGAGTTGGTGGCCGGGTCCCAAACGTAGGTCCGTGAAAAGCCGTTGACGTTGTCGTTGCCGTCGGGAGCTTGCTGACGCGTGAAGACGAGCACCTTCCCGTTCGGTAGCAGGTGCGTGTGAATGGCGACGATGGGACCGCTGCTGATGCTGTTGAGCGTCGTCAAGGGCGACCACGCCCCGACGATTGAAGGGTCACTCTGAGGGCGCAGCGCCGGCGCTGGGCCGGCGACAGTTGTGCTGACCGAAAGCTGCGGCGTCAACAGGGCGACGAGGAGAAGAAGCAGGGAGAGATATGCTGATAGATTCTTTTTTCGCATGTGGAATTCTCCTTTGAACGGTGGAACCTGGGTGAAGATGAGACCGCCTGCGCTAAACGACCTCTCGATTGCGATGAGCGTTATAGGTTTGCGTGAGCACTACGAGAACCTATCAGCACAGAAACGCAGCGTGTCGTTCTTCCATGGGCGCACTACGACGCCGAGCGTCAAGAGTGGGCTACAGTTTTCTTAATCACAGCTCGCGAAAGGTGTTGGGGGATTACCTTCGTGGGGGGAGAACTGTTTCAGCGGAGTCGATCCATGCTTCAACTAGACGCGCAGAATTCAGGTTTATTCCTACCGGGGAAAATATTTTTCAGTGTGGTTCATTTCCTGAGCGCGCGCTACTCAATCGGCAGGCGGTTTCATAGACAATGGCAAAACGGTTCAGCGCAGAGTCGGGCATTGACTTGGTCCAGCCTTCACACCATTAAATGTATGGTCTTGCACGACTGGCGAATTGGCCTACAATATCGCAAACGCCGATTCGAGCTCTGAATAGTTAAGCCGAATGAACCAACCACAGAACGTTCATAGTGATGCGCAAGTCCACGAGGTAAAAACGATTCTAGTCGTTGATGATGTCGCGGACGTGACCGAAATGCTTTGGGTCGTTTTGTCGCAGGCGGGCTATAAAATACTTAGGGCGTCCAATGCTCCAAAGGCATTGAGCATCTTGAGAGAGATGAAGGTTGATGCTGTTATCTCAGACATAGGCATGCCCGGAATGAACGGCTACCAATTGGCACGAGAAGTGAGACTGTTGCCGGGTTATGAATTCGTTCCCATGGTTGCCGTCACTGGCTACTCCATGTTTGACGACAAGCAACGATCGACCAATGCCGGGTTCAATGCCCATATGACCAAGCCTATTGATCCAAACGCCCTGCTCCAGCTGGTGACCAACTTTTTAGATGAACCCACATCAGAACCCAAGCACTTTAGAACCTCGCATGTTGCGCAATATACATCGTCAGAACCCAAAAAGAACGAGAATAAGAAAAAGTCATGGAGACTATTCAAAGGAAAAGGCGAAACCGATACGACAGATTGGCAGCCTGACAAAAAGCCCGATGCGATATACAGCGTTATAGCCCATGATCTAAAGAATGAATTTTCGATAATTGGAACAGAGGCGAGAAGAATTCGCGCGCTTGTTGATGGTGACTCTGAGGTCGTTGAATCATGTAACAGAATTGATCGCAGCGTTGCTTATAGCCGCCAACGTTTACTCCTTTTATTGACCTACGCAGGACTATCCCGTCCCATCTTTAATTCCACTCAAATTGTAAGTTTGATAGATAGAATAGAATGGCTTATCAAGCCGCGGTTACAATCGGGCGTGGAGCTTTCAATAAAAGCCGACCCAGAGGTTTTTAATAAGACGATAACAACCGATATCGAACAAGTCACATTAGTGCTGCAAGAGTTGGTGAATAACGCTGCCGATGAACTATTTCAGACTGGTGGTAATGTCGAGATTAGTTTCGAGGAAAAAGGGAGTTGGCTGCTGATCTCAGTTAAGGACTCTGGTCATGGCGTTTCTAAAGAAATAAAAAATAAACTCTTTACCCGGCGGGTGCGAACCAAAAAGCCCCAGGGTCTCGGACTAGGACTATTCTTATCCTCAAGAGTAGTTCAATCTTTGGGAGGAAAGTTGAATCTCGAAAAATCCTCCGAACAAGGGAGCACGTTCACAATATCGTTACCAATAGCTTAGGCGAGTATCACCATTATGCCGTTGCGAATCCTCATCGTAGACGATAATCGAGATCTATTAGCGTCATATACCAAAGAGTTGCTTCGCCAAATACGGCCCACCAACTCCTCCGTTGAAGTTGACGGTGTCGATCGTATCGCCGTCGCTCTTGATAAATTACAAAATCATCAGTTTGAAATACTGGTAGTGGATCTCAAAATTCCCGGCCCTTCGGGAGAAGAAATGGGAGGTCTTGAACTTATTTCAAGATCCCTCAACCTGGACGCACTCCGACCAATAATCGCCATTACGGGTTATGGGACCGTGGACCTCGTGCGGAAAACTCTGCGACAGGGGGTTTTTGACTTCATTGAGAAATCAGAGAAGGCTATCGATGATTTAGTCGACTCGGTAAAGAGGGCAATAAACCACTACGATGAAAAGATGCTTCGCGCCGGTAATCCATTCTCAGCGATGACTGGTGTAGAGCCTACAATTTTTGGTGGAAGAAATAAGGAGTTAGAGTTTTTCGACGAACGACTAAAAAGGGTTCTAAACACAAAATTTCGCGATCATTTTTTAGTTCTGGGAAGTTGGGGCATTGGCAAATCAACTTTGCTTAAAGAGTACAAAAAGATTTGCCAGAGTCATGGCCACATTGCTGCTAGTGTCCCTTTGGAGCCTCTGAAATCGGGTAACACGCTCCTGGATGCTGCCCGCTCTATAATCGAAGGAATCTTGCGTGACATTCCCTATTCAATTGATCAATTCAAGAAGCTCACCACCTTTTTTGATTCAGTGGGCATCAATATTTTAGGGACCGGCATTTCAATAAAGCGCGATACAACTGAGAAAGAACTGTCGACGCAGGCTTTTCTTCATGACACGTTAATAAAACTTTGGCAGGATCTGGAAGATAAAACTGCTGGTGTACTCGTTCTGTTTCTCGACGATCTGGATAACTTCCTCGCTGTTTCTGAAATTGTGATGACTCTCCGTCAAACACTCTCAATGGAGTCGATCAAAAGCGCGAGGATTTTGGTGGGAATCGCTTCGACTCCGGATACCTGGCTCCAAGTGACTTCAGTTAGCCAGCATCACCCGCTTTCCCGCTTTTTCATGTCCCAAGTGAAACTTGGACCTCTTACCAACCTGGAACTGAACGATACGATCGGCAAATCGCTCTCCGGCACGGGCGTTTCATTCGACCCAAACATTATTGAGCGAGTGTTTGAGTACACACGGGGGCACCCATACGAAATGCAGTTGTTGTGCTATCACCTGTTTAATAACCAGCTCTCAAGAAGAGTCGATGGTGTCGTTTGGGAGAAGGCTTTACAGTCAGCATTACACGACTTAGGGGTCGCTATCTTTGACCGATGGCTTGGTCAAGCAAGCGGTGAAGAGGCTAAAGTCCTTCAAGTGATCGCAAGCACAGATGCTGCATTGTCAGTGCAGGATATCCAGGGATTGACAGAGAACAGACGGCCCGAAATTCCCTCCGGCAATATTCCGAAATATCTTCAACGACTCGCAGAGAAAAAGCTTATTGACCGACCAGGTCGCGGTCTGTATACGATTCCGGATAATATGTTTAGAGCTTACCTACGGAGTCTATCAAATTAAGAATGACAAAAATGACAACATTCAAGTCTTGATGTCATTGTGGTCAGAACCGCTATTTCCTACCGATCTGGATGTTGCCGCCACCTGTTATGGCATTCGCTGCGTCGATCAGTGCTAGTCCCTGAGTTGCTGTCAGTTAACCATTATTAACAAGGGCTTTGACCTGATTGATAAAAGCCACGAGTTGGTGG
The DNA here is from genome assembly GCA_044867025.1 of Pyrinomonadaceae bacterium. Taxonomy (GTDB): domain Bacteria; phylum Acidobacteriota; class Blastocatellia; order Pyrinomonadales; family Pyrinomonadaceae; genus PSRF01. The sequence continues at coordinate 2,283 of JBIOUJ010000118.1, read as the reverse complement.
CACTTACGGTGTTGGTCGCAGTGTCTATCACTGACACTGTGTTGTCGAAACGATTCGTCACATAGGCGGTCGTTTGAGCGAACAAGGTGCTTGTTCCGAGGCCGGCGAAAAACAGCACGATCGCTGCGACTCGAATCGTTACTCCTAGAATCAGTGTTGGAAATTTTTGAGTGAACATCGCGTCCCCTTTGCTCGATCGTCAGGCTCTTTGAGAGGACGGGATTGAGTAGATTTTGAGGCGGCGATTACATGCAGTAAAGTTCCTCAATTTGTGGCCAATTGTGGACAGATTTTCAGTTCCTCGCATGATCGACTTCAGGATTAACAAATGACTGTCATCGGTCTGGATTTCGGTACAACCAATAGCGCGATTGCCGTGGCTAACGAAGATCGGCAGGCTACGCTGGCAACGTTCGAAGACGGCTCGACGACGATCAAAAACTTCCGGTCGATTCTTTACTTTCCCGCAAAGGAACCTTCCTCACGACAGTATGGTGAAACGAAAGCCGGACCAGACGCCATCAACGCGTACCTCGACGCAACCACGAAAGGAAGACTTGTAGTTTCGATCAAGTCATACCTGGCGAGTGCCTTATTTTTTGCTACGACAATTAACGGACGTCATTACAGGTTGGAAGACCTGGTTGCAATTATTCTGCGACGCCTGCGAACAGCCGTGATGCAGCAATTCGACACTTCCGCAACGCGGGTCGTGGTAGGTCGTCCAGTTCGCTTCTCAGGAGCCGAAAACGAAGCCGACGAAGCGCTGGCACTTGAACGCTTGAAATCCGCTGCCGAGTTGGCCGGCTTCGAGGAAGTCTCATTTGAGTTGGAGCCCGTTGCTGCTGCGTACCAGTATGAAACTCAACTCGATCACGATGAACTGGTCCTCATCGGAGACTTCGGTGGCGGTACGAGTGACTTTACTTTGGCTCGTCTTGGTCCGAGCAGAAGAAAGAGCGGTCGAAGTCCGGTGATTGGTACTTCAGGTGTGCCGATAGCCGGCGATACGTTCGACAGCAGAGTCATGATGAGATTGGTTGCGCCGAAACTCGGCCTCGGATCACATTACGTGTCCCTCGGGAAGGAACTACCCGTACCCGTGTGGGGTTACTCGCAGTTGTCTAGTTGGCACCAGATGTTTCTGCTAAAGGAACCCAAGACGATGGCAGTCTTGCGCCAGGTGAAAAATCAGGCGTCGGAACCCGACAAAGTTGGGGCGTTGATTCAGATCATCTCTGAAAACCTCGGCTACGCCCTGTATCGCGCGGTGGAACAGACGAAAGTCGAGCTGACGGAAAAGGAGCTCGCGAGTTTTCTGTTTTTACAATCGAACGTTCCGATGGAAGACGTTCTCGAACGCTGGCAGTTTGAATCCTGGATACAGGAAGACATTCAAAACATCGCCTCATGCATCCGTGGCCTTTTGAACGATTGCAGCGTTAAATCCTCTGATATCGACACCATTTTCCTCACGGGAGGCTCGTCTTTCGTGCCCGTGGTCCGCCGATTCTTTGCAAAGACCTTTGGAGCTCACAAACTCCGCAGCGGTGAGGAACTAACGACCGTGGCCAAAGGTCTGGCGTTGCGGGCGTTAGAGCAAACCTGACCGGATTTCGTCACGGCCGCCCACAGGCCCTCCCCGAACCGCCTTTGGGCCAAAAAACCTAGAGAAATGCTGGTTTTCTTGAAGACTTTGCCGCTTGAGTGTGATATATGAATGTCCGCTGCTTTTTTAATTTAGTTCTCGTTGGAGGTATTACACCAGACTATGGCGACCAAAGCCGCGACAGGCAAGAAGCGCATGACGCAATCGGAAGTTGTTAACCACTTCGCTGAATCCACAGGGATGAAGCGCGCACAGGTGAAGGAGTTCTTTGAAGAATTATCCACTCTAGCGGCGCGCGAAGTTAAATCTAATGGCGAATTTGTTCTCCCAGGATTCGGAAAGCTCGTAAAATCCGAGCGCAAAGCCCGTGAAGGCCGGAACCCAGCGACCGGCGAAACGATTCAGATTCCCGCCAAGACCACGTTGAAGTTTCGCGTTGGCAAGGGAATGAAAGATACCGTGCTTCCAAAAAAGTAAACGCCCGGCACTATTATTTCTCAACATCGGCGCCGCCCCTATAAGCTTCCAGGCAATAGGGCGGTGCCTTTGTCCGTAAATCCTTGAATTAATATGGTTTCGGGCCACCCCTGAACGAGTTTTACCTGTTCGAAAAAGGGTACTGGTTCAGCAGCCCGGGGTTGGAGCGGGAGCTGTTCATTATCATGACATCCTTT
>JBIOUJ010000117.1:0-23657 GCA_044867025.1 Pyrinomonadaceae bacterium | reverse complement strand
CGTTAAAAAGGCTATTTCAGCGCAGAGATCGCAGAGATACGCAGAGGACCGCAGAGAAAGAGGTTTACATGAAGTGAAACACAAGGGTTTTTGGGTTTTAGCACTCACAACCTGCTTTGTCTTCGGATGGGGGGCGTCTGAGCGTGTGCGCGCAGACGCCTCTTCGCCTGTTGAAGCAACCTCGAACGACTGGAAAAACTTACTGGCGGACGCGGACAGGCTTCGTTCGCAATGGTCGGCCGCAGCATGGCGCCAGGCGCTCCAGAAATACCAGGCCGTGCTTCCGAAACTCCGGCGAGCCGGGCTGCGTCGCGAAGAAGCACGCGTGCTCAGATCTTTGGGACTCGTCCATCTCGCGCTCGGAAACACCGCTCTTGCACTCGAGAAGTTGAACGCGTCGCTCGCGGTCCTCGAAGAACTCAAGCCTATCGACACGGAGTTGGTTGACACTGTAAACGAAGTCGCGAACGCTTATCTTCTAATCGGCAATAACTCAGAAGCCCGCGATAACTGCAACAGAAGCCTTGGCCTTAGCCGTTCGCTGCGATACGCCAGGGGTGAAGGGCTCGCGCTGGAGTTAACTGGTCAGGTGGAATACGCGTCGGGTGATCGAACGCGATCGCTCGAGTTCTATTCGGCTGCATTAGCGATTCTCAAAAAGGAAAGTGACGAGGCGGGTTTGGCGCAAACGTTCCTCGATTTCGGCTACTCCTATTCTGACCTGAGCGAAACTGATAAGGCGACGCAGTCGTTCGATCAAGCGCTCGCTTTGTGGCGGAGCGTCAAGAACCCTCGAGGCGAAGCGCTAACCCTTACTGCACTCGGCCATCTGCTCTATAAGTTAGGCGACACGCAACGAGCGCTCAATCTTTATGACCAGTCGATCCAACTGCTCGAGCCACTCGAAGATCGGATCGCAATGTCATATAACCTTGACGGCCAGGGTTTCATCTATTCCAGTTTAGGCGACACGCCGAGAGCGCTACAAAAATACACCAAAAAGCTCGAGCTATTACGTGAGGCACGATATCAATACGGCGAGATCGGGACGCTGTGGCGAATCGGCCAGATTCACATCGCTAATGAAGATTACGCGAAAGCTTTAGAGTATTTGAACAAATCGCTCGTCCTTAGTCGCATAGGCGGCCCACGAATGCAGTCGATCCCCGTTGCCCTGATCGGCCAGGTCCACGAGCGACAGAATAAGCCTGCACTTGCGCTACAGGCATACAAACAGGCATTGACGCTTAACCGCGAGGGAAAAGATCCACGCGAGGAAGCCTACACGCTCAACGACATCGGCCGCGTGCAGGAAACGCTCGGCTTCAAAGAAGAAGCACTTAAAAACTACGAGCAGGCACTGACACTCAATCGCGCCACTGGCGATCGCTTTGGAGAATCCGGAACTCTCTACCGCATAGCGCGGCTCGAACAAACGTCCGGAAAACTCAAAGCCGCAAAGCTTCACAGCGAACAGTCGATCGCGCTCATCGAATCACTGCGCTCGGGCGTCGCCAGTCACGATCTCCGTTCCTCGTACGTCGCCACCGTACATCAACAGTATGAACTGTACATCGACATCCTCATGAGTCTTCATGCAGTCGAGCGTTCGGCAGGGTTCGATCGTGCTGCACTCGAAGCCAGTGAAGCCGGTCGAGCGCGCACCTTGCTTGAGACGCTCGCGGAGACTAAGGCGCAGATCAGGAAGGGAGTCGATCCGAAACTGCTCGAGCGCGAACGTGCGCTGCAACTGCAACTCGAGTCGCTGGCTACGCGTCAGGTCGGTTCACAGAATTCACGCGCACAGAAGACGGAACTTGACGCAGAAATCGAGCGTGTTACCGCAGAGTTTCGCGACGTTCAGGGGCAGATTCGTGCCCGCAGCCCGCACTATGCGGCTCTGGTTCAGCCGGTGCCTCTGAAAGTCGAACAGATCCAGCAGATGCTGGACCCCGACACGCTGCTGTTGGAGTATTCGCTCGGTGAAAAGCGCAGCTTTCTTTGGGCACTCACACGCGATTCCATCGCAAGCTATGAACTGCCGCCCCAGGCGACGATCGAGAACATCGGGCAAAGGCTCTATTCAACAATAAGCACTGCGCAACCCGCCAGTTACGAGAGTGATGCACGCGCGCTCAGTTCGATCCTGTTCGGTCAAATAGCCAATCGTTCGGAAGCGCAGCGATTAGTCATCGTCGCGGATGGAGTTCTGCAATACATTCCATTCGCCGCCTTGCCTGAACCAGTTGACGCGAACGCGCCCGCGCGGAATCTGATTTCGCATTATGAGATCGTCGGTCTACCGTCAGCGTCAGTGCTTGCAGTCCAGCGCACGCAACTAGCCACGCGAACTCCGGCTCCCAAGGCGGTCGCCGTCTTAGCCGATCCCGTGTTTGACAATCTGGACACTCGAGTGTTGAACCAAAGACGGCTAAGCCACGGTTCTCGATCGGCGACACCCAAGCCGTCGCAGACAGTTTCGCACTCGTTGCGCGATTTCGGACTGACCGCTGACGGCCGTATTCCGCGATTAGTGTTCTCGCTGACTGAAGCCGATGCTGTTTACGCCGCTGCTCCGCAAACAGACTCCCTGAAGGCCACGGCTTTCAAGGCCAGTCGCGCGACGGCGACGAGCCCTGAATTGTCGAAATACAGGATCATTCACATCGCGACCCACGGTTGGGTCAACAGCAAACATCCTGAGCTCTCCGCGATCCTGCTCTCGATGGTTGATGAAACGGGTGCGCCGGTGGATGGCATCCTGCAATTACACGAAATCTACAACCTGAAGTTGCCGGCGGAACTGGTCGTGCTCAGCGCATGCGAAACTGGAATCGGCAAGCAAATCAGGGGTGAAGGGCTGATCGCGCTGACGCGTGGTTTCATGTACGCAGGCGCCGCGCGGGTGGTCGCCTCGCTTTGGAAGGTCGACGACTCCGCGACGGCGGCGTTGATGGCACGGTTTTACAAAGAGATGTTTACGAACGGCAAGACCCCTGCCGCAGCGCTAAAAGCCGCGCAGAATTACATATCCGAACAAAAGCGCTGGCGGGACCCTTACTACTGGGCAGGCTTCGTTTTACAGGGCGAGTGGCGGTGATTTCTACACTCGCGCGCCGGTATCTCGCATATAATCCCTCCGTTACAGCGGCACCCCCTACTTCCCGGCAGGAGCGTCAACCGTTTGAGTTCGACAGATTCCCATACGAGTGAGGTTGATTCGGATACGTCTGCCCGCAGCAAAACCAAATGGGTATTAACGCATGACGCTCTCGAGAAACTCCTGAATTCGTTTTCGCCGGATCGCGATGAGGCAGCGGCACAGTATGAAGCGATGCGGCGCAAACTCGTCCGCTTTTTCGAATGGCGAGGGATCGACGCGGCGGACGAACATGCCGACGAGACGATAAATCGCGTCGCCCGCAGGATCGATGAAGGTCAAAGCATCGACAACCTCAAGAGTTATTTTTACGGAGTGGCGCGAATGGTTTACCTGGAGGCGCTGAGAGATCGAGAGCACGCTCCTATCGCTCTCGACGACGCGATTCATGACCTTCGCGAGGAAATAACTCAAGAAATGGAGCAGGATCCGCGCGTTGTATGCCTCGACCGCTGTCTCGAATCTCTGCCTCCCCAAAACAGATATCTGATTGTCAACTTCTACGAAGAAGAGAAACGGGCCAAGATTGAGCTTCGTCAGGACCTTGCCGATCGGCTTCAGATTTCTATAAACGCGCTCCGAATACGGGCTCACAGAATCCGTGTGAACCTGGAAGAGTGTATATCGACTTGCCTCCAGTCACCGGCGCGCGCGAAATGAATTGGGATTTCTGACACTTTAGTATAGGGGGGTCGGTATTCGCTTGCGGCAAAGCAATACGGAAAAATCTAAAGTGGACTATATTCTGGGAACTCTTTCCGACGAAGAAGCGGCTCGGTTGGAGGAGAGTTATTTTGTTGATGATGCTGAGTTTGAGGAGTTTGAGATAGCTGAAGAGGAGTTGATCGATCGATATGTTCACGGCGAACTCTCGCCACAGGAGCGCGATCAACTCGAAAAAACATTTGCCCGGTCACCGCGACTGATTCAGCGGGTGCAGATTGCGCGAGTGCTCGCGAGCCGGCTTGCGCCCGAAAAAGTGGCTGTGGCTGAAACACGCCAGCCTCCGCCGGCACGATTAAGCTGGTGGCAGTCGTTGTTTGGGTTCCCGAATGCGTCACGTGCGCCGGCGATGGCAATGGGCATCAGTGTTTTACTGCTGTTGCTGGGCGGAGCAACTCTGTTTGCGGCGTATTTGAGTTTGCGAGAACAGTCGAGACAGCTCGCAGCGCAACAAGCTGTACTTGAACAACGGCAACGCGAGCTCGACCAACAAGCGGCTAAGCTGAAGGCGCAAACTGACGAACTCGCAAGAGGAGTTCAATTGCCATCTGAAACTCCGGCGCCGCTACCGCAGGTAAGTCCCACGCCGCAAACGTCCGCGCCGGTCGTGTTTCTCACGCTTTCAGCCGGAGTCACGCGGTCTGTCGGCGGTTCCAGGACCGCCCGTTTGCGTCCGGAAACATCAGAAATCCAACTGACGCTCGACCTCCGAGACACGAGTTATCCGTCGTATCGGGCAACAATCATCAACGTCGATCGCGGTGAAGTTTTCTCGAGGGATGGATTGCGTCAGCAAGCGGCACGACTCACGCTGCGTATTCCCGCGAAACAATTGGTCCCCGGCGACTATTACGTCAGGGTTTACGGCGGTCCCGCCAACGAGAGCGTCGCCGACTACCCCTTCCGCATAATCAAGTAGTTTAACTTTATTCGTACGCCGTCGGCGCGTCGGCATGAGGTACGAAGCACATCCGGCAACGCGCTTCATACTTGTCCGACGCGCCGACCGCGACACGCTCTTCGGATTCGAAGGTCCGCTGTGAGTAGTTCGCGGGCTGGCCACACTTCATGCAGATAGCGTGAGTCTTGGTGATGTATTCCGCAATGGCTAGAAGCTGTGGCATCGGTTCAAAAGGCTTGCCCGTGTAATCCTGATCGAGTCCGGCGATGATCACGCGCACACCTCTGCGCGCGAGCTTGTTTGCTACCTCGACCAACTCGTTATCGAAAAACTGTCCCTCATCAATGCCGACAACCTCTGTGTCAGGATCGATCTTCGCGAGCACTTCGGCAGCCGAACGAGTATTGGCTGACTCGTGACGCATCTCTGAGTGCGACACGATCTGGTTTTCTGCAAACCGCGAATCGATCTCCGGTTTGAAGACCTGCACCTTCTGCCGTGCGATCTTCGCGCGGCGCAAACGCCGGATCAGCTCCTCTGATTTCCCGGAGAACATCGATCCGGCAATCACTTCCACCCAACCCGCAGTTTTCCGCGAATGTGACGGCGGTTCATCATGATTCACTTGTGCTACTAGTTCATCCATTCTTCGTTAGCCACAAAAAGGCACGAAAACTATTCGGTATACATCTTCGGGTTATAAAAGGGTGCGAAGGCCGCGATCAGCGCGACTTCAAAACTCATCGATCGGGTGACAAGGTCGCGCGACAAAACACCCCACGCCCCCTGTTTGCTCCGTATATCGCGCCCGCCCGTCACTTCGTCCATTACCGATCCAAGCTCACGACGGCCTTCGACCACGTTCTTCACGATATACGCGGGCACCGAAATCGAAGGCGCGGCGCCGAAAGCACCCCGTTCCCCATCGGTCGCGTACGCCCAACCTCGCAGAAACGTATGCCACTCACCCTCGATCGACACCGAATGAAACCCGCCCTCGAGCCCGACATAAATATCGGCTTCGAGACGGCGACTTTTGAGCGAATCCCGCGCCGCCAGCGCCCGCTCGCGTGCGCCCTGCATCAACTGCCAGTCAGTCAGCGGCATCGCGGGAATGTTGGTTTCAACGCGTCGCGCGACCACGTTCGCATTGGCCCAATCGGGGTCGATCGCAGCGACCCGTGCGACACTGGCGCGCACCGCCATGATTTTTGCCGCACGATCAGACCCCAGGGCGATTGTCTTGATTGCCACAGATTCTTCTGATTCCTGCCCTCTGGAACGACAGGCAAACGGGAATTGCGACAGAGGCTATACCACACGCCCGCACTTCGTCAAAACCAACTCTCTCAGGCAGCAGCGACACATTTTGTCCGTCTTTGACATTAGTTGTTAGAGACGTCGAACGGAGAAAACAAAGTTGTTGACAGTGAGACAACATAGGAATAGCCTGTCGCACCTCTGAACATTCGAATTGCCCAGCGCATCCTCGATCTTTTCTTCTCCTTAACTTTTTGCCCCCATAGCCGGTAGGAGGATTTCACCAATGCAGACCAAAGAATGGACGCTGATGTTTTATTTCGCCAGCGACAACCCACTTGCCTCGACTATCGTGTCGCAACTCAAGGCGTTAAAAGAAGCCGGATATCACCCGCAAGCAAACGTCATTGCTCAATTCGATCCTCACGCGGTCAACACGCCGGTCCACGTTTTTGACGTTCATCACGTCAACAAATTCTGGTATCCGGGGCGTTCAGAGGACGGATTTAAACACGAAAATCCGTTCATTCGCGACCTGGTGCTCGATCGACTGTGGGGAGAAAAAGACGAAGACATCCGAAACATGGTCGCTCGCTACGTCGAGCAGGGAATGCCGAAAGATGCGAAGTTCGATCCGCCAAAACCGTACCCGGCAATGTCAGGTGAACAGGATCCCAAGGACGCCCTGACGAACTTCCTCAGCTTCTGTAGAGAGTCATACCCGGCGCGACATTACCTGCTGTTCATTCTCGGCCACGGCCAGGTTGTCGGTAACGACACGCTTCTGTTGGACAATCACGCCGGCAGGCACGCGCTGACGCTGACCGAGCTGGGGCAGGTATTACGTTGTTTCAATGCCGACGTTCAGAGCGATACCGATCCCGGTCAAGTCGAAATGATAACGCTTCACAGTTGCTCGATGAGTGCGCTGGAAGTCGCGTATGAACTAAAGGGCGCAGCAAACCACATGTTGGCTTCACAAGGCCCGATGTATGTTGGCAACTTGCCTTACAGGCAGATCCTGACGCGCATTTTTGAAGATCTGAAGGCTAAGGACGAGGAGGCCGCGCAGAATGGTAAGCCGACTTCAGAGTCCGTTGCGGCATTACTTCGGAGCAAGATGACAACTGAAACAGTGGCAGCCCTCGGTCGCTATGTCCGCCAAACGCGACATCCGAACAAGCTGATCACCGATATCATCGAGGACTTCAATACCGAGCGGAACGGCGATGACGACGAGATTTTCGAGCTCGGTCCGCGCAGTATTACGGCAATGCTCCGGCAGATGTATTTCGACTGTTTATACAACAGTTACGATTTTCAATTGGCGGGCTATCCATTTGATCTGTGTCTGACCGATTTGAGCAGAGTGGGGGAGACCAAAGCTCCAATCGATCGCCTTGCCGAGAGTCTCATAGCGGGCTTGCAGGATGAGAACCCAACGCCAAAACAACTCATTCTCCTCGCCCATTGGGACGCGCAAAGCTTCTACAACGAGGACTACGTCGACCTTTACGATTTTTGCTACTGCCTGCGGAAACGCTGTGATGAGAGAGAGGACGATAGAAGAAACCTCCGAACTCTCAAGGAGATTTACTCAGCCTGCCAGGGCGTGATTAACGTATTGGAAAAGGGCAATAACAAACTGATCAACCTTTCATCGTTCTGTGGTGCGGCTTTTCAATACTCACACGGCCACTCGATCTACTTCCCATGGACCAAACCAGTTGATGGCCAGATGTTTTATGCGTATGCGGAGTACCGGCTCAGCAGAGAGACCAAGTGGAAACAGTTCCTGAACGTCTACTTCGAGAAGACCATGAGGAAGACCCGCATTGAGGAATCAGGCTTCACGATACAGAAAGATGAGACGGCGGAAATCAAGTTGAAGAAGAGAATTCTCGCATTGATCGGTCGAATTGGAGCGAACGCAATGTCCGCTGACGACCGGCTCCAGAAGCCCGGACCCGACCATCCGACGGGTAAGTATGGACCAGACGATCCGTCAGGTTCATACTGCGAGTGTCAGACGATCAAGAACTACCCGAGCTTCACCGGAGAGATCCTGCTTGATGAAGATCAAAAGGTGCGAATCCACGTAGGCGTAGACTTTCTGGATGGTACGACCATTCCGATAGAGCGCACACCGTAAGCAAATGAAACTGTCAGTCGCATTACTGCTGTTCCTGTTAGTCGTTCACTTGCTCGAAGCAAACGCCCCGAGGTCTCCTGCTGGCCTCGGGGCTGTCGTGCTCCAGGCAGCATCTGCGACTACGGAAAAACCAGCGACGGTCGCAGGCCGGAAAGGTTTGTTAAGAGAACTGCAGGAAGCCGTTCAGATTGCGCTCGGTAATGGTCAACATCTCGACGCTGCTCGTAATTTGAACCGCATCGGCGCTCTTCACATGCTCCTCAACGACCCGCAAGCTGCACTTGCGAGTCACCTTCAGGCCCTCGACCTGCTGCGCCAATCACCAGATACCGAAGTCGAGATCGATAGCTTAAATGGATCGGCAGCGGCGTACCTGAGTCTCGAAAAGCAGGACACTCTCGCGCAGGCGGCCCTCGATAAAGCCCTGTCGCTGAGCAAGCAACTCAACTACACGCTCGGTGAAGCCCAAACACTGCTGACTCTCAGTGATCTGCAAAGCCGTGTGAACCAACCAACAGCCCTGGCGACAGCTCAAGCCGCGGTCGCACTCTGGCTGGCTCTCGACGATAAAGAAGGCAGCGCACGAGCCTACGCCCAGCTCGGCCGGTGCTATATGGCGCAAAACATCCTCACCTCCGCGGCCGAAAATCTTATGAAAGCGTTAGAGCTTTGGCGCGGCTTGAGCAACCGCGCAGAGGAAGCAGAAGCGCTGATCCTGTTGGGCTTTATCGAATATCGCAAAGGAGAGTGGCAAGGATCGATCGACTACTACGGTCAAGCCTATGCATTGCTCGACGAAGACGCAGAACCGATAAAGATGGGCCAGATCGCGTCTGGGCTCGCGGCTGCGTTTCTTGAAAATGGGTTACCGGAATTGGGCTTTGAGCAGTACCAGCGGGCCGTCGACTATTATCAAAGATCGAAAGACGCCATGGCCGTGAGTTACGCGATTTACGGATTGGCGCGCTCACGTTATCTTCAAGGCGATCTCACACAAGCCTTGGACTACGCTCACAAATCGCTGGAGTTGGTTGATAAGGAGTCGCTGATGGCGGCGCCGCCGCTCGAATATCTGGGCCGGGTCCACATCGATCGCGGCGAGTACAAAGCGGGACTTCAGCACCTGGAATCAGCGCTCGAGATCTACACGAAAGCCGAGAACCCAAAGGAGATGTATCGTGTTCGAGGACTGATCGGTCAGGCCTACGATCGGCAAGGATTGGTTGACCGTGCGAAGTTTCATTATTTGGAGGCGTTGGATGGTTTCACCAGGTTGCAGGATCGCGTAAATCAAGCGGCGGTCTATTACGCGTTGGGCCAACTCGAGTTGAAGCAAAAGAATTACGATCAGGCGAGTGATTATTTAAGACAGTCGATCGACGTTACAGAGAACGTGCGACGGGTCTCGACGAGTAAGGATCTCACCACCGCGTTTTCGGCAACTGTTCAGGAGCGCTACGAGGCCTACATCGAATGTTTAATGAAACAGCACGAACAGCAGCCGAATCGAGGGCACGCGATCCACGCATTTGAGACAAGTGAGCTTGCCCGGGCTCGCTCGCTTTCTGAACTCCTGCTCGCGGTCCAGGCGCCGGGAGTCGATCCACAATTAGCGACCCGTCAGAGATCATTGCAACAAACGCTCAGGATAAAAGAGAACGACAAGATCAACCTGCTGGCTAAGAAAGATTCGCAAGTGCAAGTGAAAGCGCTGGAAGCGGAGACAGCACAGATTGAGGCTGAGTACAACGACGTCAACGACGCGATCCGCTCGCGTTATCCTTCGTACGATCAGCTCAGTAAGCCCACCGCCTGGGACCTGGGACACATCCAGGCAACGATTCTTCGTGATGACGATGCTGTGTTGCTCGAATACAGTGCCGGCGCGGAGAACAGTTATGCCTGGGTTATCAGTCACGATGGTTTCAAGAGTTATCAATTGCCGCCGCAGAAGGTAATCAACGAGGCTGTTCAGCGAGTTTATAGCTTGTCGTCGTCGCCGCCGGTCGGCAGTGGCGAAACTGAACTGGCCCAGGCCACGGCTAAGCTGAGCAAACTCGTTCTCGAGCCTGTCGCTGCTTCACTGAACAAGCCACGAATCATCGTCGTCGCTGACGGCTCGCTAAACTACATACCGTTTCAGTTACTGAGTGCGTCGGCTTCGACGAACGAACCGCTGATCTCGAAGTACGAAGTGATAAACGTTCCGTCAGCGTCGATTCTGGGGCAGTTGCGTCTGGAGAAACAGCAGCGCCGGCCGAGGTCGAAAATTCTGGCGGCGTTTGGCGATCCGGTGTTTCCTTCGAATTACGCGCAGTACAAAAACTCAAATTCGGGTGAGCTGCTCGCCGTCGCAAAACCAACAGAAGGAAGCGAACCGTGGCGACGTGCGTGGCGCAGCGTTGAAATCAATGCCGACACTTTCGATCCGTCTGTGATCCAGCCGCTCGCGTACAGCAAGCTCGAGTTAAAGAACCTGAGCGACATCGCCGGGCCGGAGTCTTTCGTAGCGAGAGGCTTCGACGCGTCGCGCCAGATACTCGAAACGACGGATCTGTCGAACTATTCGATCTTGCACTTTGCGACGCATGGGTTGCTCGATCCGAAGAACCCTGAGTTTTCCGGGTTCTTCCTTTCGATGGTTGATGCGACTGGCCGCCCGCAAAATGGGTTCATCACGATGCAGGATGTTTTTCGTCTTCAGGCGCCCGTGGATTTGGTCGTGTTGAGCGCGTGTCGCACTGGATTGGGCAAGGACGTTCGCGGCGAAGGTTTGATTGGTTTGACACGCGGGTTCATGTACGCCGGAGCGTCGAGCGTGGTCGCGAGTTTGTGGAAAGTTGATGATGAAGCGACGGCGGATTTGATGAAGTATTTCTACGCGAATATGCTGCAAAAGGGGATGCGGCCGGCGGAAGCTTTGCGCGCCGCGCAGAACACGCTGCGGCAAGATCCGCACTGGCAGTCGCCACACTTCTGGGCTGGCTTTACGCTACAGGGCGAGTTCAACCAACCGATCGGAGTGCCGAACGGAGCCGGCTCGTTCGCCGTTCGAAAAGTCGTCGGTGCTTTGTTGTTATTGCTTTTGTTGACTGGAATCGCCTGGGGCTTTTGGCGAAGAACTAGCCGCAGATGAACGCGGATGACGCAGATCTTGATCTGCGCCATCCGCGTTCATCTGCGGCTAGTTACTGCACTGTGAAGAAGTAGCTGCCGCGGATGCGTTGCTCGCTGCCATCGGGATTTACGGCATACAGACGGATAATATAGCTACCAGGGCTGATCTCGTTCGCGGGCACAACCACTACAAGCTTCGCTTCAGCCTGTTGCTCGATCCTGAGGTTCCGCGTCGCCTGCTTTTCATCAAGCAACTCAACCCGGTAATTTTTCGATGGCGGGACTTGATCCGGAAGCGCGAGCTCGATTTGAATTCCCGGACTTCCCGGCTCCAGTCGCACTTGTTTGATCTCAGACCCACTCGCACGCTCAGAATTACTGATCGTCAGGTTAACGACCGCATACGTCCCCGACGTACGAGTGCCCGGAACCGTCAGCAATAAAACACCCGCAACGATGACGATCGCCGCGAACGTCGTCGCAAAACGTGTTAAGAGCGCCATGTTTCCCCAAAAAGCCCGTACACGCTCGAGCATTCCCGGTTCGGCTTGTACGAAATTAGCCGGTGCCCGCTCAATAGCCGCCCGTTCGAGCAGTTCACTCGAAAACCGCAACTTGTGCTGACGCTCAGTCGATGTCAGAAAGTACTGTTGAACACGTTTTCTGTCGTCTGCGTGTAACTCGTCTCCAACGTACTCATCAGTGATTTCATTGACAATAACGTCAAATTCCTCGCCAAAAGCCGCGTCGGTGAGCAGGCGGAGCTCGAGTCGCTCCGCCGCAGACTGGTCCAATTGGCCGAGGAGATAGAGCTTTACCTCGTTTTTCTCGTTGCTATTAATGATTAACCACCCCCCCAAAAGATGCCGCTACTATGTATGGCTTGAGACGTGAGTTTTGTTCCTGCCAAAATTATCAACGCACTCCAGTACGCATTTTTCCAGGGTTACGCGCAAATGGTGTGCACGCGTTCGCAGGGCGCCTTCGGTAATCGCAAGCTCCCCCGCCATCTGGCGGTGATGCTCGATTTTCGCGTGTCCCTTGTACAAGTGGTAATCGAGGATGAATTCCTGTTTGTCACGAGACAAAAGTCCCAAACATTTTGACAGGCATTCAGAAGTATCGCTCTTGTACGGTTCCTGTAGGAGATGGTCCGGGACGATATCAATCAGGACTTCCTTCCGTCGCCGCGACTCGCGAATGACATTGCGCGCGACGCCGTGGAAGTATTTGACGGGATCACCGACGTAGGTCTCTTTAATCTCCGGCAGTCGCTTCATCACTCGATCTATCGTGTCATCCGCATAATGTTCCGCATCGCTAACACCGTTGGAGATGAACATGCGGATTAGTCCTGCGCGGATCACCTCATAGCGTTTACCGGCCGTTTCGCGATCCGGGTCCAGCCACTCAAGCAAGGCGTCAAATGGTTCGGTATTGTTATCTAAACTATGCACTAATTCCCTGGTCTAATTCCCTGGTATTGGGGGTCGATAAGACGTGTGCCGCGCGATGTGATGAAAGCCCGCATAAAACTAGCTCAGACCGCAGATCAATAGCAAGAAGCCTCTTCTTGACATTCAATTCTGCCGTTGCTGTAATCGAACTCATACTACTAACTTTGACGAACAGCTTCCCGGAGGTGCTCGAGTGACAATCGATGAACTAGTTTACGATTGGAATACGATTGAGCCATCTCTCACGGCGCCGAACCGTCATATCGGCATCGACGACGAAACACTGCGCGACGGGCTTCAGTCGCCGTCAGTTTGTGAACCTCCGGTCGAACAAAAAATCGAACTGCTTCACTTGATGGAAGCACTCGGCATCGATACCGCCGATATCGGACTGCCTGGCGCCGGTGGTACACATGCCGCCGGAGTCGAACGACTCGCACGCGAGATCGCGGACAAGAAACTCAAGATTCGACCAAACTGCGCCGCTCGAACTCATCGAAACGACATCGTACCGATCGTGGAGATGTCGCAACGCGTGGGAATTCCGATCGAAGCCTGCACGTTCATCGGTTCTTCGGCAGTTCGCTTTTTTGCCGAAGGCTGGACACTCGACAAGTTGTTGCAGATGACCGAGGAGGCTGTGTCTTTTGCAGTGGGCGAGGGGCTGCCGGTGATGTACGTCACGGAAGACACGTCGCGCGCTCAACCCGAAACAATCCGCGCGCTCTACACGACTGCAATCCGATGTGGAGCAAAAGCTGTTTGCGTTTGCGACACGGTCGGACACTCCACGCCTGACGGTGCTCGCGCCGTTGTGATGTTTGTGAAGAGCATCATCGACGAACAGGGTGGCGGCATCCGGCTTGACTGGCATGGCCATCAGGATCGCGGATTGGGCGTGATCAATTCGATCGCAGCGATTCAGGGTGGAGCGGATCAAATACACGGTTCAGCGCTCGGAATCGGCGAGCGAGTCGGCAACACGCCGTTGGACCAGCTTCTCGTAAACCTCAAGCTCCTCGGTTGGATCGACAACGATCTTTCGCGGCTCGGCGAGTACTGCCAGACAGCGGCGCGCGCGTGTCGTTGGAACGTGCCTTGGAACTACCCGGTTTTTGGTCGCGATGCGTTTCGAACTGCGACGGGTGTTCATGCGGCGGCTGTGATTAAGAGTTACAAGAAAGGCGATCGGCGACTGGCTGATATTGTTTACTCGGGTGTTCCAGCGGGTGAGTTTGGACTGGAACAAGTGATCGAGATTGGTCCAATGAGTGGTAAATCAAATGTGATCTACTGGCTCGAGAAGCGTGGTCTGGAACCGAGTGAGAGTCGCGTCAATCGCATTTACGAACACGCAAAATCGGCGAACGGGGTGCTCGAAGAGAGCGAGATTATGGAGTTGTTATGACATATGCGGATTTAATCCGTGTTCGTCAGCGTAGGTCTGCGGCTGAACTGATGTCGTCGGCCGGAGTCGCGAGTGCGTTTCGTTTCTTCGAGCGGAACGCCGAAGCGATCACAGAGGAACAGATCCGCATCTGCTCGGTTCCGGCGAGTCCTTTCGCTGAACGCGAGCGTGCCGAGTATCTCCGTGAGAAGTTTACGAGCCTGGGACTGACGGAGGTAGAGATTGATGAAGAAGGAAACTGCCTCGGACTGATCGAAGGCGCTTCCCGATCGCCGCTGATCGTCGTCAGCGCTCATCTCGATACAGTGTTTTCGACCGATACGGATTTCACGGTCGTCAAACGCGAACACAGATTACTCGCACCTGGAATCGCGGACGACGGATGTGGTCTCGTAGCTCTGATCGCGCTCGCACAGGCAATTCAAACGGAGGGCATTCGCACCGAGGGTTCAATCCTGTTTGTTGGAACCGTTGGTGAAGAAGGCGAAGGAAATCTGCGAGGCGTGCGACACCTTTTCACCAGAGGACGTTGGGCGTCGAAGGTCGATGCATTTTTGAGCTTCGATGGACCAGGTGTCGATCGAATTACGAATCGCGCGCTCGGATCGCGTCGTTACCGTGTCGAGATCTCCGGTCCGGGTGGACACTCGTGGGGCGACTTTGGTCTGCCGAATCCCGTGCACGCCCTCGGTCGCGCGATCTCGAGACTGGCGGCGTATCCCGTGCCCAAAGAACCGCGTACAACGTTCAACGTCGGACGCATTGAAGGCGGAACGAGTGTCAACGCCATTCCCGGTAAAGCCACGATGGAAGTCGATCTGCGCTCGACGGCCGAGACGGAACTGCGCCGGTTGGACGCGTTTTTCCGGCGCGCAATGAAAGATGCTGCTGATGAAGAGAACGGTAAGAGACGAGCGGGCGATCCGGAACTGAAACTCAGAGTCGACTTGATTGGTGAAAGACCGACTGGCGAGACTCCCGCAGATTCGCCGCTGGTTGAACTCGCGATTGAAGCGACGAGGACGCTTGGATACGAACCTCGTCTCGATCAGTCGTCGACAGATTCGAACCTTCCGATCTCGCTCGGAATTCCAGCCATCACGCTGGGCGCCGGAGGCGCCTCCGGCTTCTCTCATACGCTCGACGAATGGTACGACCCGCGCGGCAGAGATGTGGGATTGAAGCGTGGACTGCTCGTGGTTCTTGGAATCGTCGGGTTGATTTAGCCGCAGATTTACGCAGATGAACGCAGATCTCATCTGCGTTCATCTGCGTAAATCTGCGGCTAAATCAGTCAATTAATTAATCGGGATTGAGATCGTCGCGGATCCGGCCTTACCCGGTGGGAAGCGCTTCTGTCGCGCGATCCTCAACGCGTTCGCATCACCGCCTGAAGCCTGCGTCACTCGTCCTGACTCGTCATACGTAACCGTCACAACAACGCGTTTCGCGCCCGGCTTCACGCCTTCGGGCTGCGGCACTGCGGCAGTCGGATTCTCTGCATTCTTGGCTGCAAGTTCTCGTGCTTTTCTTTCGCGTTCACGTTGGCGACGCGCCGCGAGTTCGGCCGGGTCTTCAGCAGTTGGTTGTGCTTCTGGCGTTGTAGCCTGTGGTTGTGCCTGGGTCTCGGCTTGAGTGTTCTGCGGAGCCGGAGCTTGTGTAGCAGTCTCTGCTGCAGGCGCTGCTGCCGCTTGCTTGCTGCGGTACCAGCCAGCCGGCACTCCAATCACAGCAACGCTCCCGAGTATCGCTACCGCAATCGCTCCGATGAATAATGGTTTGCGACGGCTCATCGACTCTTTTCCGAAAGAAAGAAAAGCCGGCGCGAAAGATCTCTCGACTTCTGGATTCGAACTCGTCTCAACCGGAGCATTCTCGAGCTCATCCGGTTCCGCAACATAGTCAACCGGAAACGCGACACTCGGAGCGATATTCTCGTCCAAGCGCCGCAGACCTTCGAGCACTACCTGCGTCCACGGTTGATTGATCGTGCGATTAATTGCCTCCGCGTCAACACTGAATTCAAACTCCGCATTCGGAAGCGTCAACGCGTAATAAACCGCTTCGATTCCGTGAAGCACGCCGATGCGTGCGTCAACTACTGAACCGGCGTGCAAGTAAAAATACCCCGGACCTTTTGGGTACAGGACTTTGAGACGGCCGCTCTTTCGTTGATTACAGAAAAACTCAATCAGCTCGGAAAGTGAAAGGTCGCTGAGGTGTCCAGTTAATGCCATGAGAACTAGTCCCTTCTAGGAGCAGTTAGATTGGAAAAGTGGGGGAGAATGGCGCGCCACCCTCGGCGCGCCATCGAAGGACTGTTTACGGAGCCAGCGCAAACTTGTAGTTGATGATGCCGGAAACCTTAACCGGTTGGCCGGAAAGCTTAGTGGGGGAAAACCTGGCCTTGAGCGCTGCTTGCACTGCCGCATCGCGCAGCATCGGTGGGCCACTCGTCGCATTCGCTGAAACCACCTTGCCGCTTTCATCCAGCACGACTTCAACAACAACAGTGCCCTGATTTCTCATTCGTCTCGCAGTCTCTGGATAGAGCGGGGGCGGCAGAGAGATCGCAGTGCCGTTCAGAACGCCGCCCGAGATTGGCTTAAGAATCGGACGTGGTCCAGGAGCCGGTGGAGGTTCGTCGATGACTACGAGAGGAACCTCGGTGTCAGGACTTACAACAGGCGTTTTGAGATCGACCGGACCAGAAGCAATTTTAGCCGCATTGGTAGATGCCGAAGGTAACTGCGGAGCGACCGTGGCCGGCGTCTTTCCTTTGTCGCGCTTGTTACCGGGTTTCGGCTCGTTCACAGGCTTGCTCTCGGGTGCAGACGCGACAGGCTGTGGGGTCGTCGTTGGGGCTGCGCCGGGTGTGACCATCTTCACCATGTTCTCATCGAGGTAATACATGATGGAGCGATAGGTCACTTCGTTCGGCTCGAAAGTAATGCCGCGCGAATCAACCACTGCAACCGACGTGGTCATCTTGTTCCAGTTGCCGAGGAAGTCGAACTCATACTTGTAGATTTCCTTGCTCAACAGCGATCCGTCGGCGTTGAGCATGGTCATCTCGCTGATGTTCCCCTTCTCGTCATACTTGTAGACTTCTTTGCCGGTCAACGTAGCGCCGGGGATCGGGAAGTACTGGTTTTCGATCTTGTTTCCCTTGATGTCGTAGGAAACGACCTCGACCAGCACGTGTTTGCCCTCGGCCTGGCGGCCATCCGCGCTAACCAGCTTGGCGATTTCGGTCCGGACACGGCGCACGGGACCGATTAGGCCGTCGCGAGACCGATCGCTTTCAACCACGGGAGCGGCGGGGGCACCAGCTTTAGCCAGTGGGGCTTGAGCATTTGCCGCGGCGCTCAAGAGCATCAGGCAAAGCGTAAGTAAACAGAATCTAATGGGCATTCTCGACATTGTTTTCTCCATAATTCGCTGAGGCAGGCCAACTTGGGAAAGATTTGTCGTGAGGCGGACCATAACGGCCCTAGCCATACTAACGAAGTTAAACGATGTTTGTCTATAGCTATCTTAATTTAGCCGCAGATCAGGTTGTCGGTGCGGTTGAGGGCGAGCATTTCGTGGGCGGCTTTGTAGACATCGGCTACGGGGATTTCCGTGATTACGGCGCCGCGAATCCCCCGGTGATGCTCCCCGACGGGCGTGTAGGCGTGAAGGTCGGGGCGGTCCATGATAACGATTACGGGGGTGCCGACCGCCGCCGCGATATGAACGGGGCCCGTGTCGTTCGAAATAAAGACGGTCAAACGCGCCTGGGCCGAAGCGAGCTGTGGGATGGTCAAACGGTCAAAGAAGATCGTTCCCGCCGGAAAGCGCGGTCGCATGTGTGGCACCATGTCCCTCTCCTCCGGCCCGGCGAACACGATGATGCGGACCCGGTCGTTTCGGACGAGGTGATCTGCGAGGTCTGCGAAGCGGTCCACCGGCCAGAGACGCGAGGAGTGTCCGGCGCCGGGAAACAGACCGACCAGAAGCTCACCGGATTGCGCCTTTTCTTTCTTGAGCAGCGCTTCGACTGCAAAATCCGCGGCCGCGCTTGTCTTCAGCGTCGGAGTTCGAGGCGGGTCTTGAATACCGAGTGGCTTGAGTAGATCCAGGTAACGGTCGACGAGGTGAGTAGCTTCAGATTCTTTTCCCGGCTGTGGTTTGAAATTAGAGAGGAAATCGAGCGAACGGTTTGACCGCCGCGAGTAGAGTCGATGCGGCGCGCCGGACAGAAAGCCGAGGATGTTTGTCTCGTAATAGCTGTGCAGATCGATGACGAAATCGAAGTGCGCCTTACGCACGCGCGAAACGAACTTCGCAATCCGTCCGATCGAGATCAGTGTTGGACCATCACGCAGCCCGACGCGATCGACTTCGAGTATCTCGTTTGCGTAACCTGAAAGACCGACTATCTCTCCACCCGGCTTGCCGACGGCAACCGTGATCTGCGCATACGGAAACCGCGCGCGGATCGCTCGCAACGCGGGCAGACTCATCACCACATCTCCGAGCTGACCAAAGTCGATGACGAGTATGTTGCGCGGATCCGTCTTCATCCGTGAAATCTGTGACTAAATCTCTCTTAAATCTCGTCCCGTCATCTCACCAGGCTTTTCGGATCCCAGCAGACCAAGCAGCGTCGGCGCCACATCCTCGAGTGCGCCGCCGGTTCGCAACTTCGCGCCGACTGACTCCTCGTCGATCAAGTGAAACGGCACTGGATTCGTCGTGTGTGCCGTGTGTGGTCCACCCGTGATCGGATCGATCATCTGTTCGGCATTGCCGTGATCGGCGGTGATGAGCGTGATGCCACGTGCCTCGCGTATGCGCTTCGTGATCCAGCCAAGACATGTATCGACGTACTGGCAGGCTTCGATTGTCTGATTAAGTTTTCCGGTATGGCCCACCATGTCGGGATTTGCAAAGTTCACGACGAACACGTCCGTCTCGCCGTCGTCGATGCCGCGCAGCACTTTGTCAGTGACTTTGAAAGCAGACATCGCCGGTTCGAGATCGTACGTCGCGATCTTCGGCGACGGAACGAGGAGGCGTTGTTCGCACGGATACTCTTTTTCGACGCCGCCGTTGAAAAAGTAAGTGACGTGCGCATACTTCTCTGTCTCTGCGAGCCGGTAATTGCGCACGCTACGCCCGCCCCAAACTTCCGCGAGCACGTTCTGATGATGTCTCGGCGGAAACGCCACAGGCAGGTTGAACGTATTGTCGTACATCGTGAAGCAAACAAAGTTCACTCGCGGCCCATCCGAAACTGGAAACTCGTTGAAATCCGGTAGCGTGAGAGCCCGGGTTAACTGGCGCGCGCGATCCGGCCGGAAGTTGAAGAAGATGACGGAATCGTCGTCTTTGATCGTCGCAACCGGACTACCCGCGCGCACGATCACGATCGGTTCCACGAACTCGTCGGTCACACCGCGGTCGTACGACTGGCGGATGGCCGTAATCGGATCGGTCGCTTGTTCCCCGACTGCTTTCGTCAACAAATTATAGGCACGCTGCGTTCTCTCCCAGCGCTTGTCGCGATCCATTGCGTAATAACGACCAACAACAGTCGCGATCTCACCGCAACCAATCTCGGCGATCTTTCTCTGAAGCGCGGCGACGTAATTGACCCCGGAACTTGGCGGCGTGTCACGGCCGTCCAAAAAGCAATGCACGAACACGCTGTCGAGCCCGTGTTCTTTCGCCATCTCCAGGAGCGAATAGAGATGCGTGAGTGACGAGTGCACCTGCCCGTCGGAGATCAACCCCATCAAGTGAAGCGCTCGTTGTGGGTGCCGAGCCTGCTCGATTGCATGTGTGAGTACCGCGTTTCGGAAAAACGCACGAGTTTCGATCTCGTGGTCCACCAGCGACACGTCCATGCGAATCACGCGGCCTGATCCGATGTTCAGGTGTCCAACCTCTGAATTCCCCATCACCCCGGCGGGCAGGCCGACGCGCGAACCGTGCGCCTCGAGCAGCGTGCTCGGATACTTTTCGCAAAGCTCGTCATAGAAAGGCGTTTTGGCAAGCGCGATGGCATTGCCGTCGCGAGCAGCAGAATATCCCCAGCCGTCGATTACGATGAGCGCTATGGGTCCTTTTGTTTTACTCATCGACGCTGCGCAGCCGCCTTTGTGCCTTTTTGCGGCAGTTGATGGAAAGCTTTTCTGCCTGGAAAACGCGCCGCGCCTCGCAAGTCTTCTTCGATGCGCATGAGCTGGTTGTACTTTGCGGTTCGATCGGTGCGCGACGCCGATCCGGTTTTGATCTGGCCGGCATTCGTCGCAACGGCGAGATCAGCTATGAACGGATCTTCTGTTTCGCCTGAACGATGCGAGATGATCGTAGTCATTTGATGTCGCTGCGCGAGCTCGATGCAATCCAGCGTCTCGGTCAGTGTGCCGATCTGATTGACCTTGATCAGAATCGAGTTCGCGACACCGAGGTCGATTCCTTTTTGCAGAAACGCGGTGTTCGTTACAAAGAGATCGTCGCCGACGAGTTGCACGCTGCTACCGACTTCGTCAGTCAGAAGTTTCCAGCCATCCCAATCGTTTTCCCCCATTCCGTCTTCGATGGAAACAATCGGATACTGATCGCACCAACTCTTCCAATATGCAACCATCTCCTCGCTCGTTAGCTTGCGCTTGTCGCTCTTTTTGAAAACGTACCTTTTGCCGTCGTAAAACTCACTCGCGGCAGGATCGAGCGCCAACAAACAATCTGTTCCCGCCGTGTAACCTGCTTTTGTGATCGACTCGAGAATCGTTTCGACTGCTTCCTCATTCGACTTCAGGTTTGGCGCGAACCCGCCCTCATCTCCCACGCTCGTCGCATAACCCTTGCTCTTCAAAACCGACTTGAGTTGATGAAAGACTTCGGCGCCCATGCGCAGCGCTTCGCCAAACGTTGTGGCGCCAACCGGAACAACCATGAACTCCTGAAAATCGACATTGTTATCGGCGTGTGCGCCACCGTTCAGGATGTTCATCAACGGCACTGGCAGCGTGCGGGAATTTGGTCCACCGAGATAGCGGTAGAGCGGGAGTTCCAACTGTGCGGCAGCCGCGCGAGCGGTCGCCATTGAAACGGCGAGCAACGCGTTCGCGCCGAGTTTTGATTTGTTGCTCGTGCCGTCCAGCTCGATCAACGCTCGATCGACTTCGGCCTGATCGAGCGCGTCGAATCCCTGCAACGCCGGCGCGATTACGTCGTTGATGTTCTGAACGGCCTTCAACACGCCTTTGCCGCCATATCGCTTCTTATCGCCGTCGCGAAGCTCAACGGCCTCGTGTTCACCCGTCGAAGCGCCTGACGGAACGGCGGCACGTCCGATTTCGCCATCGGCCAAAACCACTTCGGCTTCCACCGTGGGGTTACCGCGTGAGTCCAGTATTTCACGTCCCAGAACGTGCTCGATCCAACTCATGATTCGTTTCCCCTTCTCCGTCAGTTTTGATGATCTCTAATTTCACACGCATCACGCGACGCTTTTCAACGCGCTCGACTTTAAACACCAAACCATCGTGCTGGACCACTTCGCCAGGTTTCAGCACGTGACCCGCTTCCGTCATCAGGAAGCCGCCGATAGTCGTATAAGCTTCGGACTCAGGCACAGACAGTTTCAGGCGCCGGTTTAGATCTCGCACGGCCAATCCACCGTCGAGCACATACGTAGCTTGATCGACTTCAGTGATCTGCTCGTTGACTTCTTCATCATGCTCGTCCGAGATCTCGCCGACGATCTCTTCGAGCAGATCTTCGAGCGTGATGACGCCTTCAAGCCCGCCGTGCTCGTCGACTACAAATCCAAAATGCATCTTCGCCTTTTGCATTTGGCGCAGAACGGCTTCAAGCCGCGCAGTATCGACGACGTACATCGCAGGTTGCAAAACATCTTCGAGCCGGAACTTCTCAGGGTGAAGCAGATAAGGCATGACGTCTTTACTGTGTACGAAGCCGCAGACGTCGTCGAGCGATTCTCGGTACACGGGCAGACGCGAATAACGATGCTGCTCAAAGGCTTTTGTGATCTCTTCCAGATCGCAAGTGTCGGGAATCGCCGCCATCTCCGTGCGCGGCACCATCGCTTCGCGAACGAGCGTATCGGAAAACTCAAAGACACGATGAATCAGACGACGCTCTTCGGCGCGAAGGTGACCGCTCTCGCGTGAGATGTCGACGAGTTTTCGAAGCTCTTCTTCGGTGTAGGTTGAAGCGTGTTCGGAAGTTGCTTTGATACCGACCAGTTGCACCGTACGCGCGCTTGCCCAGTCGAGTGCGCGTATGGGCAAGCTGAAAACCTTGTAAAAGATTTCGAGCGGCAGCGCCACGGCGAGAGCGACTCTTTCGGCGGAGGCGAGACCAATCAACTTCGGCGCCTGTTCGCCAAGGACGATGTGCAACGAAGTGATGATCGAAAAGGCGATGGCGAAAGAGATACCGTGTCGCAGCGTATCCGAAAGACCTGACAGTGGTCCTTCCAGCAGACGGGCGATGGCCGGTTCGCCGATCCACCCCAATGCCAGCGAAGCGAGAGTGATTCCCAACTGGCACGCCGAGAGATACGAGTTGAGGTTCTTCAGCAACCCCATTAGGCGCTTTGCAGCGCTGTTGCCCGAAGCGACGAGAGTCTCGATGCGCGAAGTGCGTACGCCCACCAGCGCAAACTCGGCGGCAACGAAAAAGCCGTTGGCTGCGACGAGCACAAGAACAGAAATAAGTTTAATGATGATGGAACCGGCGGAAACAGATGCTGCTGGTAGTTCGTCCATTATGGTGTGAGGCAGGAATGATAATGCAAGCGACAAAGAGGCACAAAAGGCACACAACTGCCTTGACACCTTTTGTGTGCTTTTTTGTGCCTTTTTTTGGCCTTAGTGACCAGCGGCCGCCCCGGCCGCGCGGGCACGAACTGGACGTCGATCGTGTTTGCTGTGGGCGCGCGCGAGTGCCTGATCGACGCGGGGTTCGATATTGCACTCAGGCTGACGACACACTGCCGCCAACTCAGAGATTACGAGGTAGCGTGACCGTTCGAGCATCCGTTGTTCGCGAAAAGAGAGGGGTTTGAGATTGCTCAAATAGGTTAAATGTTTCAGTACCTCCGCGACTTCAAAAATGTCGCCGGTACGCATTTTTTCTGAGAATTCCTTGAAGCGATCCTTCCAATCGTTAGCGGGGGAAGAAAAATCATCTGCTAGTGCTTTGAAAAGCATGTCACACTCACCCGATGAGATTGGGGCTCGCAGGCCAACTTCTGAAGCATTGGAGACCGGAACTAAGACCAGGGAGTTATTAGCAGCAAGACGAAGCGTGTAGAAAGGTAAAAGGTTACTGCCTATTTGCTTCTGTTCTATTTGCTCGATGGTCCCGATTCCATGATTCGGGTAAACGACTTTCTGGCCGACTTTGAAGCCCACCATGCACCTCCATCGAATTTGAAAATATCAGACTGCGCCGCA
>JBIOUJ010000116.1:0-11732 GCA_044867025.1 Pyrinomonadaceae bacterium | reverse complement strand
ACCCGCCACACTTTATTGAAACAATCGCATCGTTTGTCGTTTAGAAGATTCAGCGCTCTAAAAACCCGACAGCAGTGAATAAATATCAGGGGGATCCATGAGGGTGGAAAAACAAATCCGGTTCAACGAGTGGCTTCTAGGCTCAACAATTTTGTGTCAATCGTGCGGGTGCCTCTGGCTAGTGCCTGCCGCGCAGCAAAACGACAGCTATAATTGCCGTCAATGTGGCAGCCCTGCGACCGTGAAACCGAAGCCCGCTGCCAACGAGCCGCCGACCAAACGTTCGCACCATTGTTAGTTCCTGTGTCACAAAACGTATGAGGGCGGTGTTTTCCTCACAGAGTATCTAGTATTCTGCTTATTTTCTGAACCTTCAGAGTACGGGCGCGCGCCCGCACTCCAAATTCCACCGGAGGAAGCCCATGAAAATCCGCCTTATCGCACTGTTCGCCGTTTTACTGCTGCTTTGGGCCTGTTATCGAACGTCTGAAGTCAGCTACTCGAGTCCTCAGGAAACGACCGTCCAGCAATGGATGATCGAGTTCAAGACGACGAAAGCGGAAGTCCAGCTCACACTGCGGACGCGCCGCGAACGCAACGGCGGCTACAACCACAACAACATGGGATTCGGGATCTCGCCGGATCAACTGATCGGACTCACGCGCGAGCAAGCGATGTCCGCATCGGGAACCAACGTCAGTTTCCAGCTCAAGCGAGATGCCGGCACATTCAATTTCGAAGGTTGGTTCAAACAAGGCAATGGCTCGGGCCACTTCACATTCAGCCCGAACAGCTCATTCGCGAGCGAACTCGCGAAGCAGGGATTCGGCACACCGACCGACGAACAACTCCTGTCGCTCGCGATGGGCGACACTGGTTTCGCCTTCATTAACGAACTGAAATCTCAGGGCTACGACACCACCACTGTCGATCAACTCGTGAGAATGAGCAATCACGGCGTCAGATTGGAATATTTGCAGGGTCTGAAGTCGCTCGGTTATTCCGTCAAGACCACGGATCTGGTGGTGCGTATGAAGGACCACGGCGTCAGCTTGAATTTCATTCGTGAGATGACGGGACTGGGTTACACCAATCTCACACCGGAAGAACTCGTCCGAACAAAAGATCACGGCGTCAGTGCGACATACATCAACGAGTTCATGGCCGCCGGTTACAATCGCGCGACGCTCGACGACTGGATCCGAATGAAAGATCATGGCGTCAACATGGAGTTCGTAACCGAACTCAAGGAACTCGGCTACGAGCGCATCGCGCTGGATGAACTGCGGCGCATGAAAGATCATGGCGTGAGCGCGAGCTTCGTCAAAGAGCTCAAGGAACTCGGCTACCAGAACCTTCCGACCGACCAGCTAATCCGGCTGAAAGACCACGGCGTAAGCGCCAGCTACATCCGAAAGATGCACGAGAAGGGTTACACCAACCTGCCTATCGACGAATATATCCGGATGAGGGATCGAGGCGAGCGCGAACAGTAATCCGTGCATCACACTGTTTCGCAGTTTCACCGAATTAGGTGTAATCTGTCTGGCTCCCTGGTTATCAAATATTTATGTTGAAGGATTGAATATGAAATTTAGAAGACTTCTCTGTGCGCTGGTGCTGGCGCTGTTTGGTTTACAAACTCTTCATATTACTGCATTTGCAGACGAAGGAATGTGGACCTTCAACAACGTCCCGCGCGCAGAGATCAAGAAGAAATACGGGTTTGAAGTCACCGACGAATGGCTGAACAAGGTGCGGCTCGCCTCTGTCAGATTCAACAACGGCGGTTCGGGCTCGTTCGTTTCGCCGAACGGCCTGGTGCTTACGAACTATCACATCGTCGAAGACATCGTCGGCGAGGTAAGCACACCTGAGAAGGATTACGCCAAAGAAGGTTTCGTCGCGAAGACTCGCGCTGACGAGATCAAGGCACCCAGCCTCGAACTGAATGTGCTGATGAGCATCGAGGACGTGACCGCACGTGTGAATAACGCGGTGAAAGCAGGAGCGACTGACTCTGAGGCCCTTACAGCCAGACGCGCTGAGATCGCGGCGATTGAAGCAGAATCGTCGAAAGCGACCGGGATGCGTTCGGATGTGGTCATGCTTTACAAGGGCGGTCAGTACAATCTTTATCGCTACAAGAAATACACCGACGTCCGCCTCGTTTTTGTTCCAGAGTTCCAGGCCGCATTTTTCGGCGGCGACCCTGATAACTTCAACTTCCCGCGCTTCAACATCGACATGGCGCTGGTCCGAGTTTACGAGAACGACCAACCCGTCAAGCCGCAACACTACTTCAAGTGGTCCACCGCGGGCGCGAAGGAAAAAGATCTCGTCTTTGTAACCGGACATCCGGGCTCGACCTCGAGACTCAATACGGTTGCGCATCTCGAGGAATTACGCGACACGAGCATTCCGATCATTATCCGTTTGTTGGAACGCCGTGAAGAGATGCTCAAGAAATACATGTCGCTCGGCGAGGAACAGACACGCCAGGGGCAGAACGAACTCAACAGCGTGCAGAATGCGTTGAAGGTTTATCGCGGCCAGCTTAAGGGACTGAAAGATCCTGCGTTGATGGCCCGCAAGATGAAAGAAGAGCAGGCGCTGCGCAAATCAATCGCGGCGAATCCCGAACGACAGAAGATGTACGGCGATGCGTGGGATGCGATTGCCGCCGCGCACAAGGCCTATCCGAGCTACATTCGCGAGCGCAGGATTTTTGAGCAGGCAGGCGGCTTTAACAGCAGCTTGTTCAATATCGCACGGGCGTTAGTGCGGCTCGCAGCCGAGAGTGAAAAGCCAAATGCCGAACGGCTGCCTGAGTACACGGATGCGCGTCGCGCGTCATTAGAACTCGGGCTTTTTTCGCCGGCGCCGATTCACGAGGATTTCGAAAAGTTGAAACTGGCGGATTCGCTCGGTTTCATGGTCGAACTCCTCGGCGCTGACAATCCGCTCGTCAAAAAAGTTCTCGACGGAAAGACGCCCGAGGCACGTGCGAACGAGTTGATCTCGGGTACGAAGCTGAAGGATCCGGCGTTTCGCAAAGAACTTGCGAAAGGCGGCAAGGCCGCTATCGACGCGTCGACCGATCCGATGATCGTGGTTGCACGAGAAGTCGATGCGAAGGCTCGCGAAGCTCGCAAGCGTTACGAGACTGAAATCACGGGTGTCGAAAGCTCGAACTACGCGAAGATTGCGCGTGCTCTGTTTGAGACGCAGGGCACGAACATGTATCCGGATGCCACCTTCACGTTGCGTCTCTCGTACGGCGACGTTGAAGGCTACATGGAGGATGGGAAGAAGGTTCAGCCGTTCACGACGCTTGGTGGTCTGTATGCGCGTTCTGAGTCGCACAAACGAGAGTTTCCGTACAACCTGCCGCAGCGCTGGTGGGACAAGAAGAACGAAGTGAACCTGAATGCGCCGTTCAATTTCGTGTCGACTAACGACATCATTGGCGGCAACTCAGGATCGCCGACGATCAATCAGAACGGCGAATTGGTCGGACTGATTTTCGACGGCAACATCCAATCGCTTGTCGGCGACTTCATGTACGATGGTTCGGTGAATCGGGCGATCTCGGTCGATTCGCGAGGTATGCTCGAGGTCCTGAAGAAGATCTTCGGTGCGAATGAAATCGCCGCCGAGCTGACTGCCACCTAGAACTTTAACCACGGATAACACGGAACAGATCCTGATCTAGTCCGTGTTATCCGTGTTACGCTTTCTCCAGTCCCGCGTACTTCTCCACTAACTTCTTCTGCCCGTAACCCGGGAAGCTCACTGTTAGCTTTGCACTCTCTCCGGCGCCTTCGCGTCTCAACACAAGCCCGCGACCGTATTTGGAATGCTTCACGTACGAACCTGGCGTGAATTCATTTGACGCTGGAGCCGGCGCCACTGGTTTCGAAATTTTAGGCAGACTGCCTGACGTCTGGCCCATCTGACGACTGCGTTGTTTGAAAAACTCCGCGATCGACTCCGTGCTGTCGTAAGTTTTACCCATGTACTTCTTCTTCTCTTTTCGATACTCACCGTGCTCGTAATCGATCTCAGACGAACCGCGCGCGAACGACAGCCAAGACTTACCAAGGCTGAGATCCTCCATCAGATCGATCGGCATTTCATTCAGGAACGGCGACGGCTCAGACGCGAGCTCTTCACCATACACACGACGCTTCATCGCGTGCGTCACGTACAAGAAACGCTCAGCGCGTGTCATGGCAACGTAAGCGAGACGGCGTTCTTCTTCGAGTTCCGCGCGATCTGTCGCTGAGCGCGAGTGTGGGAACAACCCGTCCTCGAGTCCAACAATGAAAACTACTGGAAACTCCAAACCCTTGGCGGAGTGTGCGGTCATCAGCGTCACTGGCGCATCGCGCTTGTAGTCGTCCTGATCGGAAACGAGTGCTGAGTGGTCGATGAATTCGCGAAGCCCTTCGACGCCCTGCTCATCGTAATCGACGGCCGCGTTGACCAACTCCTGCAAGTTCTCGAGACGGCCTTCAGCTTCATCCGTTCGCTCCGAACGCAGCGCGTTTTCGTAACCCGTCTCGATGATCGCTGTCCGCACGATGTCAGACACAGGTTCTTTACTCGAATCGTCAGGTGTTTCAGCCATCGTCGCGAGTTTGTTGACAACGCTGCGGAAACTCTTCAACGCGCTGATCGCCCGCGATCCTAAATTCTCAGGCTGCTCAATGACAGCCGCAATCGTCTCCCACCAGGTGAGCTCATACTGCCTCGCTCGCCGCTCGATCTCATCGGTCGTCTGTTTGCCGATGCCACGCGGCGGGCTATTGATCACGCGTTGCAACGCAATCGAGTCGTTCGGATTCAACGCCAGCTTCAGGTACGCGATGATGTCGCGCACCTCCATGCGTTCGTAAAACGAAAAACCGCCGACGATGTTGTATTGGAGACCTGCCCGTCGCATCGCTTCTTCAAACACACGCGACTGCGAGTTGGTGCGATAGAGCACGGCCGCGCGTATGTCGAATTCGTCGCGTCGATGCTCGACAATCTTGCTCGCAACCCAGCGCGCTTCGGCGTCCGCGTCGAACGCCTGGTAATAACCGACGCGCCCGCCGCGCGGATTTGAAGTCCAGAGAGTTTTTCCTTTGCGCTCGAGATTGTTCTTAACCACAGCGCCCGCGACGTCAAGAATCGTTTGCGTGGAGCGGTAGTTCTGTTCGAGCCGAATAGTTTTCGTGTTTGGATAATGCTTTTCGAAATTCAGGATGTTGCTGATGTCCGCGCCGCGCCATTTGTAGATCGATTGATCTTCGTCGCCCACGACGCAGATGTTTTGAGTTTTCTCAGTGATCAGGCGAATGAGAGCGAACTGGAGCGAGTTCGTGTCCTGGTATTCGTCGACAAGGATGTAGCGAAACTTGTTGTTGTACTTTTCTCTGACTTCCGGAACGTCGCGCAGCAGTCGCACGGCTTTGATCAGCAGATCGTCGAAGTCGAGGGCGTTGTTCGCGTGCAAACGGTCTTCGTACATCTTGTAGACCGAACCCATCACCGCGCGTCGCTCGTCCTGGTACTCCGCGCGGGCCGCAAAGGCTTCCGGATCCTCGCCGCGATTCTTCGCGGAACTGATGGCGGATTGCGTCGCGCGCGGACCGAGATATTTCTCATCGAAACCAAGTTCGCGGATGGATTGCTTGATTAAACGTATCGAGTCGTCCTGATCGTAAATCGTGAAGCGGCGCGTGTATTTGTCGTTAAGCTTCTCGATGTCCTGTCGCAGAATGCGAACGCAGAGACTATGGAACGTCGATACGAGAGGCAGGCTCGCCCGTTCCTGTGTGCGCAGCAGTCGTTGCACACGTTGGCGCATCTCGTCGGCGGCTTTGTTCGTAAACGTCACCGCGAGGATGTTCCAGCTAGCTACGTTTTTTTCGGCAATCAGATACGCGATGCGATGAGCGATGACGCGCGTCTTGCCGGAACCGGCGCCCGCGAGGATGAGAAGCGGACCCTCTGTGGCGAGGACAGCCTCCCGCTGTTGTTCATTTAGTTGTGACAGAAATTCCGAATCCACTGTGTGGATGCATTTAACCACACACATCGAGACACACAAAATCCATCTGTGATATCTGTGGTTTGACGACAAGAATCAGATAGATGCAGGATACCCGCGTCGCTAAAATTGCGGCATGTTGAGCATGAACCTAATTCCAAACGACGAACAACTCTGGCAGGCCGTGGTGTCGAAGGACGCGCGATTCGACGGACAATTCGTCTTCGCCGTCAGCTCCACTGGAGTTTACTGCCGCCCTTCGTGTCCATCACGTCGCGCGCATCGCGAACGCGTGAGGTTTTTCGATCTGCCTGAAGCTGCCGAGCAGGCCGGCTTTCGCGCCTGTCTGCGTTGCCAGCCGCAACGCGCGCGCGTGCTCGATCCGCAGATGGAGTTGGTGCAGCGCGTTTGCACCCTTCTAAACTCGAGCGACAGTGAGACAGTGAAACTCGCCGAACTCGCGTCGCACGCGGGTGTGAGCGTCTTTCACTTGCAACGGACGTTCAAGCGCGTGATGGGGATCAGTCCTCGACAGTATCTCGCGGCACGCAGGTTCGGGAATTTCAAAGCGCTCGTGCGCAAAGGTGATTCAGTGACGACGGCGCTATACGAATCCGGTTTCAACTCGAGCAGCCGGCTTTACGAATATGCCTCGGAAGAGTTGGGAATGACGCCCGCGACGTACAGTCGGGGTGGTCGAGGTGTGAACATCAACTACACGACTGTCGCTTCGTCGATGGGTCGTTTGCTGGTTGCGATGACCGAGCGCGGCGTGTGCGCGGTGCGAATGGGTGATACGGACGCTGAGCTCGAAAAAGACCTGCGCGAAGAATTTCCACACGCTGAGATCAAACGCGACGATTCAGCGTTGAGAGAGCTGGTACAAAAGATTCTGAGTCACCTCGACAACAACGAACCGCGTCTCGACCTGCCGCTCGATATCAGGGCGACGGCATTTCAGCGACAGGTTTGGGACAAGCTGCGCGCGATTCCTTACGGTCAAACGGTTTCGTACGGCGACGTTGCCAAAGCGTTGGGAAAACCGGGTGCCGTTCGTGCAGTTGGACGCGCCTGCGCGACGAACCCCGTGGCGTTAGTCATTCCGTGCCATCGCGTTGTGCGCGAAGATCAAACCCTCGGTGGTTATCGCTGGGGACTCGAACGGAAGAAGAAGCTGTTGCAGAAGGAGCGAGGAAGGTAAAGGAACACAAGGAAAACTGTGCCATTTCTTGTGTTGTTTTTTGTGCCTTTTTGGTGGCTCTACTCCACCGTCACTGACTTCGCGAGGTTGCGCGGTTGGTCCACGTCACAACCACGACGCACGGCGATGTGATATGCGAGTAGCTGGAGCGGAATGATCGAGAGAATCGGAGAGAGCAGGTCACTCGCAGCGGGAATCTCGATCACATGATCCGACACGACTGACGAAACCGAATCACCTTCGGTCAACACAGAAATGACGATACCCTCACGTGCCTTAACTTCCACGATGTTCGAGTGCGTCTTTTCATAACGAAGCTCTGAAGAGCGATTGCCTTCCTCGCGCGTGTTGATGAAAAGCACCGGCAAGCGCTCGTCGATCAGCGCGTTTGGTCCATGCTTCATCTCACCCGCCGGATATCCCTCGGCGTGAATGTAGGAGATCTCTTTGAGCTTCAACGCGCCCTCGAGCGCGACGGGGAAGTTGATGCCGCGACCGAGATAGAGAAAGTCTGTCGAGCGGAAGAATTCTTTCGACAACTCTTCGATGCCATCGGAATCGTTGAGTAAGTGTTCGAGTTTGACAGGCAGCTCCGCGAGTTCCTGTGCGTGAAAGCGCGCTTCCTTTTCCGAAAGAGCTCCGCGCACCTGGCCCAGGTACAAGCCGAGCAGGTAGAGCGCGACCATCTGACCCGTAAACGCCTTCGTGGAAGCGACACCGATTTCCGGTCCCGCGTGAGTGAGAATCGTGCCATCCGCCTCACGCACGATCATCGAACCCTGAACATTGCAGATTGCCAGCACCTTCGAGCCGAGTTCTTTCGCTTCACGAAGCGCTGCGATCGTGTCGGCTGTCTCGCCTGACTGCGAGATAACGAGCAACAGGGTGTCTTCATCCATCACCGGATCGCGATAGCGGAACTCCGAAGCGTAATCGACATCGACGGGTATTCGCGCGAGCTGCTCGATCATGTACTTCCCGGCGAGTCCGGCATGCCACGACGTGCCACACGCGGCGATTTTGATCGACGAGAAACGTTTGAAGTCTGCCTCGGTGATGTTCGCCATCTCGTCGAGGAAGACGCGTCCGGTGTCGAGCGAGATTCGTCCCTGCACTGTGTCGCGAACGGAGCGCGGCTGCTCGTAAATCTCTTTGAGCATGAAATGCTTGAAGCCGCCCTTTTCCGCCATGATCGGATCCCAGGTGATGCGCTGGATCGAAGGCTGGACGGAGTTGCCTTCAAAGTCGGTAACACGAACCGCATCTTTGTTGATGATCGCGATCTCACCGTCGCCGAGGAAGAAGACGTCGCGCGTGTGCTGGAGAATCGGCGGGATGTCGGAAGCGACGAAGAACTCGCGGTCGCCGAGACCGATCACCACGGGCGGTCCCTGGCGCACGGTGATGATCGTGTCGG
The DNA here is from genome assembly GCA_044867025.1 of Pyrinomonadaceae bacterium. GTDB lineage: Bacteria > Acidobacteriota > Blastocatellia > Pyrinomonadales > Pyrinomonadaceae > PSRF01. The sequence goes on along the minus strand of JBIOUJ010000116.1, from coordinate 3,074 downwards.
GCTCGTCGGAGTTGATGATCGACAACGCGAAGATACCGCGAAGCTCTCGAACCGCTGAGCGCACTGCCTGCTCGAACGAAGAATCCTGTTTGAGGTATTCCTCGATCAGGTGGGCCATGATCTCTGTGTCGGTTTCAGTGACGAAGCGGTGGTCTGATTTGCGCAGACGCTCTTTGAGTTGCAGGTAGTTTTCGATGATACCGTTGTGAACCACTACCACGCGGCCGGTGCAGTCGCGATGCGGGTGTGCGTTCTCTTCCGTTGGGCGACCGTGTGTGGCCCAACGTGTGTGACCGATGCCGTAAGTGCCGTCGAGCGGGCTGAGACGAATCGTCTCTTCGAGATTGCGCAGTTTTCCTTCGGCCCGGCGGATCTCGAGTTCGTGTCGTTCATTGACGACAGCGATACCGGCGGAGTCGTAGCCGCGATACTCGAGTTTTCGCAGACCATCGATGATGAGCGGGACGACTTGTTTATTGCCTACGTAACCAACGATTCCACACATTCGCTTCCCATTACTCCTTTTGCCACAGATGACACGGATTTAAAATCCGGATTTTATCCGTGTTATCCGTGTTTCAGTTTCTTCTTCACTTCCGCCGGAACGCCGGCCACTAGCGAATCAGGCGGCACGTCTCGTGTAATCACTGACCCGGCGCCGGTCACCGAACGAGCGCCGACGCGCACGGGCGCGACGAGCATCGTATCCGAACCAACCTTAACATCATCTTCGATGATTGTTTCGTGCTTGCGGGTGCCGTCGAAGTTACACGTCACCGTGCCGGCGCCGATGTTTGTTCGTTCACCGATCGTCGCGTCTCCGAGATACGTGAGATGCATCGCCTTCGTACCGCGTTTGAGCCGCGACTTCTTGACCTCGACGAAGTTTCCGACAGCCACTTTCTCTTCCAGCAACGCGTTCATCCGCAGGTGTGCAAACGGTCCGACAGAACAGCTCGCGCCCACTTCAGAATCGATGATCACCGAATGATCCTTCACGACGACGTTGTCGCCCAGGCGCGAATTCGTAATGCGCACACCCGCACGAATCACGCAGTTCTCTCCGACGATCGACTTGCCCTCGATCGTCACGTTCGGATGAATGATGGTGTCGCGGCCGATCTGCGCCTCGGCGCTCACGTAGGAATGAGAAGGATCGATAAAAGTCACGCCGCTTTCGATCATCAGCCGCCGGATTGCATTGCGGCGTACGAGGTTTTCGAACTCCGCCAACTCGGCTCGGGAATTGACGCCGTAAACTTCGCGCGCGTCGTTGTGCACGTAAACACTCACCTTACCGCCATTCGCCATGATGATTTCGGGAACGTCTGTCAGGTAGTACTCACCCTGGTCATTTTTCGGCTCGACTTTGCGCAGCGCCCGGAAGAGATCCCTGGCTTCAAAGCAGTAGATCCCGCTGTTGATTTCTTTCACCTGGCGTTCTTCTTCGCCGGCGTCACGCTGTTCGACGATCTTCTGGAACGAGTCGTTGTCGTCGCGAATGATGCGTCCGTAACCGGTCGGGTTTTCAAGTCGAACGCTCAGGATCGTGCAGGCGACACCGCTATCTTGATGATGCTCGATAAGGCTTTTCAACGTCTCCACTTTGATCATCGGTACGTCGCCGGAAAGCACGAGCACCAGCGAATCTGAGTTTTCGAGAAGCTTTCGCGCTGACTCGACGGCATCACCCGTTCCACGCTGTTTCGCCTGAATGACAAAGCTCGCGAGTTCGCCGACCTCTGCGAGAACAGCCTGCTCGACCTGCTCAGCCTGGTGCCCAACAATCGCGATGATCGAGCGCGGCTCCAGCGCCTGTGCAGCTCTCGACACGTGGGCGATCAGCGGCAAGCCACCCAGCTCGTGCAGGACCTTCGCACGGTTTGATTTCATCCGCGTTCCGAGACCTGCCGCCATGATTAGAATGTTTAGTGGTTTTGACGATGTGGTTTTTTCAGCCAAAGAGAACCTCACACTGCAACAGACGATACCGCTTGTTTCCGACAGTTGAGCACGACCTGAGCGAGCCGATCGGAGTTGTGTCTCACTTTTTCGCCGTCGTACAACAAGTCGGCGCGGACGATCTCCGTCCCTTGATCTATTGCGTCATCGAGCGAACCTGCGATGCCGATCTGGTAAGCACCTTCAGCGGCGTAAAGCTCAGCCTGCTCTTTGCTGATCCGGCGGTCGTTGACGATAACAAAATCGAAGTGAATCTCCGGCGCGTACTTCTGGATCGTCTCGAGGTGCTTTCGCGCGCTGTAACCGTCAGTCTCGCCGGGTTGCGTCATGAGGTTGTTGACTAAGACTTTTGTCGCACGCGTCTGGCCGATGACCCGAGCTACCTGAGCAACGAGAAGATTCGGCAGGATGCTCGTGTAGAGCGAGCCTGGACCAACCGTGATGATGTCGGCAGCGCGAATCGCTTTCAACGCCGCGGGAAGTGGCAGACATTGTTCCGGTTCCAGCCGGAGCCTGCGTATCGGAACTTTCGAAGCGGAGATCTGAGTCTCACCGTGCACGAGCGTTCCGTCTTCGAGTTCCGCGACTAAATGCACGTCACTGATGGTTGCTGGATAGATGTGACCCTTGCTCGCGAGGACTTCAGACGACAAACGGATCGCCTCGGTGAAATCTCCAGTGACTTCCGTGAGCGCCGCGAGAAACAAGTTTCCAAAACTGTGCCCGCCAAGCCCGCCATCGCCGCGAAAGCGGTAACGGAAGAGACGCGACAGGAGAGTTGAGTCTTCCGAGAGCGCGATCATGCAGTTGCGGATGTCGCCGGGGGGAAGCATCTGCAATTCGTCGCGAAGACGCCCGGAACTGCCGCCATCGTCGGAAACGGTGACGATCGCGGAGAGACTTTCGATCCAGATCGGCTCCTCGGCTTTACCGACGAGTCGTTTGAGACCGGCGAGAAGTGTCGACAGTCCCGTGCCCCCGCCGATGGCTACGAGCTTCTGACCACCTGTGATTGTTCGTTGTTGCAAATGAAAGCCCCTGGGGAAGAGGTGAACCGCGTAACGCAGTTAAATCATACCTTAAGCCGCAGATTTTCGCAGATGAACGCGGAA
>JBIOUJ010000115.1:0-92503 GCA_044867025.1 Pyrinomonadaceae bacterium | reverse complement strand
CCGCAGAGGCGCAGAGGAACGCAGAGATACGCAGAGAAAAACAAAAAGCAGCCAAGCCCACAAACGGGCCTGCTGCTGAATATGTGAACCGACTTGGACGGACTCCTATGTAAAACCTAAATTCATAACTAACCTTGGTCCGACCATACGGCGTTCCTTTTCCGCGTGCAAGAGTACGAGCGTCCGTTGCGCAACCAAACATCTGATCTCGTCACGGGCGCGTTCCACGCGATCGGCGATTCTTTCTCGCTCCTGTTGCAGTGATGCCAGAAGCTCTGACAGGTTCATCACCGTCTGCGTCGAGTGAATCGGATCCGTGGCGGCCGTGCCTCTGAGATCGAGGATCATCGAGAAGCTTACGTTTTGCAGTGTGAGCCACTCGTTGATCTGCGCAGAGTCAATCGGGGCGGCAATGACCAGCGATGTGGTCTCCGTTGTCCAACCAGCGTCCGACATGCCGAGCTGTTGCAGTTGGATCTGCGGATGCTCGTCCCTCAGATCTTTCGCGTGTTGCCAGTTGCGATAGAAGACGCGTGCATCAGTGAGCCACGGCAGGATCTCGCGCGCCAGGCTGCCGGCGCCGAGCACGGCCACACTCGACTGACCTTTCAAGTGCTTCCTGATCAAGCTGCCATACGATTGGCTTCCGAGACCCTCGAGGTGACGATGGCGGACCTGCCGGGCATCGACGAGCACATCTGTCGTCACCTTGCGCAGGAACTTGCCCCACGCCGTATTCGGAAATTGCGCGGCATTGCGAAACTGGCGAAACTGACCCATCACGGCGTTCTCTCCAACAAGCGGAGAGTGCAAACCGCAGATCACCTCGAGCAGAAACTGGTAAGCATCGCGCCCGAAGTAGGTCTGCGCACCCGGTTTATCCGCGAAAGTTCGGGGCTCGCTCCGGTGCAGGAAAACAATCCGTCGCAGGCACGTTTGCCATTGCAAGTTGGTGAGCCCATTCGGGATAGGTTCCGAGCCATTTGGGCGAAGGTTAACGATGACAAGTTCGTTTATCATCACTAGTTAACGCGAAAAAATCGGCGCAATAGGTCACAAATTTTCTGACCTCGCCCAAGATCGCTTGCGCTGCCTGCTCGTCTGGCTCGTCTTTTTTGAGCTCCAACAGCCGCGACGACACGTCTATCCACTCGCCTTTCGTCTGTCCCGACAGAACAAACAGATTCTCACACGACCAGAGCACTTCGTCGGAAGTGAAAGGATCGACAAGACGCGCGTAGAGCGGAACACGTGCGGCGGCCGCGGCCGCTTCGTAAGCGGCGCGCGTGGCGTGCTCGTATTCCTTGTGATAGAGAAAAGCTTCAGCTTGCGAGATGAGTTCGCGTGCGGTATCGATCTGCGGCACGACCTCGGGAACCACCTTGTCCGCACATTCACCTTTGACCCCCGGCCGCACTGCGAAGCGTTCGTTTTCGTGTCCGTAGTCCTGGTAAAACGTCGGGTCTGTTTCGAACGAAGGGACCGCTCGCCACGGCTCCAACGCCGCTCTCAGTCTCGATTCGCCGACACGGTTAACAAACGCACTGAACTCTTCCGCGTCCACTCGCTCTGCTTCATAAACTTGCAGCAAAGTTGCGACCACGTTGATTGACTGCCGCGCAGGAAACTTTCCAACAAGACGGGCGAAGCGTGCTGAGTCGGGATTCGTCTGCCCGCCGAGAAACAGTTGATGCGCGGGAACGGTTTTGCCGTCGTACGTCAACGCTGCCGCGTGGAAACCGATATCTGCGATGCCGTGCTGTGCGCAGCCGTTCGGGCAACCGGAGATCTTGATCTTCAGTGGACGCGCCAGCTCGCGATACTTTGCGAGTGGACCATCGAAGCTGTCTGAAAGCGCGCTACCGAGACCCTTCGCGGAGGCGATTCCCAGACGGCACGTGTCAGCGCCCGGGCACGTGGTCACGTCTGTGACTGTTCCGACGCCAATATCACTTAACTCGATCTGCTTCAACGCCGTGTGCAAGTCCGGCAGCTTCTCTTCGCGTACCCAAGGCAGATAGAGATTCTGACCGATGGAGATTCGCAACTCGCCGGACGAGAAACGTCGCGCGACTTCAGCGAGTCGACGCGCTCTGTCGGAGGTTATGTCGCCGAGCTTCAAGCGGACGTGGACGCCGCGAAAACCCGGTTGTTTGTGTTCGACAACAGAATCGCGCACCCACGAACGGAACTCTTCGTCGTTGGTCCGAGGATCGAGCAGGCGTAAGCCGTTTCTTTGCGGCGGGAGCTTTGGTTCGAACGTATCTTGTAAGTAGTCTGCTAGCGGAACCGGACCGACACGTTCACGCTCTTCGTCCAATGCTGCGACGAACGCCTCCCAACCCATCGACTGAATCAGGAACTTCATGCGCGCTTTCATGCGCGCCTTGCGTTCGCCGTAACGATCGAATAGTCGCACGATCGCTGCCGAGAGATTCAGGATCTCTTCGACGGGCAGAAACTCCGAGTAGAGTTGGGCCACCTGTGGAGCAGTGCCGAGCCCACCGCCGAGGAAGACGCGGAATCCGCGCCGGCCTTCGCGTGTTACCGCCCAGAAGCCGATGTCGTGAATTCGCAGTGCGGAATGATCTTCGGCGCAGCCTTCGAACGTGATTTTGATCTTGCGTCCCATGTTCTGGTTGTACTTGTTGCGCACGAGGTAACGAAACAGTGCGTCAGCGTACGGCGAGACGTCGAAAGGTTCGGTAGGCGAGGTGCCGGCGCGATAACACGCGGTGATATTGCGCACGGTGTTGCCGCAAGCTTCTCTCGTGGTCAGGCCGCCGGCGGCGAGGAAGCGCAGCAGATCGGGAGACTGTTCGAGCTTGACGTAATAGATTTGTGCGTCTTCGCGCGTCGTGAAGTGTATGAAGCCGCTGCCAAAACGATCTGCGGCATCGCCGAGCAGTGCGAGATGGTCCGCGGTGAGGTATCCGCCGGGGATCTTGATGCGCTGCATTTGCACGCCTTCCTGGCGTTGTGCGTAGGTGCCGAAGGTCAGGCGCAGTTTCTGCATTTTGGTTTCGTTCACCTGGCCCGCGCGATACTTGTGGATCTGGTCCTCGTAGTGGGCCAGCTCTTCCTGAATGTAGTCAGGAATCGGATCGGGTTTGGTTTGTGCGTGCTTTAGTTCCATGATGACTCACTTCCTTCGGACGGTTTTCTCTGCGGCACTCTGCGTATCTTTGCGTTCTCTGCGTCTAACGGCCATTTCCCCGCAGAGGCCGCAGAGATACGCAGAGGGCCGCAGAGAGGCGCCAATACTGTGTAGGCGCTCAAGCCAACTTTGACGCGGTCTCCCATTTCGAGTCTGTGCGCATTTGTTTGAGGCTTCAGCCGCGTGACGACGATCTCCGCATCATCGATATCCAGTTGTACCGTCAAGCGTTCGTACGCTCCGGCAAACACAACGTCCTTAACGATGCCGGTCCCGAGGTGATGACAACCCCTGAGCTGCTCGTCGCCGAGACGCACATCCTCCGGACGAAATACGAGAGTGACTTCCTGCCCGTGGTGAACACCCTTGACCAGATTCGCGCGACCAAGAAACGTCGCGACGTACTCACTCGCAGACTGATCGTAAACTTCCCGCGGCGTTCCAATCTGTTCGATATGTCCCGCGTTGATTACCGCGATCCGATCGCCCAACTCGAGGGCTTCTTCCTGATCGTGCGTGATGAAGATCGCCGGCACGTTTACCTTTCTTAGCAGCGCACGAATTTCACTGCGCAGACGAGTGCGAGTTTGCGCATCAAGCGCGCCGAACGGCTCGTCAAATAGGACGACTTCAGGTTGATAGGCCAATGTGCGTGCAATCGCGACTCTCTGTTGCTGTCCGCCAGAAAGCTGCGACGGATACTTCCGCCGATGCTCAGTAAGACGGACCAGCTCGAGCAGTCGATCAACAATCTCGCGAATCTCTTTCCGGTTACGACGACGAATCTTCAGCCCGTAGCCGATGTTCTGCTCAACCGTCATATTCGGAAACAACGCGTACGACTGAAAGATCACGCCCACACCACGTTCACGCGCGGGCAGATCCGTGACGTCCCTGCCGTGAAGGATCACACGACCTGTGTCCGGGTGTTCGAGACCTGCGATGATTCGCAGTATCGTCGTCTTCCCGCTTCCCGATGCACCGAGCAGGACCAGCGTTTCGCCCTCCGCGATGTCAAAGTTGATGTCCTTCAACACGGGCGTGTTTCCAAATTGTTTGCTGAGGCCACTGACGCTCGCCGCGATGCGTCGCGGTTTCGGCGCTTCGACTGTAGCCGCCGTGAAGCGTGGAAGAAAAGTTGTGATCTGGTGTGCGGCAAGCATTTTTACTTCGCCTCCATCCGATCGCGCACAAAGAAGATCACGCTGAAAATCAGAAACGAAAGCAACGCCAGCACGATCGCGATCGCGTTAGCGGCTTCGATCTGGCCCTCGTTGAATTTCGCGAAGATGTAGAGCGGGGCTGTTTGAGTACGCCCGGCGAGATTTCCCGAAACGAGGATCGTCGATCCGAACTCGCCGACCGCACGCGCGAACGTCAAGAGCGCTCCCGTGACGATCGCGCCGCGCAAAGACGGCAGCGTGACATGCCAGAACGTTTGCCAACGCGTCGCGCCGATCGTTGCAGACGCTTCTTCCAGCGAGTGGTTCATCGTGTCGAACACGGCTTTCATCACACCGAACGCCAGCGGAAACGTGACGAAGATATTGGCGAGGATGATCGCACCGCCGGTGAACATGATCTGAATTCCGTGCGGCGCAAGCAGACGGCCGAGTGTGCCGTACGGTCCCCACAAAAGCAGCAACGCGAAACCAGCGACAGCCGTGGGAATCGCGGTTGGTAGAGAGATGGTGACGATCAGAGCGTTCCGGCCCCAGAACGAGTAACGCGACAGCACGTACGCCGCAAATAATCCAAAGAGAACATTGAAGACGGTGGCCCAGAAGCTGGTCGCGATCGAGAGCTTCAGTGCGAAGATCGCTTCAGGCGCAGTCAGCGCGGACCAGAAGCGCGGCAATCCCTTGGCGGTTCCGAAGATGAAGATCGACGCCAGCGGCAGAAACACCAGCGGCAGCATGAGGACTATGAGTGTTCCAATACTCAATGGCCTCACAACGTCGAAGCCCTGCACATGCCGAATTGTCGAAACCGCTGCACTCATTTTTCTTCACCAATCCATTCACAGATTTCACAGATTTTTTGCGCCGTAATTTAAGGATCGCGTTCGGACGTACCTTTTCACTCTGAAAATGAATCCACCTCGGATCGGCTTGTCCGCAAGATCGATCGACGTACTGATCGGAATCGTCAAACTCCGTTCGTGCTTATCTGACTTTTCGACGTGCTGCGAGAATTGCGCCGCGCACACGCCGCGCATTCCGATGATCAGCAAAGCCATTGCCAGGATGAGGGCACTGTATCTCTTGTGCTTCATACAATTGCCCAACCTTCTTCAACGCGCTGATATGGCATCGACGCGGTGATGTTTTCCTGGTCGATAAGACCATGTCTCGCTAACTCTCGAAGAATTTTCCGAGCACTGTCTTCCACTGTTTCCACATCGGTCGAGACCACCACCTCAGGCGCGAGTGGTTCTTCATAAGGATCAGAGACGCCAGTGAACTCTTTGATCTCGCCCGCGAGTGCCTTCTTGTACAGACCCTTAACATCTCGCTCGGCGAGAACTTCGATCGGGCACTTCACATAGACTTCGATAAACAGCGCACCGTCGGCTTCAATCGATCGGCGCACCTCATCTCGAATCGCGCGATACGGCGAGATCGCAGCAGTGATCACGCCAACACCGTTGCGCGACAGCAGACGGCTGACATAACCGATTCGGCGAACGTTGGTGTCTCGATCTTCTTTCGAGAAGCCGAGGCCCTTGGACAAGTTCGTGCGAACCTCATCGCCATCCAGGACTTCAATCGAGAGCCCGTGATTGCGCAGCTCACCGATGAGCTGTGTGGTCAGGGTTGTCTTGCCGGCGCCCGACAATCCCGTCATCCATAAAGTGAATCCTTTGTGCTTTGACATGATTTTTGCCTCGCTTATGATTTCGAATTTAATTAAATGACCCTCGCGATCGTTCGTGCTGCGGCATAAGCCTCGATCAACACCTGCGCTACTTCCGGCCGCGAAAACTCAACCGGCGGCAACTGTCCCGCGTTCAGCAGCTCACGTACTTTCGTTCCGGAAAGCGTCACGTGATCCGACTGGTCGTGCGGACACGTCTTCGTCGACGCCATCGCGCCACATGCTTTGCAGTAGAACGTGTGATCGAAGAAGAGCGGTGTGATGCCTAGTTCGTGCGGTTCAAACTCGTCGAAGATGTGGTGCGCGTCGTAAGTGCCGTAATAGTTGCCGACACCCGCGTGATCGCGCCCGACGATGAAGTGCGAACAACCATAATTTTTGCGAATCAACGCATGAAAGACCGCTTCGCGTGGTCCAGCGTAACGCATCGCCGCCGGCATAACTGCGAGCACCGTACGCGAACTTGGATAGTAGTTCGCCAGGATCTTTTCGTAAGACCGCATCCTGACGTCGGCAGGCACGTCGTCTGATTTCGTTTCGCCCACCAGCGGATGCAGCAGCAGTCCGTCGGCGATCTCCATCGCGCACTTTTGGATGTACTCGTGCGCTCGATGCACGGGATTTCGAGTCTGGAAAGCCACGATCCGGCGCCAGCCGCGATCCTTGAACATCGCCCGTGTTTCCTCTGGATCCTTGCGATATTCGGCGAACGAGAGCCCGTCGGGACGGTTAATCAGACTGATGCGTCCACCCAGCAACCAATCGCCCTGATTGTGGATCGCCTGGACTCCGGGGTGCTGGAGATCCGTGGTGCGATAGACCGAATCCGCTTCTCGAGCTTTGTGATAGGTGTATTTCTCCGCGAGGTGCAGCACGCCGAGAAGAAGATGGTCCTGGTAAAGCGCGACGTCTTGTCCCGTTTGCAATCGCCTGGCATCGTCAGTCGAAACAGCCATCGTGATCGGGATGGGCCATGCCACTCCGTTCGCCAGGCGCATGTTGGAGACCACGGCGTTGTAGTCCGCTTCACCCATGAAACCTTCGATTGGTGAATAAGCGCCGGTGGCGATCATCAGAACGTCGGAAATCTGTCGCGCGTTGAGTTGCAGCTTCGGCATGGTCGTCGCGCGTCGCATGAGTTGATCTCGCTCGCGTCCTTTTACTTCGCGATTAACGAGTGTGCCGCCATGTGGATTTATGAGTTTCATCGTATTAGTCCTTCACTTTCACTGATGTAGACCGCATTCGGTTTTTTGAAATCCGCGCCAACGACCAGCACGCTGGTCTTCATTGATCTGCACGGGCGTCGTGCACGGCATGCAGCCGATCGACGAATAGCCCTGGTCGTAAAGCGGGTTGTATGGAACGTCGTTTTCCAGCGCGTACTTCCAGACTTGTTGCTTGGTCCAACCCGCCAGCGGATTGATTTTTATGAGTCCGAACTTCGCGTCCTGGTCGACAACCTTCGCGTGCGCGCGAGCCGGCGATTGATCGCGGCGAATCGCAGTGATCCATGCGCGCACACCGGAGAGCATTTGCTTCAGCGGCTCGACCTTACGCAGACGGCAACAGAGATCGGGATCGCGCTCCCACAGTTTTTCTCCGTGTCTAAGATTTTGTTGTTCGAGAGAGCGCGCGGCGCTGCGGCGTTCGAAGCGAATGCCATAACGCTCCTCGAGTCGATCGCGAAGCTCGTACGTTTCTGGAAACAGCAGATCGGTATCGAGATAGAAGATGCGAGCGGACGGATCGATGCGCGCGACCATGTCGACGAGGATGCAACCTTCAGCGCCAAAGCCTGTGGCCAGCGCAACGTCAGAACCGAACTCGTCCAGCGCCCACTTCAAAATCACTTGTGGGGAAGCATTCTCTAAACCGTCCGGCAGCGTATAAAGCTCACCGTCGATAATCCGGAAATTCAAAGCAGTCATGACTCTCATGCCGCCACCTCCATTTGCGCTTCCTGACTGAAGTTCATTCCGAACCAGTTCAACTCGTCGCGCAGGCGAACAACCTCGCCGACGACGATCACCGCCGGTGCGAGCAGTCGTTCCCGCTCGACGCGATCGGCGATGTTCATGAGTGAACCGGTAACTGTCTGTTGTGTTTCGTAAGTGCCGCGGTGGATCACTGCGACGGGTGTGTTTGCCGAACGTCCCGCGGCGATCAATTCGGAGGCGATCTGTCGAAGATGAGTTACACCCATCAGGACGACGATCGTGTCAGCAAAATTGGCATGCAGAAGTTGTGTTGAGAATTCACCATCGCCCGCGCGAGCAGCGCTGACGATCGTTACTGACGACGCCAGACCACGATGCGTCACGGGAATGCCGGCGTAAGCAGGCACTGCGAGCGCTGAGCTCACGCCGGGCACAACTTCAAAGGGAATCCGCGCCGCGCACAGCGCGCGTGCCTCTTCGCCCCCGCGACCGAAGAGGAACGGATCCCCGCCTTTAAGTCGAACAACCTGTTTTCCTTCTCGCGCCTTTTGAATCAGGAGGCGATTGATTTCATCCTGGGGAGTTTGCGTGCCACCGCCGATCTTTCCGGCGTACAACGTTTCGGCTTGCGCAGGCACGTGTGCGAGAACGGCCGGGTCGATCAGGTAGTCGTAAATGACTACTTCTGCTTTCCGAAGCACATTCAGTGCTTTCAATGTCAGAAGATCGGGATCGCCTGGTCCAGCGCCGACGAGATAAACCCTGCCTCGCTCTTGTTCGGCGGTGATCGTTTCACGGATACGCTCGATGGAGGCGTCGATGACGAGATGATGCGCGGCGAGTGGCTCAGTTATCTGATAAGTGATGTTGCAGCGACTGGCTGCGGCGCGAACTTCGACTGGAATGTCACCGCGCGTGTGTCTGCCTGGTGACAGGAAATAGGGATGCACGACTACGTGCTTCGTGCCCAATTCGACAAGCTGAGCAAAGCCTTCGGCGATTGTTGGGTGAGCAATCTCCAGAAACGCGGCGACAACAAGCGGCAAGCGCCCGCACTCGCGAATGCGCTGGGCAGCCCGGCGCACATCTTCGTTGGCTTCCTCACGCCGGCTCCCATGTCCGACGACCAACACCGCTTTTGTAAAAAGTTCGCTCATTACTCACTCTCCGGCTGTTTGTGGCGGGATACCTCAAAAGATCACACTTGCATTTGCGCAATCATCGACAGGTGCAACGCGGATGAAGCAACAGCTACGAGGGCGAGAAGCGTGGTGAGTCTGAATATGGTTCGTATCATGTCCGGTCTCCTTTTCAAGAAGTTGGTTTGGGCCGTGGCTAGTCAGCACTGACTGGGCCTTCACTCCCGGACGCGCAATAATCCTCTTGGCTTTTCTTAAATTGCGCTGATAATACTCTTACCGAGTCTTACCGATTTCTTACAGACCTCTTATGAGCGCTCCTTTATTTGAGTTCGACGGGTTTGTGCTTGATGCAGGCAGCCGGATTCTGCTCAAGGACGGAGCGATCGTGCGCCTTACTCCCAAGGCCTTCGACACTCTGCTGGTCCTTGTGCAACACGAGGGACAGTTGGTCGACAAGGAAAAACTACTGAAAGAGGTCTGGCCGGACAGTTATGTGGAGGAGGGAAGTCTCTCTCGAAACATACACGAGCTGAGAAAAGTTTTAGGCGACCACTCTTCAGAGCCTCGCTATATCGAGACGATCCCGAAACGTGGTTACCGGTTCGTCGCAGCGTTGAAAGTGCCTGAGCCACCTCCGTCTATCGTCCACAAGGTGAACAAACCGCGGGCGAAGCAAGTGGCATGGGTATTGGGGATATTGCTGGGCTTATTGGTTATGGCGCTGATTGTGGGGACGTATCTTAGATACCAACGGAGAAGAGTCAAACCCCTATCCTCGGAAGCAAAGAGCACGCTGGTCAGGTTGACCAATAACAATGCGAACGACTTTGCTCCCGCATGGTCACCTGACGGGACCAGGATCGCTTTCTACAGCAATCGCGACGGAAAAACTGAAATCTACGTGATGGATGCTGATGGCTCCAACGTCAAACGGTTGACTCACAACATGGCCGACGACTATGGACCGGTATGGTCGCCTGATGGAAGTAAGATCGCCTTCACTAGTGAAAGAGACGGCAACCACGAGATCTATGTGATGGACGCGGACGGGCGCAACCAGACACGGCTCACTACAAACGACGCTGTAGATGCAGTGTCATCCTGGTCTCCTGACGGCAGCAAGATTGCTTTTGCCAGCAATCGCGATAACAACACCAACCTGTTCAATTTCGATCTTTACGTGATGAATCTCGATGGTACGGGTGTAACGAAAATTGTCAGTGACCTTGAATACGATGCGGAACCAAGATGGTCGTCTGATGGTTCTCAGATTTTGTTTGTGACGGGAAGAAACGGCAACTTCGACCTGTTTGTCGCCGCTGCTGATGGATCAAACCAAAAGAACCTGACGGCGGACAGTAAGAAAAATGACGGCGCGGCAGTGTGGTCGCCCGACGGCAGCAACATCGCATTCGTAAGTTTTAGAGACGGCAACGCCGAACTCTACATAATGGATGCAGATGGCTCCAATCTCATGCGAGTGACCAGTGATCCATCGGAAGAAAACTGGCCGACGTGGTCGCCGGATGGCTCAAAATTAGTTTTTCAAACAAACCGGGATGGGAACTGGGAGATATATGTAGTGAGCGTTGAGGGTGAGTTGGCCCAACTCACCGATAATCCGGCGGATGATCTCGATCCTGCCTGGTCACCCGATGGAAGCAAGATCGCTTTTTCCAGCAATCGCGCCGGTCAGCAACACATCTACTCAATGAATTCTGAAGGAAGTTCTGTGACGCAGATCACCAACTCATCCGGACACGATACTGAACCGGCATGGTCGCGAGATGGTACGCGAATAGCATTTACCAGTGTGAGGGACGGAAATAAAGAGATCTATTCAATGAATGCAGACGGTAGTAACCAGACGAGACTGACTGTTAATTCCAAGGCTGATACCAATCCCACGTGGACGCCTGACGGAAGAATCGTATTCAACAGCCTGCGGGACGGGATTGGAAGTCTATACGTCATGGATGCTGACGGTAGTAACGTCACGAGGCTGACGACTTTAGAAGCCGATCAACCGGAGGTCTCTTTTGACGGAAGTGCTATCGCGTTTACGGCATATGCTGAAAAACATATCCAGCAGGTACATGTGGGGAATTCTGATGGCAGCAACATCAGGAAGTTAACCAGCAGTGACATTTCTGCGACGGAGCCGTCGTGGTCGCCTGATGGTACGAAGATAGTTTTCACAAGGATTGTGGGGCAGAAGCTGAAGGAGCGCGCCAATATTTTTCAAATGAATTCAGATGGCGGGAATGTGAGACGCTTGACGGCTGGTCCAGTGGGCGATCAACGGCCCTGCTTCTCGCCCGACGGTTCGAAGATCGCTTTTGAGAGTAATCGTGACGGGAACTATGAGATCTATGTGCGGAAGGTTCATTGAACTCTTCTCTGCGATCTCTGCGTATCTCTGCGATCTCTGCGTTAAATTGTACCGGTGAGAAATATTGAACGCAGAGATCGCAGAGATACGCAGAGATCGCAGAGAAGACCTCAAAATCCGACTCAAGTGTCGCGAAAACGGTTTGGGGAAATCAGTACCGAAACTCCGACCAGCAAGAGACCGATCCCCATCAACCAAAAGCCCCATTCGACAGCGGCTCGTAATACCAGCACGCCGATTGCCCCTACCGCAGCCGTTAATATCAAGTACAGCCCGATCCATTTGATCAATGACGACTTAATCGTCCACAACTTTCGACCCAACAGCCCAAGCATCAGGAAGAGAAAGATCCACTTCAGTGACGAGGCTGATGCGATGCCGGCGACCGTGGTGCGGCTTCCGTCTAGAAAATCACGCATTCGCTTGTTCTCGAGATAGTCGAACAGGGCAGCGAGGATTACGCTGACTGCTGCCAGTCCTGTGATTATGCGCCGCCGCCCGGAACTTTGTGTCGTTAACCAGATACAGAGCAATCCAAGCGCCAACACGTAACCAGGGATCACGGCGATCGAGTCGAGCCGGATGTTGTTAGTCAATGCCGCCTTACCTGCTTCGATTCGTTGATCTCGTGCGCCCTGGAGGATTCCCTGCACTTCGATAGCTTGATTTGCCTCGGCCTCAGTACGTGCGAGCTGTAGAGCCATCCCTGGTACATGAAGTCCTCCGGGAAGGCCGGCATCTGGATTTTTCGACAGCAAAAACAGCGGCAGTGCGAGTCCAAGCAGCAGCACCACGGCGCCGGCAGCTATGGTCAAGACGCCTATTACGCGCGCAACGATCGTGCGTGGATTATGCGCCGCCTGCTGACCAATTGCTTCGAGTTCAGTTGAGATGTCGTCAGGAACAGGGGCTGCCATGATCAATTCTTTACTGCGCTTCATCCTTACGAGCCACTTCGTCTGGTTGTAATCGCTTTCTTGTTTCGCCAGCACGGCGCTCTGGTGCTTCTCGTTTGCTGTTGTTGCTGACGTATTCAGCGTTTGGAATACATTCCGCAGTTCGGCAGCATTCGACACGACGAGGACTTCTTTGTTGTTAGTCATCACGTGTTGTGAGATGGCAGAGGCGCGAGCGCGCGTCTGCTCGTCGAAAGCTTTTTCGAAGTGTGTCAACCAGCCGCTTGGCGGAAGCGTGGAAAAGGAAAACGGAAGCATGAAGAGATCCTGTTTTCCAGGGAGTGGTTTCGTTCTCTGCTGAAGGCCGGTCGCGACAATGGAGATTGGCTTGAAGTGTCCCCAGGGAAGGTAGCTCTTGAGCTTACTTTTCTTCCACCATGCTTGATAGAGCTGCCAGCGCAGACCGAGCCACGAAAAGTCGACCAGACCAAAGAAGCTGTTCAGTAAAACGATCAGCGCCATAATCGACACCAGGATGCCTGCATTGAAGACGCGAGGGCCGATGGTGTTGCGAAATGGGATCGCTGCCTTGATTGTCTCTTTCAGCCAGGTCATCGGATACATCTCCGGGTCACCCCAGTGGACGCCGAAGACCGGGCCAAGCACTTCGAGGAAACCGAGAGCGGCAAGAGACAGAATAATGAGGCCCACGATAGCGCCCGTTGTGCGAAAGACTGCCTGGCGTCCTCGCATAATGTCTTTCAGCACCAGCACGATGAGGTTGAGAGCCGCCGTGATTCCGAGCGCGGTCCAGCCAAACCGCTGAGCTCCCTGGCTCGAGAGCACAATGCCGGCGAGAATCGTGAAAAACTCGAACGCGTAGACCACCGACAGCCAGTGGTCCCACAGCATGTTTTTGATGGAATTGGGAACTGCGACTTCTACGAGGCCCCAGAAAAGTTGTCCCAGTCGAGCAATCCACCTGAGGCTCTTTCCGTCATACTGGTTTTCATTCGCGACGCTTTCAAACACCTTGCCGATGATCTGAGTGGAGCGTGAGATCGAAGTCAGCAAGGGTTTCGGATCGAGATTACGGTTCACTTCGTAACCCGTCTTGATGAAGTCGAGTAGTTCCTGATTCTCCAGGCTCCCCCTGATGATGGATTCGAGCCGAGTTCTTACCGGCGAAGCGCTCGTCAACTCTCCAGTCACGCGCGCAACTGCGGTGTCAATCGGTTCTCCCGCACTTGCGCGCAGCAGGGCTTCGCTGACAAGGCCGCCAAGTTGCAGACGACTATCGGGAGGAAGCTCATCGATCAGGATCGACGTGTGTCCTTCCCGGATCAGGATCTTCCGCAGCGACTCATTTTGTGAACCCGGCAGAAGAGCGCTAACGAGGCGCTCAAACCCATCGAGCCGTCCCCACATAACGTCGTTTTGCCGCCAGGTGCGATCGAGAAACGCTCCAAAGTGATGGAAAGCGATGCCTGCAAGTTTCTGGCGTCCTTTTCCGTCGGGGCTTTCTCTTCGTTCCTTTCTCTCGTCGATTAACTCAGTCGCGTCTTCAGGACTGACGCGAATCACTTCCACGATGCTCGCTTCGCCGACGTCCGCTTCATAGAAAATCGGAAAACTGATCTGGTCGTACTCTTCGAAGTTGTAATAGTAATAAGCCAGGTACTCACGAACGGCCGCGACAGCCTCGGTGTTTGTCCACTTCAGTTGATTTTCTAAACTTCCGAGGTACTTTTTCCCGCGCGTGCTCTCGGCGTACAGAGTTGCTTTGGGATCGAGCAACATGCCGATGCGCTCTCGGGCTTTGATGATAATGGCGTCAAGTTGCTTTTTGAGCTCGTTAGCCGCGTCATTAAGTTTCTTAGCGACGTTAATGTCGGTACTAACGTTGTGTTCGAGAAACTTCTTTGCGACCAGCAGACAATCATCCTCATTAGGGGTACCGGTATTATCGGTAGTTACGCGGTCCTTAAGTACTTCTTGCAGCTCTTTCGGATCGATAATTTCTCTCAAATGTTCGGTGCGAAGGCCGATGGCTTCAAATGGATCGAGCAGTGGGTTAATAAAGGCTTCCTTTTCTTTTTCCTGCGCACCCGGCTTTTCCTTTTCTTGAGCGTCACTCGTTTCCTGCGAGCGTCGTTGCCGTAATTTGCGCGCCTGCGTCTGCATGTACTTGTAAACTTGGTTCACCTCACACTTCATGAAGATCAGGACGTTTCTCAGCTCCGGCCGGTTTTTGGCGTGCAGGTCTAAAAGAGTCTTGCTGCAACTGAGCAGGCCCAGCAGCCAGCCCATATCGGCGTTCACGTCTCGAAAACTGCGCAGCTCTGCTTCGCTAAGGTCCTGTATTTTTTGGTACAGTTCGTCGTACTTACCGGCGAACTGGGCCAACTCTTGTTGCACGGTCCAATCGAAGTTATAGAGGCGATCGATTCGTTCGCGTATGAAGTTGAGGCGTCTAATGCGATGACCCAGATCGTAGTCAGTGAGAAACTGATTCAGCGTAGGATTTTTGTGTTCGTAATAATTTGATTCTCGCCATGCTCTCACAAGGCAGCGCATCGAGAGCAGCAAATCAGAATCAGCGTCGAAGTTAAGTAGACGCGCCATCAGGCGCGCAATCTCATTTGTAACAGCAGAAACCCGAAGCTTGCGATATGAGAGAAACGAACGTCCATTTTCGTCCACCATCGCCGTCAGGTTCTTTTGGGCCCACATTGGCTTCTCGGCATCGACGAGGGCCGGAATCTTACCTGTTTCTTCCACCGACTTCTTGAATTCGGTTAGCCGTTTATCAAACTGCTTCGGTAGTACCTCATTTACGTCCCTTTCAACTCCACTGGTGATCCGCTGCACTCGGTCGATGAGCAGGTTGCGTTGCAGCACACGCTGTAGGTCCTCTCGAATTGTTTCGTAAGTTGGAAGATCGAGTAGCGCACTCTTGACGTTCTGCAAGGCGTCAGGTTTGTAATCGCGCGCGCGAACATCTTCCGGATGCTCCGGTGACGGCTCCACGTAAATTAGCCGGCGATCCACCGGCACATCCGACTGTCTTCGGACCAGCGCCTCGATGGCATAGCTGAAAGGCTTGTTGTCGAGATAACCGCCGTCTCCAAAGGAACGTCGCGCGAAGTTGAGATTAGGAACACCCTTTTGCGGATCGAGTATTTCTCTGAAGTAACGTCTCCACTTGGGACTGTCGGACTTGCAGTCGCCGTTGTCGCAATAGTTCGACATCGTGTTGAGAACTTCATCGATGTCGATCAGTCTCATCGGCTCGAACGCGAACGGAAACGAAGACGTGCAGCGTGCGGCGAATGCCAGGAATGGATTTGATTCGGCGACGAAGTCGTTGATTTGTTCTGTTTCCTGATACTCAAAATGAAAAACGTTGCGATGCCGTCTTTCGAAGACGATCTTGTCGGCGAGTTTGAGCGGTACAGGTACGCCTTCAATATCGGTTGCGGTAATGTACAGATCCAGTTCTTTCGAGTATGGACTGGGAGCCTTTTTCGCGCGTGGATGATCGCGGTCCATATCGTCAAGCGCGCGCAGCAGCTTCAAATACATCCGGCGGCTGTTGAGCAGCGAGACAGGCGGATCCTGGGCGTCAAGATCGATGCCTTGCAGAGACCCCGAATCGTTGAGCAACAACTCGATATCGCCTTCAGTGATCCACAACTGTTTGAGACGATCGATCCGCTGCTCGTTGGCAAGCGCTTTTGCGAGATAGATCGAATTTATTCCGCCGGCGGACGTACCGGAGAGAATATCGACGACAAAGGTGGTACCAATTACGCGGCTATCGGTCGCAAGCTTTTCCAACTCGAGTGCTAACGCTTCAGCCTTGGCCTTGTCGTCGCCAACCTCATCCGCCTGTTTTCTGAGTCTGATCAGGAGCTCTTCATCTGAAAGGAGGTGGCTCACTTTTCGGTAAACTCGTTCAGTTCCACTCAGGCTGTTGTCAGGCGAAGCTCCTTGAGCGCCGGAAAGAGCCGTGCGCTGGTCGCCACTTTTTCCCGCCGCGGCCGTGGAACGCACAAGGCGGAACAGTTCCTGCGCCACGCCGTTGATATAAATTGCCAGTGAGACACCGCCATACATGACAACGGCGAAGCGAACTTCTTTTCGTGGTTCAATAACGATGGGAGGTGCTGGGGTGGGTGCGATAGGTTTTGCTGTGCTCATAGGTTCTCCTGAACGGGAGTCGGAAAATACAGCACGTCAGTGCGGGCCCGATGGCAGGCGCACCGGTTTAGAGAGAACGTGGGTTTGAGTTTGAACTGCTACTTACTGGACGTATTGAGCGTGTTTAATGTACCCAATCTTTATGAGTCTAATCATCAATCTATATCATGCGCACAGATTTTCGTGACTCACGGGCGTGATGCATTTTGAGAATTTACCACTAGATAGAGGTAGTGCAAATCATTTTAGGGAGCAAACATGTTAGCTAAGTGGTGGTACTTCCTCCTGGCTTTTCTGCTGGCCTCGACGTGTGTTTTGGCTGCGACTGCCGATTCTTCCGAGACCATTACCATCCGCGTTAAAGAAGGCACAACGCTCGCGTTTGATGTGTCGCCGGATGGGCGCTCAATCGTTTTGGACCTGTTGGGCCAACTCTGGACGATGCCGTCGACTGGCGGTCAGGCACGTCCGATCACGGACGCTGTGCGCGATAGCGCGGAAGATCTTGACCCGTCCTACTCGCCGGATGGCCGGAGCGTCGTTTTTCGTGGTGAGCGAAATGGACGCACTGGATTGTTTCTGCTCGACGTCAGTTCAAATGCCGTGCGCCAACTGACGCAGTTGTCGAACCCTGACGCTTACGAGGGAAACGCAGCATGGTCGCCTGACGGACGTGAGATTGCTTTTGTGCGCCTTGTGCTGCCCGGTTCGCCTGGCGGTCGCCCGCGCAGCGCGATCGTGTTGCTCGACACCGCGTCCGGAAAAACGCACGAGCTTTCGATCGACGGTGTTAAGTCGCCGTTTCTGAGCGATCCGGTTTGGTTGCCGGGTGGAAAAGAGATCGCATTCGTGACGCGCGTTCCGAACACCGAACGCGGTGGGCGGATCTGGATCGTTTCCGTTTCAGGTGGCCAGGCGCGTGCTGTCACGGCGGAGTCTGTACAGGCGCAAGCTCCTGCGTTCAGCCCGGATTCGCGGTCCATGGCTTACTTCGCACCGGACTCGGCGGGGAAAACACAGGTATGGGTGCAGGAGGTCGGGACCGATCGCGCACCAGTTCGTTTGACAAACCACGCCGACGTCACAGCGACACGAGTCCGTTGGTTTTCCGGCGGCGGCGAGTTGCTGTACTCGGCTGATGGTCGCTTGTGGAAGGTTGGTGTATCAGGTGGTCCAGCAAAGGAGATCCCGTTCACTGCCGAGCTATCGATCAGACGACAGCGTCGCGCGCTCCCACCACCACGATTTAATGACCCCGGCCGTGAAGCACACGCCAGAGGTTTCATGGGACTCGCGCTTTCACCTGACGGACGCCGCATCGCCCTGCTCGCGCTCGGAAAGCTCTGGATGATTCCCGTCGACGGAGGGGCGCCGCGCGCCGTTGCGGCGGTTCCTTTCGAAGCGACTTCACTCGCGTGGTCACCTGACAATGCCGAGGTCGCATGGTCCGCGGGTGTTGCATATCGGGAGGACTTGTTTGCGACCAATGTTGTGACTGGAGTTACGCGGCAAGTCACTGCGTTGCCCGGTCGCGAGGCTTACCCTGCGTATTCTCCCGACGGTCGCCATCTCGCGTTTGTGCACGTCGAGAAAGATGACGGACTGCTGCGTGTGGTAAACGCCGGTGCTAACAAAGTTTCGGATGTTGGGCAGACTCAAAATCTCAATTCAATCGGTTTGAGGTGGACCAGCCCTCCGCAATGGAGTCCGGAGTCGGATGGTCTGCTTGTGTCTGGTCCCGCCGATCTGGGCCAACCGGGACGCGCGACGTTTGTGCCGTTATCCGGCCCGCGACAGGAGATAAAGCAATTCCCGAACGCGCCGATCTTTCTTCAGTGGACCCCGCAGCACACTATCGTCTTCGTTCGTCACGATCGCTTGTGGCAGGCCCGTTTTAATCGCACTGGGATGCAGGGCGACGCGATGCCTATCGGAGCTGATGCGGCGCTCTATGCATCGTCATCGCGTGACGGCACGCTACTCTTCGTCTCCACTGGTGGCATGCGCTTACAGTCGGCTGATGGGACCGTAAAAAAGCTCGGTTGGCCCATCTCGTACACGCCGCCCGTAGCTGAAGCGACGTTGATCCGCAACGTTCGCATTATCGACGGCACAGGCGCACCGGCAACAGGACCCAGAGACATTCTGATCGAGCAAGGCCGCATCAAGCAGATCGCGCCAACAGGCAAGCTCTCAACTACTGGAGTTCGCGTGCTTGATGCCGCAGGACGTGTCGTGATGCCGGGACTCATGGATCTCCACGCGCACGGAATGCAGCCTGATTTGTACCCTGGTTTTCTGTACTTCGGAATCACGACCGTGCGCGATCAGGGTGCATCGATGGCCCCTCTCGTCGCGTACGCGGACGCGTTCGCGTCAGGAGCATTACCTGGTCCGCGCCTGGCCTACGGCGGTTTTCAGTTCTACAGCGATTGGCCGTTCGACGATGAGCAGTGGCGCGGAATCGAGCCCGAAGCAGATCCGGATCACATCAAACGCGCCGTCGATCTCGCCGAGGCATTCGGCGCACAGCACATCAAGACGCGCACGTTCCGTCGCTGGGACATCAATGCACGCATGATCGCCGAAGCGCATCGTCGCGGAATGCGAGCGACGGGACATTGCTCGCATCTATTGCCGCTTGTCGCCGCCGGGATGGACGCGAAAGAACACATCGGCATCTGCGAACCGCGTGGCAACAAGTACATGTACGACGATCTGATCCAGCTCTTTAAGGCTGCGGGTATCGGCGTCGTGCCGACAATTTCATATCTTGACTTTGCCGCCAGACTAAACGAACGCCCGGCGCTGCTCGACGACGACGCAGAGGTTTCACCTTTCTTGCCTGCGAAGGAAAACTTCGAATGGATGTTTAAGCTGACTCCGGACCAGCGCAAGGAGTGGGCCGATGACGCTCAACGATCGCGTGAAGTGGCAGTCAAGCTGTTACGCGCCGGCGTGACGGTCGGCGCCGGCACAGACATCTGGCAGGTCCCAACGGGCGTGCACATGGAATTGGAGCAATTGGTCGCGGCGGGATTAACACCGGCGCAAGCGATTCATGCGGGCACGGGCGCTTCCGCCCGCATACTCGGCGCGGAAAAGGATCTCGGCACGATCGAAGTCGGGAAGTGGGCCGATCTCATCATCCTCGACGCCGATCCACTCGTGGACATTCGAAACACTCGGAAGATCTGGCAGGTGATCCATTACGGTCGCGTGGTAGATCGACGGGCAATACTAGCCGCAGATTTACGCAGATGATTACACGGATGATCCGTAATCATCTGTGTAAACTGTGCCTACTTAGTTCACGAACCGGCGTAACTGTATGCTGATCGCGAAACCGATAGCAATGAATGTGGCGCTGAGCGAGGCGAGGCCGGCGCTCATTAGAGGCAGAGGCACACCAATGACAGGTGAGATCCCGAGCGCCATGCCGATGTTGATGAAGATCTGAAACGTTAGACCACCCACGAACGCCATGATAAAGAGCATGCCGCTGCGGTCGGAGGAACGACGCGCACCGGTGATCAGACGCGATAGCAGAACCACGTACGCCAGCAACACTAGCAGGCAGCCAACGAACCCCGAATTCTCTGCGGTCACCGCATAGATGAAATCAGTATGTGGCTCGGGCAGGAATTTCAAACCGCTCTGTGAGTGTTCGACAGACGATCTCGAACCAAACATACCGCCTTCACCAACGGTCAGCATCGATTGCCACGTGTGGTAACCGATACGACGGCGATCGGCGTTTTCCGGATCCCAGATCACGTTGATTCGTTCCTGTTGATAACCCTTGATGAATCCGGTCTTGACACCCACCCAGTACGACACCGGGATCATGACAACCGCAATCAGTGAGGCCGCAA
Source organism: Pyrinomonadaceae bacterium (assembly GCA_044867025.1). Lineage (GTDB taxonomy): Bacteria > Acidobacteriota > Blastocatellia > Pyrinomonadales > Pyrinomonadaceae > PSRF01. Next base: position 72,021 of record JBIOUJ010000115.1, on the reverse strand, counting down.
TCACCAGTCTTAGTTTGATCGCAGACAGAAACAGCACGACTGCGAGAATCGGAAGGTAGGTCAACACCGAACCCGCGTCCGGCTCGAGCAGGATGAGCGCGATGGGCAGACCGAGTATCAGTCCGCCGACGATCATCTCCTTCAGCGACAGAGCTTGCACGCGGTTCTTACCGAAGTAACGCGCGAGCATCATCGCCGTCGTGACTTTCACAAACTCGGAAGGTTGAAACTGTCCTATGCCCGGCACTTTGATCCACGCCTGTTGTCCGTTGATTCTCAAGCCAAAGCCGGGAATCAAAACGATAACCAACAAAACCAGACCAAAAAGGTAGAACGCCGGTGCGAAGTTTAAGAGACGCCGGTAATCGGTGAATGCAATAGCCAGCATTGCCACCAGACCGATTCCCAGTCCGATGAGTTGTTTGATCCAGTAGTTCTCAGTCGGCTGTGCGTTGCGAATCTGGACCGTGCCGAACAGCACGATGCCGATGGCCAGCAGCGCCAGGATCCAATCGAAGTCACGCCAACTACGTTTGTGAATAATTGCGACCATCGGTTATCGACTCATGACGGCGGTCTGCTGTGCGGCTGCGGGCTTCGGCACCTCGGGTTTCTTCGCGATCTGTTTGGTGGCCATTCCGGGCGGCTCTTCGTGACGCGTCTTGCGATAGTAAACATCGTAGACGCCGCGAATCGCAGGCGCTGCGTGAGTTCCACCGAAACCGGAGTTCTCGATCAACGCCACCATCGCGATCTCGGGTTTGTAAGCCGGAGCGTAAGTTACAAACCACGAGTGGTCCTTGTTCTTACCGGTGTCTTTGCCGAGTGCGACGACCTGTGCCGTACCGGTTTTCCCAGCGATGTCAAACCCGGCCATCTGAATGCGCGCGCCCGTGCCGCCACCGTTCACCACTCGCCACATGCCTTCAACCACAGCCTGATCGATGTCTTCGTCAATCTGGACCATCTTTGGATTCGGCCGCGACGGATCGAGCGGCTGGAAGGTCACTGGACCATGATAGTCGGGAGTGCCTTGGTTGCCGAACGCCTTCACCTCTTTCAAGAGGTGTGGAATGTACAGCTTGCCATCCACGCTGATACCGGCGATCGTCCTGAGCAGTGAAATGGGCGTGATGATGTCGTAGACCTGACCGAACGACGCGTACACGGTGTCGATGTCGCGCCATTCAGGATCTCTCGGTTGCATGCGCCGCTTGAATTCGCGCGAGGGCGTCCAGCTCACGACTTCGTTTGGCAGGTCGATGCCGGTGCGCTTGTTGAGATCAAACTCGTCAACCATCTCGACGATGCCGTCGATACCCATCTTCAAACCGAGACGATAGAAATAGCCGTCGCACGAATGCGTGATCGCGGTTCTGATGTCGGGTGAACCGTGGTTACCCATGCAACGCGTAAACTTGTTGCCGACCTGGATGCCGCCGCCGCACACGAGATTCGAGTGATCGAGTGTGATGGCTCCCTGTTTCAAACCCGCAATTGCCATGGGGATCTTCCAGGTGGAGCCCGGCGGATAGCGGCTTTGAATCGCGCGGTTGAGCAAAGGCGTTTCGGGATCGTTTAGCAGGGCTGCGTACTCGGCGCGCCCTTCCTTCGTCGTGATGCGCTGTGAAAACAGGTTTGGATCGAAGGTCGGATACGAAGCCAGCGCGAGGATCTCGCCGTTGTTCGGATCCATCGAAATGATGACACCGCGCTGCGTCACGGAATTCTGGAGTTGTTCTTCCGCTGCCTTTTGCAGGTCGAGATCGATCGTAGTGACGAGATCGCGTCCTGGAATCGGATCGACGATCTCGATCTGATCCTGAATGCGCCCGCGACTGTCGACGACGACTTCGCGGTAACCGTCACGGCCGCGCAGATAGTCGTCGTAGATCTGTTCGATACCACTCAGTCCGATGATGTCGCCCGGTTTGAGGCCCTTGTCCTTCACCGCCTGCTGCTTCAGTAGTTCGGGACTGATTTCACCGACGTATCCGAGAACGTGTGCGAGCGAGCCATTATCCGGATACTTGCGCTGCGGTTGTTGCTCGACGCGCAACTCCGGGTATTCGAGATTGTGTGCCTCGACCCACGCGATGTCGCCTGGCGTTGCGTCCTCTTTCACGCGGATCGATTCAAACGCCGGCATCGTTTTTACGACTTCGAAGTAATCTCGCAGGATGTCTTTGTCCAGGCTCAGCCCTTCGGCCAGTGGACCGGTTAAGGCGTTGAGATCCTTATTCTTCACGTCCTCGCGAGACATGATCACGTTGTAGATAGGACGCGAATCGACGAGCACGCGGCCCTCGCGGTCGAAGATGACGCCGCGCGGCGCGGGGATTGGCAAGCGACGTCGACGCTGATTTTCGGCGAGCTCCGCGTAGCGCTCGCCGCGGACGACCTGGAGTACGTAAAGCCGGACGCTAAGCGCGCCGAGCATCACAACGACAAGGATCTGGATGAACCGCAGCCGGGCGCGAAGGTTTTGAGATGTGTCTTCAAACTTCATATGTGTTTAGCCACTAAGATGCACAACTTGCGCCTTTTTGTGGCTCACCTCCTCCTCAGCGGTCCAGTCGATCGACGTGCGACGCGACGGCGCGTGGCAAATTGGCGGCGCTGGGCTACCCTCTCAGATACGACAGCGTCGAGCATGTAGAGCGCCAGGGTGCCCACAACCGTCGTCGCTATCAGTTTATATGACATCGTCGGCATCAATGGAACAGCGGGCGGGTTACCCAGCACCCTGTGCCAGAAAACATAGATCGCCGAGTCTAGCAGGGCGCCAGCCGCCAGCACCGGAATTCTCAACAGAGGATTCTCCAGGTTTATCCTGGTGGCGGCAAAATAGATGACATACGCCGTGAGCGTCTTGGAAAAACCTCCCGCACCAATCAAACCCCCGCTCGCAGCGTCGATAATCAACCCGGCGAGCGTACCCACCAGCAACGCCTGCCACGCATCACGCTGCAACGCGATGTAAACAACAACTACGAGGGGAAAGTCGACATAGGAGAGTGGCTGCCAAACTTCGCGCAGCGAAAGCTGTAGCAGAATAGAGAGTAATAATACTACGGCAATCTTAACCTGCGACATAGGGACATTGCCGATTGCACATCAGCAATACTTATCTCCTTGGTCTCTCTGCATTCTGCGGGGTCTGTTCGGGTACGGAGCGTGGCGGGGGGTGATAGAGAAGTACGGCCACTTCCTCCAGGTGGTCCAGTTGAGCGCCGGGTTGAATAAGAATCTGATGTGCCTGCGTGGCGGTTCCGTTCTTCACGTCGACAACTCGACCCACGTTTAGACCCGGCGGATAGATTCCGTCCTGACCAGTCGTCATCACTGAATCGCCGACTTCGACTTTCTCGAGCCCTGAAACATAACGCATCTCGATCAGCGCGACGCCGAGGTCCGCGCGGCCTTTCACAGAACCCAACGCGCCCGATTGTCCGAGTTGTCCTACAACCGCTCCTGCACCGGCTTTCTCGTCGGTGATCAGCATCACCTGCGATGCCCACGGGCTGACAGTGATTATGCGACCGACTATTCCGCTGCCGGTCACCACCGGCATGTTGGGCTCGACTCCGGACGAGCTGCCACGATTGATCGTGATCGTGTTGAACCAAACCGAAGGATCGCGGGCGATCACACGAGCTGGAACTGAACGGATGGCGAGGGTTTCGTTCAGATTCAAAAGCGCCTTTAGACGCTCGTTCTCAGTTGTTGCCTGACGCGCGGTGTTCAACTCCTGCTCGACCTGCGTCAAACGCTCCTTCAATTGTTCATTTTGTTGGGCAGTGCTGCGGAAGTTCCAAATCTGCTGGAAAAAGCCTGTTGTCGCGCCGCTGGCTTTTGACGATGCGCTCTGGATTGGTGAAGCGAATGCTTGCGTCCAGATGCGCAGCATTTTGTGTTTGCCGTCCGCGTCGCGAGCGTCGACGGCCATGATGACGAGGTTTGTGACAAGCAACGCCACGAGCCAGATGGGAGCCCGCTGTCGAATCTCTTTTTGTGTGCGAACCGAAGCCACGTTGTAAATCTTAAAGCTAGTACACAGATTACTACATTCCGCTCGTCATCGTATTTTCCCACTTCACGCGCTTGAGAAGATCGAAGTCGGAGAGCATTTTCCCCGTTCCCAAGACAACGGATGCGAGTGGGTCGTCAGCCAGCGAAACCGGCAATCCGGTCTCTATTGAAAGTCGTTTATCGAGATTCTTCAACAGCGCACCGCCGCCCGTCAGTACGATACCGCGTTCAACGATATCGGCTGAGAGTTCGGGAGGCGTTCGTTCGAGCGCAACACGCACCGCGTTGATAATCGTCGAAATGGAATCGGCCAGCGCTTCACGTACCTCTTCGTCAGTGATCGTGATCGTCTTCGGAATTCCCTCGATGAGGTTGCGACCGCGAACCTCGTATGACAGTGGCTCGTCGAGCGGGTAAGCAGAGCCGAGCTCGATCTTAATCGCCTCGGCAGTTCGTTCACCGATTAACAAGTTGTACTTCCTTTTGATGTACTGGATGATCGCCTCATCCATCTCGTTGCCGGCGACGCGCACCGCGCGCGAGTAAACGATGCCGCTCAAGCTGATGACGGCGATGTCGGTTGTGCCACCGCCGATATCGACGACCATGTTTCCGTGGGGCTCCGTGATCGGCAACCCCGCACCGATCGCCGCGGCCATCGCTTCTTCGACCAGATACACTTCCGACGCCTTCGCGCGATATGCAGAGTCTTCGACCGCACGTCTCTCAACCTGAGTTATCTCCGAAGGGATTCCGATAACCACGCGTGGGCTGACCCAGGTTTTGCCGTTGTGGGCCTTGCGTATGAAGTGTTGAAGCATCTTTTCGGTAACTTCGAAATTGGCAATTACGCCGTCTTTCATCGGGCGAATCGCCACAATATTACCCGGAGTTCGGCCCAGCATGTCTTTGGCGTCGCGTCCGACTGCTTCAACCTGGTTGGTGACTTTATTAATAGCAACGATAGAAGGTTCCGATACGACGATGCCGCGCCCCTTCGCATAGACCAAAGTGTTCGCCGTCCCGAGATCAATAGCGAGGTCGCTTGAAAACAGACTGAAGATAGATTTGAACGCCATCTAGACTTATTCACTTCCCGTGGATGTAGAATGGAACTTCGGGTGGGATCGGCGGTTAAAAACGCCCAAACACGTCCGAAATCCTAAGATACACCTTGAACGTACGAACCGTAAACCGGAATCTTTGCACTGGTTGTGCCACAGGCTAGGAAGGTTTCGAAGAATCGTTCTCCGTGTAGTCTAGCTGGACATTCGGAAGCACACGCCTTGACGGTTCTCTGGTCGGCAGGTCGGCGGCGAAACGCACACAATTCTTGTTAGCTGCCTTTGCCTCGTACATCGCCGTGTCAGCGCACGCGATTAGTTGCTGTGGCGAAGAAGCATGCTTCGGAAATGCGGCCACGCCGAAACTCGCCGTCAGAGACAGTTGCAGGCGTCGTCCCCCGTTGAAAGTGTGACGTGTAATCTTGTGGCGGATACGTTCGGCGACCTGGCCGGCGAGCTCCGTTCCCGCGTCAGGTAACACGATTACGAACTCGTCGCCGCCATAACGCGCGACCGCGTCTGTATCGCGGATCGAGGAAAGGATGACGGCGGCCATCTCCATCAGCACGTGAGAGCCCACGAGGTGACCGTGTTCGTCGTTGATCTGTTTGAAGTCGTCGAGGTCCAGAAACAGCGCCGCCACGCTCGATCCGTAACGGCGGGCGCGCCTGATTTCGTTCAGCAGGAACTGGCGCAGATAGCGCGCGTTGTGAAGTTTTGTGAGGTCGTCGGTTTGCGAGAGTCGCTCAGCCTCCGCGATGCGAACGGCATTCGCGAGGGCTGAAGCGATTGGCAGTGAAAGCGAGTCGAGCAAAGCGACGTCGGCTTTCTTGAACGCGTGCCTGCCGGCGCCCTCTCGAACACCTTCGACAACTCCGAGGATTCGCTCGCCGCAGATTAGCGGCACGGCGACCACGAATTTTCCTCGTTCTTTTCGCTTAACGATTCCCATCCCCGCCGCTGCTCGTTTGGCGGCTTTTGTTTCGCAACCAAGCGGAAGATCCGGTTCGGTATTGGTCCATTCGTCCTGGTTTTGAGAATCTTCCTGGCCAGCCTTTCTGACTGCGACTGGTTCGAGAGTTCCGTCTTCAAAACCTTTCGTCTCGCTGAAAAGGTAGATGGTCCAACGATCGGCTTTGATCAGATCTTGCAAACCAGTGAGCGCAGTGTTTGCCGCACCACTCTGATCGCCGCTGAAGTGCAGGGAAGAAACGAGTTCATAAGCCGCTCTCAAATGGCTGATCTTGATTTTTTTCGGAAGAGAAGACGGTTCGACATCAGGTGGCGGCTGAAACGCCTCCGGCAAACGCAGTTCACCCGTACCGTCGTGCGCTTCGATCTCGCGGAGCATTGCAGGCAGTTGAGCTGACTTATCGGCGACTGCGAGGAAGCCCAGCCGTTTGAGTGTCGGTCCATCGAGACTGCGAAGGTTATGGCTTTGATAACCGTTCGTTTGACGGCGGCACGCAACCAGCGGCGCGCCCGGCCAAAACGCTTTCGCATGATCGATCGCCGTGTGCAACTCGACCATGTCAGCGCCTGGTACAACTTCATACAAGACAGCCAGGGGAGGCGGACCTTCCACGTCGCCCAGGCCTTCGCGTTTCCGTCGTTGCGCCAGCGCCTTCTCGACTTCAACTTCACGCAAACCCTCGATCAGGGTTTTCACACCCGCGGCACGCAGCGCCTCGATTAACTCGTAGGCCGGTGCTTCATGTGCATCCGTCAGTAGGATTACGTGACTCGACATGCTTAGGTCCTGCCGCGCCCCGCGCGTGAAGAAAGTAAAACCTTGTATTGACTGCTGTTGCCTTGTGAATCCTGCCCTTCAACCGTTAACTCGCGAGTGGCTGCGGATGCCGTAACCTGAATTTGAAAAGCTCCGTCAGGTGCGGCGATTGTTTCGCGACCGGCGACACGAATCGTCGTGCCCGGATCGGCCTTGCCGCGAATCAAGTAAATGTTGCCGCCGAGAAGTTCAGCGCTGAGATTTGAAACAGCGACCTGCGAACCCGTGCCGCGATTGACGACGATGAACTTCAACGGATCGCTCCAATCGCTCACCTGACCGCTTGCGGCAGTCGCTCTGACGCGCCAGAAGTAGACACCGGGACGAAGATCGCTCGCACCGAAATCGTTGGCAACGAGCTGATCTCTCTCGATAACTTTTCCATCGGCGACGAAGAAAGGTGAAGTCGCAACCTCGACGCGATAGTACGAAGGCGTGCCCGACTGCGGGCGCTGCCATTTCAGAGCTACATTTGCCGCTCCATTCGAGCCGACAAAAACCTTCTCGAGGTCGTGTGGCTTAGCGGGCTGCGGCACGTCCAACAGCTTCTGCGCCGGCGAGAGGCGTCCGGAGTTGTTTACCGAAACGTACTCGCCGCCACGTATAGAGGCCTTGTCACCCTGCTGGTTGGTGGTTTCGATCGCACCAGTGGCGACGCGAATTTCTTCAGTACCTTCCGCATTAACTCCGAAACTGGCATTCGTCTTTTCGCCCACGTTGTTTTTCGTCTTGGGCGTTTCGACGACGTTTGTAGTTCCTTCTGCCTGCTGGTCGGTTCGGACTGACAACTGACCGCTGTCGACGCGGACGTGAACGTTCGTCCTCTTTCCATCGTCGGCGCGGGCGTTGTCGCGGATGACGATTGTGCTGTTGGGTTTGACCAGGAGAGTCGAGCCATCGGCGAGGCCGATTCGGGCACGGCCGCTGGCCTGGGTTTGTACAGTGTCGCCGGGGTAAAGCTGGGTCTCACCACTGGCAGCGACAATTTCGCGCGTGGCGGCCCGAATTACCCGGACGTCTCCCTCGAAGGAGACAAACCGGGCGCCGGCAGGGTGTTTCATTTCGCCGACGTTTCGGAGGGGGTTTCCGTACTTCCACACGTAGAAGGCGGAGCCTGCGGCGAGGGTGCACAGTGCAAAAATGGCGATTACCAGATAGACGAAACGCTTCTGAATAATCCACCAATCATAGGCAAAACGACTGGTTTTATTCGCAACCATTGACTAAATCGAGAAGGGAAGTCGGACCTAACAGAGTTGGTCCGCGCGTTGAATTGGTGAGTCCTTACGGCGAATTCCGGGCAGCAACACTACCGACTCGGAATTTAACATACGTGGTAAGGACGGTTCAAGCACGTTTAAACTCAATCCGTGTTTATCTGTGTCAACTGTGGGTTAAGTCGTTGAACGAGTTGACTTAAGGCTCGCGGGAATCTTCCGGTGGTGAGACGAAATCGGGCGGCAGATCGACGGTGATCTTGTCCTCCGGCTTGCCGGGAATCAGCAGGGACAATCCCACAGACCCGAGCAGGATGACTGCCACGAAGATCAGCGAAAACTCGGTCTCGAGCTTGATGTGGACGATTCCCAGCAGCATCTTGACCCCGATGAAGGTGAGAACAATGGCCAGCCCGATCCGAAGGTAGCGAAACTTGTCTACGACGCCTGCCAGCAGGAAGTACATCGAACGCAGACCGAGAATCGCGAAGACGTTTGAGGTGTAGACGATGAAAGTATCCGTGGTAATCGCAAAAATAGCGGGTATCGAGTCGACGGCAAAGACCAGATCGGTGAACTCGACCACGACCAAAACAAGCAACAGCAGCGTCCCGGTTCGTTTACCGTCGATGCGCGTAAAGAACTTTTCGTCCTCGTAATGTCGCGTGATCGGAAGAAACCGGGTCACCGCGCGGACGACGAAAGTCTGGTCCGGCTGCATGTCGCTGTCTTCATGGCGAAACATTTTGATTCCCGTGTAAACGAGAAATGCGCCGAAGATGTAGATGATCCAGTGAAAACGATTGATCAGCGCCGCGCCCACGAAGATCATGGTCAAGCGCATTATCAAGGCGCCAAGCACGCCCCAGAAGAGCACGCGATGTTGAAACTTGGCCGGGACCTTGAAATACGAAAAGATGAGAAGGAAGACGAATAGGTTATCGACCGAGAGCGATAGTTCGATGAGGTAACCGGTCAGAAACTCGAACCCGCGATCGTGGCCTTGATAACGAAAGACGAGTCCGCAAAAGCTCAGTGCGAGCGCCACCCAGACGCCGCTCCAGATCCACGCTTCTCTGTATTTGATTGTGTGAGCTTTACGGTTAAAGAGGCCGAGATCCAAGCTCAGCATGGTGATGATGAATACACTGAATCCCACCCACAACCAAGTTGAGCCGCTCAATGCTTCCATGAAGAAAAGTAAAATAGCATTAGGGGCAGGTTGGGGCAAATGGGTGCTAGCCGCGTTCATCTGCGGCCAGCACCCAAACCAAAGACCACTCCGTAGTTGCAGCCATTCGCGCCTCTCCCTTACAATCCGCAGTTTCTGAAAGGTAATAAACAATGCTCAAACAACTAGGACGACTCGAACGAACGCGTAACATCGTCATTCTGTTCTTTGCCATCCTGATGGCTGTCAGCTTGGTGATTTTCTATGCTCCAGGCCGCTCAGCCACCAGCATCGACCCCATTCGAAACACGGAAGTGGTTGCGAAGGTCGGCTCGGCCAGCATCACTGTGGCTGACGTTGCGCGGGTTAAAGAGAGCTATGCCCAGATGTTTGGCGATCGCGTGAACCTCGCGCAGTTGGGCGGCAGCAAGCGTCTGCTCGACAGCCTGATTAGCAAGCACGTGATGTCACAGGAAGCAGAGCGTCTGGGCCTTGCCGCCAGCGACGCCGAGCTCGCAGAGAAGATTCGCAAACAGTTTTCGGACGCTTCGGGCAAGTTTGTCGGCTTCGATCGATACAAAGAGACAGTGTCCGCGCGTTATGGCGACATCGAGAAGTTTGAAAACGAAATGCGCGCCGAGATCGCGCAGGAAAAACTGCGAGCGTTTGTAACTGCGAGCGTAAACGTTTCCGATTCTCAAGTGGAGGAAGAATACAAACGGCGCAATTCGGATTTCGACGTTGCCTACGCAGCCCTGACGGAAGACAAAATCGCGGAGAAGATTCAGCCGAGTGACGAAGAGCTGCGCAGTTATTTCGAGAGCCACAAGAACGACTATCGTTTCAACGAGCCGCAGAAAAAGGTGCGATACATTTATATCGACACTGAGAAAGTAGGCGCCAAGCTTCAGATTCCCGACGCGGATCTGAAAGCAGAGTTCGACAGCCTTAAGCCTGAATTTAAAGTTGCCGGTGTGAAAGTACAGCAGATCGTTTTGAAAGTGGCCCGGCCTGAATTAGACAAGCAGGTGGAGGACAAGGGCAAAGAGCTGATCGGGAAAATATACGGCGCGAGTGGTGGACCAACAGAGCAAATGTTTGCGGAGTTCGCGAAGGGAAACTCTGAAGATCCGGCGACGGCGAAAAATGGCGGTTGGCTCGCGACGCCTTTCAAAAAGAACCCGAACAAGCCTCACGGTCTCTACGAGCGAACCATCGACATGAAGCCAGGACAGGTCTCCGACATTCCGATCAAGTATGCCGGAAACTATTACATCCTGCGTCGTGGTGACGAAGTACCGAAGACCTTCGAGGAAGCGAAGCCTGAGTTGCTGGTTTCGCTGCGCAATCGTCGTGGTTACGGCGCTGCGTTTCAGGTCGCACAGAAAGCGCACACGCGTTTGCAGGAGACCAAGGACCCGCAGAAAGTCGCGCAGGAGCTTGCGGCCGAAGCCAATATGAAACCGGCTGAAATGGTCAGGGAAACACCGTTTGTGAAGCCGGAAGACGATGTACCCGAGATCGGCAGCAACCAGCAATTCGAGCAGGCATTGGCGCCGCTCAATAATCCGAATGATGTCGGTGAAGTGACAGGCATCAAGGGTGGTTTTGCGGTTCCGATGCTGGTCGAGAAGAAGGACCCACGCATTCCTGAGTTCGACGAGGTCAAGACAAAGATCGCTACTGCAATCAAAGACCAGCGCGCCAAGGAACAGTTTGAGCAGAAAGCGAAAGACCTGACAGCGAGTCTCAGTGGACCAGATGCCATCAAGGCTGCCGGCGAGAAAGAAGGATATGACGCGGGTCTTGAAGAGGGTTTCAAGCTCGGCTCAGCGCTCGGAAAAGCAGGCACGAGCCCCGCGCTTGACGAGTTGATCTACAGCTTGAAGCCGGGCGAGTTTAGCAAAACGCCGATCAAGGTCGACGACAAATGGGTAGTCGTCGGAGTGGTGAAGAAGACTGACGCCGATATGAAAGGGTTCGCCGGACAGCAGGATTCGTTGAAGCAATCGCTGCTGAGCGAACGGCAGAATCAGGTGTTTGAAGACTACATCTCCGCAGTGCAGCAACGGATGCGACGCGACGGCAAGATCAAGATCTACAACGACGTGTTGGCCCAACTCGATAAGGGTGAACCGGCTGCCGAACCAAACTTGCCGGGAGGCTTCAACTTCCCCACTAAATAGGTACACAGATTACACAGATCGATCTGTGTAATCTGTGGTTTTTTTCAATCTGTGGTTCAGTTTCCGAGCAGTGGTCCAATCTCAGCCTGGGCCACTGAAGTGCGGATCTGCAACTCGTTCGCGTCGGTAACAATCTGCAAGTTCGACAAAGCACTCTTCGCCAGAACTCCTTTCGCTCCGGTTAAGCGACCTACCAGCAACGCACCGAATTGCTTCAAACCTTCAAGCGTGTCGCCGAGGCTTTTAGCAGCCGTGGCATTGACCGCTCGCGCACCAAGGAACAACTGCAAATCTCGCTCAGTCGTACCCACTGAACCGTACACCTGGCGAAGCGTCTTCAAATCAGCGGCGATCGGCGCGTTGCCGATGTCGAGATTCCCAACCAACTGTTCTGACATGTTCGCGCCGAATCCGATGATCGCGTTGGGATCGCGGCTGGCGAGTGTGATCAGTTCCGGGTTCGCCCGCTTCCTGGAACGAGCCGCATCGAGTACTCCGCGAACCGCAGCGAGATTTCCGAGCGCTAACGTGTTGTCGTCCAGCGGCGCGGCGGCGAGTTCTGTGATCTTGAAATCAAATACGCCAAGCACGCGTATGGTTTCATCAAGCGTGAAAACGTAGATGGTTTTGTCTCGATACTTTTCTTCGCGATATTTTCCATTCGACGCGACCCGACCTGCGGCGACCATGGCTGCTGAACTGAAACTTCCATTCGCCAGCGCGACCGTTTCGAGTTTTGTTATGCCCTCGGACGGATATGTAAATCGAATGGCCAGCGCGATCTGCTGAAACATTCGCGCATCCAGACCGGTGCGATTCTTGAAGCTCTCGATACTGGCGTTGACCTCGCTGAGCCTCGCCGGACTATTCGCGAGTATTCGCGGCATCGCCTCGTTCAAAAGTTGTTTCAACTTTATCTGGGCCACTGCGTCCGATTCGGGCAGTGAAGCCATCAGACCCGGAGCTGCCGGTGCCGCGTTTCGGCTACGCGTTTGCGCATTTGCCTCGACCAGCAACCCGCTCGAAATCACGAGGAGAGTAAGTGCAAGGTTCAGAAGTCTTCTTTTCACTAGCTAATACCTTTCTGATAAAGGAAGTTCAGAGTTCAACCTTTAGGTTGCGGACAAGCTAAAGGTTGAACTCTGAACTCACTCGGCTCCGATGCGCGAATTCAATGCCGAGGTTGGCTATTCTGGCTTCGTTATTCGCTTGCTAAAGTCAGTAAATGTGACCTTTTCGTAACCATCCGGGACCTGAAAAACTCGTTTATCGACGTCGAGCGAGATATCCGTGAGTTCCGTGGTGATCAGCGTTCCATGGGTCGATTTCATCTCAGAACGGATGGGCATATTCAATGCTTCGTCAATCCAGATCAACGTCTCACTACGAGGGACGCTCCCAGCGGTAGAACTGTTAACAACGACGCGGTACTTAGTTGAATTACGCCCACCAATCACCTCGCTTCCGAGCTTTTGATAACTGGTGCTTTCCGTGTCGGTGTGTAACAAACGATCGGGAGTGATTTCATCGCCCTCAATTGTGGCGGCTCCGGCCTCTGCCACCGCGTAAATCTTTTCATCGGGTAACAAGATAAATCTTCCTTCAGGCAGATCGAGATATGCGATGACTTTCGAATTGGTTTCAGATTCATGGCGACGCAGATCGCCGTCTCTTGCGATAGAGGTTTTTGTCACGATGGTTTCACCGCTCGGAGAGGTGATCGTGACGATGCGCGTCGCGCGATATTGCTCGGGTTCTTTCGTTTTAAAAGGAGGAGTCGAGGAAACGATTGTTTCAGACGGCGCGTTGTCGGTGTGCGCGGGGTCGATTTGAGACTTGCAGGCATTGAGAGAGAGAAAAAGAACGAGTAGGAGTAGCGGCCTCATACCCGTTCCAGCAAGAGCGCGAGTCCCATGCCGCCGCTGACGCAAAGCGTTGCGAGGCCAAGCTTCGCCTGGCGCTTCTGCATCTCGTGCAACAGCGTGACGGTGATTCGAACTCCAGTGCAGCCGATGGGATGGCCCAACGCTATTGAGCCGCCATTGACATTTAAATAATCAGCAGCGAAGCCGAGTTCTCTGTCGCACGCGATGACCTGTGCGGCGAACGCTTCGTTCAGCTCGATCAGATCGATCTGCGACAGGTTCAGGCCTTGTCGTTGCAGTAGTGCGCGAACGGCCGGTACTGGACCAATGCCCATGATGTCGGGCGCGACTCCTGTGATCTCGTAGTCGACAATTCTGGCTTGTGGTTTTGTGCCGAAACGGTTCACACCTTCTTCACTCAAAACTACGACTGCGGCAGCGCCGTCCGTAATACCGGAAGAGTTGCCGGCAGTCACGGTGCCGTCCTTCGAAAACACGGGCGGCAGTTTTGCGAGGTCCTCCAGCGTCGTTCCAGCGCGACAATGTTCGTCACGCGCGAAGCTTTTAGTCTCACCTTTCTTGCCGCTTATTTCGAGCGGCGTCGTCTCGTCTTTGAACTTGTCAGAAGCGATCGCTGCTTCTGCTCGCTGCTGCGATCGCAATGCGAATTCATCCTGCTCTTTTCGCGAGATTTCGTACTGGCGAGCAAGCTTCTCGGCGGTTTGTCCCATCAGCAGTCCGGAGAGTGGATCGCTGAAGCCGTCGCGATACATGCCGTCGACGAGTTGCGCGTTCCCCATGCGCGCTCCCCAGCGCGCGCCTTCCGCGAAGTATGGAACGCGCGACATACTTTCCGTTCCGCCGGCAAGTACAGCATCCGCGCGACCGAGCATGATCTCCTGCGCCGCGAGAATGATGGCTTTGAGTCCGGAGCCACATGCCTGATTGATCGTTGCAGCAGGGATCGTTTCCGGCACGCCTGCACGCCACGTGATCTGGCGCGCCACGTTTGGTCCACCGCCGGCCTGACGTGCGCAACCCCAGATCGAATCAGTGATTTGATTCGTTCCTACACCCGCTCGGCTCAAACTTTCTTTTGCTACTGCAACACCGAGATCGACCGCTGACCAGGTGGCCAGTGTGCCGCCGAACTTGCCGATCGGTGTCCGTACTGCTCCCGCAAGATAAACGTTCTTCATGGTTGCGAAAAATGGTAGCACACGGTAGAAGTATGGACGAACCACGAGACCTCACCAATGATCACAAACGGATCTGCGTACCAACAGATTGCCTCACTATTGCGTCAACATGCTGAATGGCTGTACGTCTCGGCCGATGAAGTTGCCCTGTCGCTTCACAGAGACGAGATCGATGTCACGATCTCTCATGAACGACTCGTGCTTTCTTGCTGGACTGAGAAGGGAACGCGGTTGTTGCGAATCCACACGTGGCACTGGACCGGACAGTCGCTCATGCTTCAGGTCTATCGCCGATTAGGTGCGGGGTTGTCGTTGATTGAACTGATTCCGCGCGCGTCGGCAAAGGCTATTGCCGCGACCATCCGCGCGGCGCGACAAGGCCGTTGCGAGCGGTTGGCACAGCTTGCGTGTGCGTTGCAGCCCGGGACGGTTGTGGAACGGTTCGCGTTAAGCCGTGGAACGCGACCGGGTCAGCCGGGTCGGTATGCACAAATCCTGCTCAAACGAAGACATGAAAGAATTGCTGTGACTGGACCAGTTGTTTCGAGTCATCCGGCGAGTGTCGATGCGTTTCTGTCTGCGGCGTTGTTGTGGTTTAGACGCACAGCGGATCGGATCAAGCCTCCGTATGTGCAGCAGTTCTGGTTGATTGTCTCGCCTGAACTTCTGAAGCCGTTGCTTTATCGAGTCGCGCTGCTGCGACGCGCGTTGAGAAACATGATCAGGATCTTTACTGTCGACGATGACCTCACGTTGTTGACAGAGGTCACTTGTCCTGACAAGCACGAACTATGGAAAGGGAAGCTCGCCCGCTTTCCTCCGGTCGCCCCCGGAATTCTCAGCGAGATGGCGTCAGCGATCATCGCCGAAGCCCCCGATGCAATCGACATTGTCAACGCGCGTCACGGCGAGACACTCAGATACTTCGGGCTTCCATTCGCTCGCGTACGTTCGTTGCTTGGTAACGCAAAGGTTTGGTTCGGCATCAATCGCGCGCACAGGCGATTGCTCGACGAGTCGACGTTGGACGAATGGCAGAACCTGCTTTGCGACTTGCGCGAGCATCGATCAGCTTTCGCTACGGATCATCGTCACGCGCTTTATCGCGCTGCTCCCGAAGCCTGGCTCGAATCGTTGTTGCGAAGAGATATCACGAAGCTCGATCCCGGCTTGATCATCGCGCCGCTTCACGCGCAGTTTCGCACCGCACGTGGTGCAAAACTCGGCATTCGGCCGATCGATCTCCTGGCGCTGCGACAAGATGGTCGCCTCGTTGTAATCGAGTTAAAAGTTTCAGAAGACCGCGAACACGTCCTGCAAGGCGCTGATTATTGGCGGCGCGTCGAGGCTCATCGCCGGCGTGGGCACATCGCAAGAGCAAAACTATTCGGCGAGCGCAAGATCAGAGACGAGTCGCCGCTGGTCTACCTCGTCGCACCAACGTTGCGCGTTCATCCATCCCTCCAAACGTTGGCCCGTTGCATTTCGTCCGATATCGAAATCTATCGCTTCGACATCAACGAAGACTGGCGCTCGGGCGTCCGCGTCATGCGTCGCCAAAGAGTGAACTGAGCCACAAAAAGGCACAAAAGTCACAAAAGATCAATTTAAATCTTTTTGTGTCTTTTGTGCTTTTTGTGGCTAACTAGTGCTTGACGAAGATGCTTTCAGACTCGTTGCTGGCGGGTGGCGGCTTTAACGTAGACGTGACGGGTGTCGTCATGTGCGAGAGCGTGTCGTCTTTCGAGTAGATACCCTGCACGCGCATCTTGAATTCGTCGGGATTTGTCGCATTGTGCAGCGCCTCTTCCGTCGTAATGAGCCGCTGTTGAAGCAGTGAGAACAACGACTGATCGAACGTCTGCATGCCGTACTGCGAAGTGCCGGCGGCGATCGCCTCGCGAATCAGGTAAGTCTTTTCTTCGTTGATGATGTGATCGCGAATGAACGCCGTCGACACGAGCACTTCGATTGCCGGGACTCGCCCGGCGCCCTTCGCCGCACGCACAAGCCGCATCGAAATAACCGCTCTCAAAATTCCCGCCAACTGAAGGCGCACCGACTTTTGTTGATGCGACGGAAACGACGAAACGATGCGCGTGATCGTTTCAGTGGCGTCAAGCGTGTGTAGCGTCGACAGAACGAGGTGACCCGTTTCCGCAGCCGTGAGCGCCGTCTCTATCGTTTCATGATCGCGCATTTCGCCGACGAGGATCACGTCAGGATCCTGTCGCAAAGCGCCACGTAGAGCGTCTGCGAACGAACGCGTGTCGACGTCAACTTCGCGTTGCGTGACGAACGACATCTTATCGCGGTGCAAAAACTCGATCGGATCTTCGATAGTGACGATATGTCCACTTCGCGAACTGTTGATGCAATCGATCATCGCGGCCAGTGTTGTCGACTTTCCAGAACCGGTCGCGCCTGTGACGAGGATCAGTCCGCGCCGCTCTTCGGCAATCTTCTCGATTACGGCTGGCAGACCGAGCTGTGCGACAGATTTGTTGTGATCTGGAATCACACGAAGGACGATGCTCACAGTCCCGCGTTGCTGAAATATGTTGGCGCGAAAACGTCCCAGGCCCGACACGCCATAGCCGATGTCGACTTCCGACACCTCTTTGAATCGTTGTTTCTGGCGGTTGGACATGATGGAGAACGCCATGTCCAGGGTGTCTTCGGCTTTCAGACGAGGCGCATTTTCGACCGGGTGGAGCTCGCCTCCGATGCGCATAAAGGGGAAGGCCCCGACCTTCAGATGGAGGTCGGAAGCGTTATTTCCGCAGGCAACTCGGAGCAGATCGTCGATCTTTAGGGCCATGACTTTGATTTGGCGGGTTTAACGCGGGAGGGCGTGCCGAATTGAATATAGCGGGTCGGCGTCTGCTCCGTCAATAAAACTTATTTTTAACCGAAAAGGGCACAAAAACTCTCATAAATCATTTTTGTGCCCCTTTATGGCTAATCTTGAGACGCGGCTTGGAATGACAGGATCGGAGCGGTATCGCTGTCATCCCGGACGGTTTTCGTCGGCGTGAAACCGTTGTTTTCCATCGGCGACTGCTTCTGTTCCCGGACGTAAGTCAGCCAATCGCCGGGCGCCGGGCGTTCACCTTTGGTGATCTCGAAGAACAGCTTCTGAATCTTCGCCGTGATTGGTCCACGACCACCCTGGCCCACCGTGATGCGGTCGACTGAACGAATCGGCGTGACTTCCGCCGCCGTGCCCGTGAAGAAGAGCTCGTCGGCAACGTACAGTGCAGCGCGCTGGATCGTCCGCTCTTTTATCGTAAGGCCCAGTTCCTGACAGATTTGAATCACACTGTCGCGAGTAATTCCAGGAAGTATTGAAGAAGACAGCGGCGGTGTTAAGACAACGTTGTCGGCCACCATGAAAATGTTTTCACCCGAGCCTTCCGAGACGTAACCACGATCGTCGAGCGCGATGCCTTCCGCGAAGCCGTTCAAAAGCGCTTCCATCTTGATCAACTGCGAATTCATGTAGTTTGCGCCACTCTTCGCCATCGCGGGCATCGAGTTTGGTGTCAGGCGGTTCCAGGTCGAAACACAAACATCGACGCCTTGCTCGATCGCTTCGTCGCCAAGATACTTGCCCCAGTCCCACGCGCCGATGTAGCAAGCGAGCGGGTTGGGAAACGGATTGACGCCGAACGCCGGATGCTCTTCGTCGAGACTGCGAAACAGAATGGGCCTGAGATAGCACTGGTCCATTTCTGATTTCCGGACGAGCTCAATCGCGGCGGAGCATAACTGCTCGAGCGACCACGGGTGGTCCATCCGGTAGATCTTTGCTGAGTTGAGGAATCGTTGCATGTGTTCGCGCAGGCGGAAAATGGCAGGTCCCTGTTTGGTGTTATAACATCTGATACCTTCAAAAATACTCGAGCCGTAGTGCAATACGTGCGACATCACGTGCACCCTCGCATCTTCCCACTTGATGAATTCGCCGTTGTGCCAGACAAAGTCGCAGATGCGTGCTGTTTTAATATCTTTGGAGTTGCCGTCTTTTGAGTACATGTTGTTTACTCCTTAAAGGGATATACCGAGATGGAGGTGGAGGACCATCCTCTTTGCCGCCGCGCAGAACACTTCAACACTTAAGAAATAACGATCCGGTCTAGTGCGCTGAGTAGGTTTCAAACACGGCACAATACCGTAGTTCTCCATCGCTTGGCAAGAACGGCGGGCTGCTGTAATTATGCTCGTGTAACATCGCAATGGGACCTCGTAAACAAGAGACGATTAACTGGTGGATTCTTCCTGCAAACGACCGAAAAATCCTCGCCGGCCGCACTCTTATAACGCTCGTTCTGTTTTTAACATTACCTTCCGGATGTCGTCACAAAAGTATGAACCAAACCAACCAAACTACATCTATGACGGAAAATAGCGCGACCGATCCGATGTCGATCCATCAACGGGCCATCGCGATTGACATGCACGCAGACACCGCGCAGCGCCTGCTCGACGAGCATGTCGATCTTCAGCAGGAACTGAGCGACGGACACTTCGACGCCGTGCGCGCAAAGGCCGGAAGTCTCGATGCCCAGTTCTTTTCAATTTGGGTGGAGCCGCAGTTGTTTGGCGGCGGTGGCGCGCGTGCAATTAAACGCGCGGACGATCAAATTGCCGCCGTTCGCGCGCTCGCAGAAAGGCATCCGGAGACGTGGTTGCTGGCGACGTCCGCGGACGACATTCGTCGCGCCGCGCATGAAGGCAAAATCGCGGCATTAATGGGGCTGGAAGGCGGTTACGCGATTGATGAACGACTGGAGAACGTGCAGCGTTATTACGATCTCGGTGTGCGATACATGTCGCCGGCCTGGAGTATTAGCACGAGCTGGGCGGGTTCTTCGGGCGATGATATCGGCCGCACACGCGGGCTCAACGACTTTGGCAAAAGCGTTGTCCGCGAGATGAACAGGCTGGGAATGATGGTCGACGTGTCGCACGTTTCAGACCCGACGTTCTGGGACATCGTGAACACTTCAACAGCGCCGGTCATCGCCACACATTCAGCGTGCAGGGCCATCGCCGATGTACCGCGGAATCTGACTGACGACATGATTCGCGCGCTCGCGAAGACGGGCGGCGTCGTCAATGTGATCTTCTATCCGGAACACCTCGAACCAGGCTGGCAACAGTTGAAGAAGAAAGTCGACGTCGAGATCGAGTCGATGGTCAAAAAGGCGTCGGCGGCTGAGCCCGGCGATGCTGTAAAGAAAAAGCTGGCGCGCGATCGAGTTCGGGAAAGGGAGTTTGCGCGAAGGCTTCCGCCGGTGAAGGTTGCTCGCATCGTCGATCACATCGATCACATCGTGCAGCTCGTCGGTGTGGACCATGTTGGGATTGGTTCGGATTTTGATGGTGTGCAGATCACGACATCTGATCTCGCGACGGTGGCAGAGCTACCGAACCTGACGAAGGAGCTCTTGCGCCGTGGTTACACTGAAGCCGATGTCGACAAGATTCTTGGGGGAAACATGTTGCGCGTAATGGAGGCGCATGCGGGGTCACAAAAAGGCACAAAATAAATGCCAAAGATTGGTTTTCATGCTCCGATCAAGGGTGGTGTTCACAACGCGCTCGTCGTTGCGAAAGACACTGGGTGCGATACCGTACAACTCTTCTCACGCAATCCTCGCGGGTGGATGGCGAAGCCACTCACGCTCGAAGACGTTCTACTGTTTCGCAAAACTCGCAGGCAAACAAAGATCTCGCCCGTGTTGATTCACTGCAATTACCTCGTCAATCTTGCCGCTGCCGATGACGTGATGTTGCAGAAATCGCGTGAATCGTTTCGGGAGGAAGTCGAGCGCGCGTTGCTTTTGGGCGTCGATTATCTCGTGGTCCATCCGGGAAGCGCGCGTGGTGCGTGCGAGGCTGATGGGATCGCCTTGTGTGCAGCGAGCCTTCAGATCGCGTGCAAGGGTTTGAAGTTTGGTTCACTTCGCATTCTGCTCGAGAACACGGCCGGGCAAGGCGATTGCATCGGTCACCGCATTGAGCACCTCAACGAGATAATGCGCGTCTGTCCAAAGCTTCCGCTGGGCGTTTGTCTCGACACCGCACACGCTTTCACGGCGGGTTACGACATTCGCGAAGAAGACGGCCTCGAAGCGTTGCTTCAGCGAGTTCAAAAGACCGTCAAACTCAAAAACGTCCGCGCGATTCACTTCAACGACTCGCGCGCCGCCTACAACTCGCGCGTCGACCGCCACTGGCACATCGGCGAAGGCCACATCGGCGCCGACGCCCTAAGGCGTGTCGCCCGGCATCCCAAGCTTAAGCACGCTGCCTTCATTCTCGAAACTCCATACGACGACCCCCGCGCCGATATCAAAAACCTCGCGATGCTGAGGTCGTTTGTTGAGCCACAAAAAAGCACAAAAAGACACAAAGCTAAACCTTTAATCAATTAACGCTCTTGTGCTTTTTTGTGGCTTTGGTAGAATCCCTGCAATGTTTTCGATGAGATCTTCAACTAGCCTCGTCCTAACGGTGCCGCTTCTGCGCCGCGCGTGAGCGCGTGTTTAGCGGAGCGGCGAATCCTATCTCAAACTAAGAAACGCAATTAACTTGGGCGAAGTGTATGATTGGATACGGTTATGGACGAAAAATACTTTCCTGAACAGATCGAACAGAAATGGCAGCAATACTGGAAGGACACGCGGGGGTTCGAGGCCAAAAACCCCGATTCGCGCGAGAAATTCTACGCGCTCGAAATGCTGCCCTACCCGTCGGGCTTCCTGCACATGGGGCACGTGCGCAACTACGCCATCGGCGACACGCTCGCATGGTTCAAGCGCCTCCAGGGCTTCAACGTCATGCATCCCATCGGCTGGGACAGCTTCGGCCAGCCTGCGGAACAGGCTGCGATCAAGCGTGGTGTGAACCCGCGTGACTGGACCGAAGAGAACATCATCCACATGCGCGGGCAGCTTCAGCGTCTGGGCCTGAGTTACGACTGGTCACGCGAGATCGCCGCGCACCGGCCTGACTACTACAAGTGGGACCAGTGGTTCTTCCTGAAGATGCTGGAACGTGGCCTCGCATATAAAAAGGCCTCGCAGGTCAACTGGTGTCCGAAAGAAGAAACCGTGCTGTCGAACGAACAGTCGTCGGGCGGGGTTTGCTGGCGCTGCGGTACAACGGTCGAGAAGAGAGATCTCGAACAGTGGTTCTTGCGAATCACGGATTACGCGGAACAGCTTGTCGCGGACATCAAGCAGATCGAAACAGGCTGGCCCGACAAGGTTCTGAAACGGCAGAGCGACTGGGTCGGTCGCAGCGAAGGTGCGTACATCGACTTTGCAATTCACGACAGCAAGCACAAGGTACGTGTGTTTACGACGCGTATCGACACGATCTTCGGTGCGACTGCTGTCGTGCTGTCGCCCGAGCATCCGCTGTTGTCTGAGTTGCTGGAAGGTTCAGCACTCAAGCACGACGTCGACGCGTTGGCGGAAAAAGTAAAAAATCAGCGCGCGGCTGGTCGTGAGATCGGCGAAGAAGAGAAGGAAGGCCTGAACACGGGCGTGCTCGCGATCAATCCTTTCAGCGGCGAGAGTGTGCCCGTGTGGGTGGCGAACTACGTGCTGATGGAGTATGGCACCGGCGCGGTGATGAGTGTGCCTGCTCACGATGAGCGCGACTTCGAGTTTGCGCAGAAGTATTCGTTGCCTATTCGACAGGTAATCGCACCCATTAGCCACGAGCAGTTAACTGCTGAACCAATGCCGACTACGGCCGGCGATGCATCGGCTGAGATGAAACACTCGTTCACGGATTACGGCGTTTTGATCAATAGCGGCGAGTGGGGCGCAAAGCTGTCAGAAGTCGCGATTGCCGAAATGGCGGAGCATGCGAAGAAGCATGGATTCGGCGAACCGGCCGTGACGTATCGTATCCGCGATTGGGGTGTTTCTCGTCAGCGATTCTGGGGCGCGCCGGTGCCCGTAATCTATTGCGACAAATGTGGAATGGTGCCGGTGCCGTACGAACAGCTTCCGGTGGTGTTACCCGATAAGGCGCAATTCACTGGAGCCGGCGAGTCGCCGTTGGCGCGAGTGCCCGAGTTTGTGAACACATCGTGTCCGAAGTGTCATGGTCCAGCACGTCGTGAAACCGACACGATGGACACATTTGTCGATTCATCGTGGTACTTCTTCCGCTATCTCGATCCACGCAACGATAACGAGCCGTTTGATACAAAAGTCGCTGCACAGTGGACGCCAGTGGACCAGTACATCGGCGGCGATTCACATGCAGTAATGCACTTGATCTACACGCGTTTCTGGACCAAGTTCATGCGCGACATCGGTTTGGTGAATTTTGACGAACCAGTGAAGCGATTGTTGACGCAGGGCATGGTGACGAACCGTGTCGAAGGCACCGACGACTGGAAGGCGATGTCGAAGAGTCTCGGCAACGGTGTCGACCCTGACGAGATGATCGCGGCATTCGGCGCTGATGCGACGCGGCTGTTCGTGTTGTTTGCTGCTCCTGTCGAAAACGAATTGCGCTGGTCTGAGACTGGAATCGAAGGCGCGGTCCGATTCCTGCGGCGTGTCTACACGATGGTTTGGAAGTGGCAAGAGCGGCTGTCGAACTCGGAAGGGCCAGCGAGCGAGTTTGGACCAGACGCACGCGCGTTAAGGCGAAAGACGCACCAGACGATTGCGAAGATCACGAGCGACTTCGAACAGTTACACTTAAACACGAGTGTGGCTGCGTTGATGGAGTTGTTCAATCAACTGTCTGACTTCAACGCGGATCCGGGGCTGGCTTCGGCTTCGGACGTTTTTGCCGTGCGCGAAGCACTGGAGTCGCTGGTAATCATGCTCACGCCCTTTGCGCCACACATCGCCGAGGAGATGTGGGAAGGGTTGGGACACACCGGAGGTTTGCTCAAAGAGGTCCCGCGATGGCCCGTGGCAGATCCGGAGCTGGCACGGCGTGAAGAGCTGGAAATACCGATCCAGGTCAATGGGAAACTCCGTTCGCGCGTGATTGCGTCGCCGGACGTTTCCGAGGAAGAGCTGCGTGCTTCCGCACTCGCGGACGAACGCGTGCGGGCGCTCATCGATGGTCACGAGGTAGTGAAGGTGATCATCGTCCCGCGACGCCTCGTAAACGTGGTCATTCGCTGATCTCTGCGGCCCTCTGCAATCTCCGCGTCAATTCGCCCCGTTTAACGCGAAGATCGCAGAGATACGCAGAGGGCCGCAGAGAAATCCGTGATAATCTGTGTAGTCTTTGGACTCGAATAGATGAAAGAGTGTCCAGTTTGTAGGCGCTGCTACCCCGACGAAATCAATCACTGTCCCCAGGATGGTGATGAGACTGCGCCGTCCCTTTTGGGCGAACCAACGCTCGACGCCCGCTACCTGCTCGAACGTCGTCTCGGGCAGGGCGGCATGGGCGTGGTATTCGAAGCGCGACACATCTTTCTCAAAACCAAGCACGCCATCAAGGTGATCTTGCCGGATTTAGTCGGTAACGATCCGATGCTCACCACGCGCTTTCGCCAAGAAGCACTAGCGGCCGCAGCGATACGTCATCAAAACATCATTGCCGTGACCGACTTCGGCGTAGTGCGCAGCACGATGCCCTTTCTGGTGATGGAATTCGTGAAGGGGCGATCGCTTCAGGACATACTCACTACTGAGGGTGCGATGCCTCCGCAACGTGCGTGGGAGTTCATCAGCGCGATCGCGGCAGGAGTCGGCGCCGCGCATCGACAAAATATCGTGCATCGTGATCTGAAGCCTTTGAACATCATGGTCCAGGACGATGTGCCGGTTGCCGAAGGCGTCAAGATCCTCGACTTCGGTTTGGCGAAGATCAAGTCAGGCGAGTTGCTCGGTTCGTTTGTCCAGGCGCAAACGAGCGGGTTGATGGGCTCACCTTTTTACATGGCTCCGGAACAGTGGTCCGATGAAGAGCCTGATGCGCATGCTGACATCTACAGTCTCGGCGTGATTCTCTACCAGATGCTTTCCGGCGAAGTCCCGTTTAAAGGATCTTCGATCCCGTCGATCATGAAGAAGCACCTCACGCTGCCACCGCCGAGCTTTCATTCAAAAGGAGTTTCGATACCGCCGGCAATCGAGGCGGTTGTGCGGCACGCGCTGGAGAAAGAGGTCAACGCCCGAATCGATTCGATTCCGAGTTTCCTGCGAGATCTTCATGCGGCGTTGAACTCGGCGCCTGTGGCTGCTGGATTACGTGAGACGGTGGTGATGGATCCGAACAAGACTATCGCCTCGATCCCACCGCCGCCGACCGGCAAGGCTCCGGAGTTTTCGGCAACAAGGTCGCCCGTTGCAAACGACACGAACGTTAACCTTGTGCGCGACTCTATCGTCGGTGTCACTGACGCGCCGTTGGATCAATCAGCGCCTGCCGCGCGTGCGACGGTGCCGTTACACGCGGAGGAAGATCGTCTACGCAAAGAGAAAGAGGAGCGAGAGCGCCGAGAGAAAGAGCAACAGGACAAGCTCGAGCGCATGGCGGCACAGGCAAAGGACCTCGAAGATCGACTCGACCGATTGTCCGGCAGCATGCCGCCTGGTCTCGATCCTGAAACCACACGTGTGCGGGGCGCTGCGACCTCGCCGGACATCACGGCAAGAGGTTACGCAGGACAGCCGGGTGGTCCAGCCAAAATGATCGTGGACTTTGCGCCCAAGCGCAAAGCACCGCCACTCCTTCTTATCGGCGCAGCAGTACTGGTAATCGTGTTGGCCGGAGTCGGGATTGGCGCTTACATGATGTTTGGTCCTAATGCCTCGTCTGGTGCACAGCCGACTCCTTCACCTACGCCTGTTCCACTGGCCACACCGGAAATGATCGCGATCGGTGGCGGCAGTTTCTCGATGGGACGCGATCGTGGTCCACGTCAGGAAACTCCAGCGCATCCGGTTAGCGTTCAATCGTTCCAAATGGACCGCACAGAGGTTACCAATACTGAATATGCGGAGTTTGTGAAAGAAACAAACCACGCACCACCTGCACACTGGGTAGGAAACAGGCCGCCGTTTGGACAAGAGCTATGGCCGGTTGTGAACGTCTCATTCGAAGACGCAAATGCGTTCGCCGACTGGCGATCGAAGCGCTACAAGGTCAACTACCGTTTGCCGACCGAAGAGGAATGGGAATACGCAGCGAGGAACGGTGAAAAAAATGATCTGTACCCGTGGGGGCCTGACTGGAAAGATAACGCGGCGGTGCTGCGGGACGCGGCGCCTGCGGCAGTGGGTTCTCGTCCGGACGGCAAGAACCGCTGGGGTGTTCTCGATTTGATAGGAAACGCCTGGGAGTGGACCTCCTCGAAAGCGTCGGTGTATCCGGGCAATACGGCAGTGGTTCCGCGAACAATGGTTGATTGGGTTACGATTCGAGGCGGTTGCTACGTCAGCGATCCCACGCAGGCCGATGCTCCGCCAGTAACTTCTTGTTTGCGTGAGTTTGTTCCCGCTTCGACCAAAACGACGCTACTGGGCTTCCGGCTCGTCCGCAGCGAACCCTAACGCGGGAGGCGGCTAATTTCAGCCGTAGGTCGTAACGCGGGAGGCGTTGGCTATTTCAGCCGCAGGTTGTAACGCCGAATGCGTTGGCTAATTTCAGCCCGGGTGGTAACGCCGGAGGCGTTGGCTAATTTCAGCCCCGGGTTGCTTCAACCCTGGGTAAAACGAAACCGGTCTTTTCAACCCTGAAGAGTCTGTCGGAATAACGCCGAAGGCGTTGGCTAATTCCAGCCCAGGGTTGGAGCGCAAGCGACAACCCTGGGAGCGATTAGAAAAACGAATCAACCCTGAAAGGGTTATGGCGTGTCGAACCCTTTGAAAGGGTTAATGCCGCACATGCCTAAACCCTTTCAGGGTTTAATGGTCATTTATGTTCTGATCCCAGGGTTGTCGCTGCACTCCAACCCTGGGCTGAAATTAGCGAACGCCTTCGGCGTTAATGGTGGTCAAAGTTTAGCGAACGCCTTCGGCGTAAATTGGTCAAAATCAAACTGATGCACTACTTCCATAGATCATCGAGCCAAGCTGATCTACAATCCGCAGTAGTAATTCTTCAGTGATCCATAAGTTCTTTTATAGACATCAATTGGGAACCGGCAATAACAGCAGGAGAGTAATGATGAGAACTAACGCAATAGTGCGCGCAGTCGCTGCACTTGGGCTGAGTTTAGGTGCTTTTGCGCTGGTGTTTGCCCAGGACGTAGGCATTGACGTCGGCGGTGGCGCAGGAATTTTCAGGGCCAAGAATCCAGAGACGAAAAAGAATGCGAACAAACCCGCGGCCGGAACAAAGCCTGCCAGCCGCACCACCGGCACCACCAAGCCAAGGGCGTCCGCCGTTGCCGAACGTGTGGAAGATCTGCTCGACAAAGGAAATACCGCTCGTGACGGGCGAAAGTTTGCGGAAGCTGAAGAGGCGTACAAGGAGGTTCTCAAACTCAAACCACGCGATGCGCGCGCAGCTTACGGTTTGGGTAACATTTACTCCGATCAGCAACGTTGGGACGACGCGGAAACAGCTTACCGGAATTCAGTCGCGTGGGCGCCGACAGACGCCGACGCTCACATCGCGCTGAGCGTTGTGCTGGTTCAACCTCGCGTGGACGGCGACAACGCGAGGCGGCTTGCTGATGCAGAGACGTTTGCACGTCGCTCGGTCCAGATCGACCCGAAGAACGCTATCGGGTGGGATCGACTCGGAGTCGCACTGCAAGCGCGCGGGCTAGCAAACAGTGAAACGGAACATTCATACCGGCGCGCAATCGAATTGGATCCGCAGTTTGCCGCTGCATACGCGCACCTTGCCCGCGTGCTGAATCGAATGGGCAAGCCGGCCGATGCCGCGCCGCTGTATCAGAAAGCGATCGAACTCGCGAAAGATCCGGCGACGCTGAACCTGATCGCCGAATCACTTCAGGGCGAGCAGTTGTGGCCGCAGTCAGAGCCCGTGTTGAAGAGAGCACTCGAGCTTGATTCACAGAATCCGACGTCACTGTTGTTGATGGGCCGTCTGTTGATCGTCTACCGCAGGTTCCAGGAAGCCGAACCGTATTTGAAGTCGGCCACAGAAGTCAGCTCGCGTGCATTTCAACCTTTCAATCTATTGGCGCGTGCGTACCTCGGCATGGATCGCTTCAGTGATGCCGAGGCGACTTACGAGCGTGCTTCCGCGTTTGCCGGCACAGGCGAGAAAAAACAGCTCGCAGGGCTTTACGGCTTTGAAGGTGTCGGCGATGGTTATCTTAAATCCAACCAGAAAGACAAAGCTGTTCGCGCTTATCAGCGAGCGCTCGAACTTGACCCGAACAATAACGGCGCTGCCCAGAAGCTCGCGAAAGTCCGTCAGAACTGAGTGCCTAAGATCGACGATTCCCGGTAAAGAGGTCCGCGTGTATGAAGAGTTGCCCCAAGTGTAATCGTACGTTTCCCGATGAAGGTCAAAAGTTTTGCACGTTTGATGGTGGGTTACTGATAGCGCCACAAACGTTCGATCCGAATGCGACGATCCGCGCGACGTCAGTTGATTTGAACGCAACAGCGGAAAGACCGACCAGCCGCGATCTTCCGGATCCGAACGCAACAATCATCGAGAACTATCCCGCTACGGTTGCACTGCCACGCACCACTGGTCCAACTCGACCTAACACATCGGACATCGCAAAACCGCCGGCCACGACGCCGCCGGTTCCGCCGCCGCCACCGCCCGCAACGCCGCCTCCACCACCGCCGCCCCCGGCGGAACTTGGAGCAACTACGGCAGAAGTCCCGATACCACCGGCAGCGCCGGTTGCGTCTGCATCGGCGCCTTCCGCTCCGTTACCAGCGCCCGCGGCGCAGAAGAAATCGAAAACGCCATACATCATTGCAGGTATTCTCTTATTTCTGCTTATCGGCGCCGGCGTGCTGGCCGGTGCTTTCTTCTTCATCGTCAAACCTCGTTTGGACGAGATGGCTCAGCGAAAAGTCGATCGGCCGCCCGCGAACGTAAACGTCAGTACTCCAACGCCGGCGAGTTCAGTGGAAGCTCCGTCGCCAACGCCGGAGGACACTTACCAGCCGCCGCCCGACGCGGTCCAGTTCGTCAATTCAAACACCAATCTTGATGGAAAGTTGGCGGAACACTATTTCGACTTCTCGTTTTATTACCCTAAGTCATGGGTCCGCGATCCGAAAGCCGGCGTACCGGGCGCGACTAACTTCGTAAAGGTTGATAAGACTCTGCCGCCGGATTTTACGCAGGAGAACTTCGCGGTAGGTTGGTATCCCAGCACGGGAACGTTCGTCGGCGATCTGCCAAGCTATCCGGAGCGTGTGCAGAGTGTTAGTGATTTGATTGCCAAGCGCATTCCAGATTATAAGAAGGTATCGGAAGGTCCAACCAAGGTAAACTCGATGGAAGCTTATGAGTTCCGGTGGGAAGGTCTTTCAAAAGGAACTGAACGCGGGGACCTTCAGTTGTGGGGCCGGGTCATCTTCCTCCCGACCGGAAAAGAAGGAGATACTGCGGGCGCGACCCTGTCGATGCTCACGACGTCCCTTGCGCCGGAACTGTCATCTGTGGAAGATGTAGGCGAACGAGGCGAAGCTCCGGTGATACTTGAGTCGTTCAGGTTTGGTAAAAAGCAGTAATTTCGACATGTCAAAAAAAGTATTGGAAGTGAAGTTTTGGACACCGCTGCGGCTGGCGTCTACGGTAATCGTGCTGGGGTTGGTGGCGGCATTTGGTGTGTCCAGTTGTAATTCAAACGATCCGCCGGCTGAAGTTACTGTGAAGAAAAATCCGGCTGCGCCAAATGGACCGTTGGTCACGCTGCCGCGGCTGGTGCTCGATGCCGAAAACAGGGCAGCGACTGGCCCGCCAATCAAGCTTGCAGATCATTCCGGAAAGGTTTTGCTGGTTAACCTTTGGGCCACGTGGTGTGGACCATGCCGATCGGAAATTCCTGAGCTCGTAAAACTCCACAAGGAGTATCAGGATCGCGGAGTAGAAATGATTGGGCTCTCCACTGAAGATCCGGATGCTTCAGCACAAAGCGTGGCGGATTTCGTGCGCACATACAAGGTGGACTACCAGATTGGGTGGGCGACGCGCGAAGTGGCCATAACACTGATGCAGGGCCGCACGTCAATTCCGCAGAGTTTCATCATCGCGCGCGACGGGCGCATCGTGAAACGGTTTATCGGTTTCCATCCACAATCGACGCCGCCACAAATAAAGCAAGCGCTCGAGGAGGCGCTGGTTGAAAAAGGTTAGTCGTCCTTCGTCTGAGGTTCGCCCTGCTTTTCCAGTCCCTCAGCCACATCTCTCTTAGCTTTATCTTCAAGCTCTCTCATCTCAGCTTCAACTCGTTGCTCGGCTTGATCCATCGGCGCGGGTTCATTTACTTCGTCCTGGGTTTTAATTTTGTTTTTATCGATACTCATGTTTTACGTTTCTCCCGATGATTTAGGCTAACAATTCACCGGTTACAGAAATGCTGGATTTTAATTACGATTCTGCTGCGTTAGGCTTTTGCGTCACCGACCCACCCGCTACCGCAGGTGGTACTGACATTTATCCAAGTGCAACTCCTGAGTCTTGAGGCGGTGGTGTCTTAATTTCCTCTGCGTATCTCTGCGTTCCTCTGCGCCTCTGCGGTTTATACTTTTACGGCTCTTTCTACCGCAGAGGCGCAGAGGAACGCAGAGATACGCAGAGAAGAACTTCAATTTTCACCACCCTATCTGACTTATTCTCGACAAAGATTCAGAGCGAGAGTAGACTTCTCGCGGTATGCGTTCGTTTTTCTCACTTCTTGTTTCCATCTGGATGGCGGGTGGCTGCCTGTTCACTTGTAGCGGCGGCGCGATGGCGGCCGGGCTCGAGCCTAAGGCTCACGAGGCTTCGCACGTCGCGATGGCAGGTCATAGCTGCCACGCAATGAGTTCACGACGAGGACCAACGCTCGCTCCGCTCCCACGTGGAACGACAGATTGTCCGCTCGCGGTTAACGCCGTGGCGGCGACTACGAAAAACAGCAATCATTTACCGGATTCCGGACGTGCCCCAATCTCCGTCCTCTCTCTGATTGAAAACAGGGTCGAACAGTCCAACATCTCATCCACGGTTTTGTACGTTCCCAATCGTGGTCCTACTCACCTCCGCTGCTGTGTTTTCCTGATTTAGAGATCTGCCTGCTGACACGCGATTGTTTCCAGGCGGCGTGCTGGTGTGCAAACCGGCGCGCAACTCATCAAACCCTAAAACAGGAGAACTAATATGAAACCCCGAAAGAACCTTATCCTGGCAATAGTGCTTGGCCTAACGCTGGTTGCATCTGCGACGGGTATGGCCCAAACGCCGGCTCAAGGCGATCAGAAAGAAAAGACGCATGCTTGTTGTTCGATGGACACGTGTTCTTGCAAAGACGGTTCGTGTTCGATGAAAAACGATGGAACGGCCAACGGCGAAGCAAAAGAGTGTTCCTGCTGCAGTGGTGATTCGTGCGAAATGAAAGCGAAAGACGACACGGCGAAAGACGGCACGAAGAAAGAATCCTGCTGCAACATGAAACACAAACACACAAAGGAGAAAGCTAAACCGAAAGCTGCGTAACGAAGTTGTGGGGGCGGCTCTCCGCGGCCGCCTCCACAAAATTTAAGGAGTAATTTTTTCATGAAAAAGAACTGGTTATTATTCGGCGCTGTCGCAGTACTCGCGGCCGCGGCGCTGCTAATCGTGAATTCAGCACGGACTGATAAGCCCAACAGTTCGCCGAAGCCGGCGCCCACGCAGGCGCACAACCACGAGCACCAACAAAATACCGCGAAAAGAGTACCGGCGTTTCTGGTCGCGCCGACACGCTCCAGTCTCGGCACTACACTTGACCCGGACAAATTTACGGGTTTAACTCGCGATGCTTATCGCGCAGTCAAACAGATACCGCTCACTATCGCGCAGTTACCGTGTTACTGCCATTGTGATGAGGGCTTCGGGCACAAGAGCCTCTACAGTTGTTTTGAAGACGATCACGCAGCGCACTGCGCGACTTGTGTCAACGAAGCATTGCTTGCGCTGACCCTTCAGAGAGATCAGAAGTTGAGTCCGGAGCAAATACGTGAGCGGATTGTGCAGCAGTATTCGAACCAGTAAAAGGAGAAATCAGGAAATGAGTAAGTACGTTGTTTTATTCGTGTTTGCGATCGTGGCGGTGCTGGCGTGCACGAGCGTCGGCGCAGTCAACGAGCTGCCCGCGGTAGGAGCTGCCGCGCCGACTTTCAATCTCACTTCAAACGAAGGCAAACCCGTGAACCTCGGCGATTACAAAGGCAAATGGGTAGTGCTTTATTTCTATCCGAAAGACTTCACCAGCGGCTGCACGCTCGAGGCGAAGAACTTTCAGCGCGACCTCGCCAAGTATGACGCGGCGAATGCTGTGATTCTGGGCGTCAGCGTCGACACGGCAGAGTCGCACAAAGAGTTCTGTACGAAGGAAGGATTGAATTTCAAACTGTTGTCAGACACGGACGCGAAGGTCTCAACCGAGTATGGCTCGATCATGGAGTACAACGGTGCGAAACTTTCCGCGCGCAATACTTTCATCATCGATCCGCAGGGTAAGATTGCGAAAGTTTTTGAGAAGGTAAAAGTAGGCGGACACAGTGACGAGGTGCTGGCGGCGCTAGCCACTCTTCAGAAGTCTTAAAGAACCAGCAGTTACAAAAAGGCACAAAAATCACGAAAACAAATCTGTGGTTTTTGTGCCTTACTTCTTTTTGATCGCGATGATCCTCATTTCACCGGTGTTGTTGTCGATGGTGAAGTCGACGCGATCGTTGACGACGAGACCGTTCAACAGAGCGGCGTCGGTCACGGGAAATTCCATCTGCATCCCTTGCATCAAGCCAACTATGTCTTCGTGATCGATCTCGATCGCCGGCACTTTCGGACTGATCGATTTGACAATTCCGACGCCCTGATAAGTGTTCGCCGGCAGGGCAGTAGCGCTTGCCGATGGTGCCGGAGTCGTCGACGCAGTTGGACCAACCCGATCGCGGCTGCCGCACGCCGCGACTAATGCCAGCGCCAGCGACGCAATAATTACCCAGCCTTTACGAGCCATACACTTCGTTTCTCTTTCTCCTTTGCGATATAGGCGACGAACATGTTGCCATTCGAAAAAGCGCCGGCTGGCAGCTCCGCGTTCGCGGCGATGGTGATCGGCATTCCATGTTGCCCGAGCTCAGTCATTTTAGTTTCACCCGCCATAGTCTGCCATATGCCGATTGCTACGTCGTTTGTTGTGTTCAGCGCTGGTGTGCCGCGAACGGCTTCCTGCGATAGTAACTGGCGCGGTGAGAAGCTGTTTCCTTTGTCACTAGACTCAGCGAAATAGAGTCCCGGCGGATTGCCTTCGCCCGCCGCGAACCAGAGCACTTTCAACTTACCGCCGCTATCCACCGAAAGCGATGGACCTGAAACAGGGCAGCCCTGAAGTACCCAACGATCATCACTCACGATCTTCGGAGGCGAAAAAGTCGCGCCGCCGTCAGTCGACCTCATCACTGCGATGTGGCGAAAGCTTCCAGGCAGGACCTGGCGCCAACCGGCGTACAACGTTCCATCGGGCGAGACGGCGAGCGTCGTCTTGCAACAAGGACAGGCTTCTGATGCAACTTTTCGATTTTGAGAAAAAGTGCGTCCGCCGTCGGTCGAGTAAGCGAGAAAGAGATCGCGATTGCTTTCCATGTGATGGCCTTCGCCCTTCGTCGACGGCTTTGAAGCGTGAACGTCGCGCTCGTCGAGCCAGCCGACAAAGATTCGACCGTCGTTTGCGACAGCCAGCGAGTGCATTCCGTGCGCGCCCGGGACTTTGTCGTCATTGATCTTTACTTCGCTCGAAAATGTTTGCGCGCGGTCGTTCGAGGCTGAGAGGTAAAGATCTGTTCCGTGTTTGTCGGTCGTTTCGACGCGTGCGGTCCACACGACGTACACGGCCCCGTCAGCAGCGACAGCCACACTCGGCTGATCGCCGCGCCATGCGGTTGCAACACCGGCTTCGCGGTTCACGCGAACAGGCGAGCCTTGCATCTTACCGTCACCGCTGAAACGTGCGATCATCACGTCAGCTTGGTGCGCCTCATGATTGACCCACGCCACGTAAAACGTTCCATCCGCGGCGGAGGCTGTCGCAGGCTCAGCAGCATCCACACCCGGCGGGGAGATCTGCATCGCGCGTGGCGCAGACCCGGTCATCACGATACAACCTGTCAAAGCCGTGACCAGAAAAAGACACAAAAGTGAACACAAAACCTTTTGAAGCATAACTCTAAAAACTCAACTTCATTCCAAATTGAAACTGCCGCGGATCGAATGCCTGTGTCGGCTGTCCAAACGCCGGCAAAGGTGTCGCGCCGCGACCGAAGGTGTTGTTCGGCACTCCCAAATTCGCCCGATTCAGAACATTGAAGCCTTCCGCCAGTAATTGCAGATCGACACGTTCGGTAAGTCGAATCCTGCGACTCAGGCGCAGATCCAGCGAGGCGAAATCAAATCCGCGTCCTGTATTTCGTCCGACACCGAGTGGCCGGTCATTGTTGTTAGTGTCGAAGTTACGATCGGTTCCGAGCAGCACGTTGAAAGGCAGCCGCGAACCGAAAGTGAAAATGTACCCGAACTGGAACTCATGCGCTTCGAGCGAACCGCTAGCGACGAGACGATGACGCTGATCGTTGTCGGAGAGACCACGATCGTCGCGAATATTGAAATTGTCCTGAACGCTCGAGAAGAAGAAGTTGCCGGCGTCGTCGATCGTTTTCGACAGCGTATAAGAGACGCGCACGTTGCTCCATGAGGCGCGCTTGTTAAAGGAAACGACCATGCCGTCGTAATAGGAATTGCCCGATCCTTCGAAGCGCGAGATGTTACCCCAGTTCGGATCCGGACGACCCAGATTCGGAATGCCGGCCGACGCCGGAACCGTCGGCACATTCACGTTCCGCGAAAGGATGACGTGTCGCGCACGCAGGTGCAGGTAACCGGCTGAAACCACGGCGTTGCCAGGCAGTTCTCGTTCGATCTGGAAATTCGCCTGGTGGCTGTAACTCACCTCGATATTCGGATCGATGCGAGTGATGTTTGGCTTTGTCGGCAGTGTCGCAGGCTGAACACTCAAGACGTTTGGAAACACGGGCGCGCCGAGCTGTGTCGGGGACAACTGCACCACCAGAAACTTTAAACCATCGCGTTGCAGGGCATTCGACGTCGCACGCAGCGGAATGCGATCGTAATACAGTCCAAAACTCGTGCGCACCACGGTCTTTCGATCGCCTGGAGCCCACACGATTCCCATTCGTGGCGCAACATTGTCCGTGTCTGTCTGAATCGGATCCGGTAAGAACTGTAGGTCGTAACGCAAACCCGCATTGAGCGTGAGATCAGGGCGGACCCGCCACTCATCCTGAACAAACACTCCGATATTCGGATTCGATTGCGCCTGATCCGGCACACCAAACGCTTGCTGGTAGTTGAGGTAATCGCCAGTCAGGAAATTGTTGAAGGAGCTGAACGCATAGACACCCTGCACGGCGCCGGGAAAGAGAATGTTGACCCTGTTATAAAGAAAATTGCCGCCGGCTTTCAGCGAATGCGCTCCGCGCATGGTCGAGATGTTATCGACGGCCTCGAACAGGTTGATGTCGCGGGCCAACGGCGAGAACGTCGCGGTACCGAAGTTTGCAATGCCTGCTATATTCACCGCTGGTCCAACATTGTCGTTGACCGGCGCGTCCAAACGGCTGTTCGTGTACTGAACACGGGCCTCATTCAACGTTCGGTTATTGATCGTTGTGACGTTGCTGACCTGGACTGTTTGATCCGTGTCGCCGAGGCCTGTGCCGCGGCTCACGGCGTTTAGTCCACCGACCGTGCGCGAATTCACGGCGTCGATGTGATAGAGACTGTAACGCGCGCTCAACTGGTTCCGTTGACTGATGCTGTGGTCGATGCGCGTGAAAAAGTTAGTCGTGTCAAAGCTCGCCGGCACGACACCGGTGTTGATTAGCGACCCCGGATAATTCACGGCGCGCAGCCGATTGTTAATGGTGTTCACCGTAGCGGGTGAGATTGTGATGACAGCGGAATAGTTTCGACGCGTCTGTTCAAAGTTACTGAAGAAGAACGTCTTTTCGCGGCGCAGTGGTCCGCTGGCAGTCACACCGTACTGCGCCTGCGTCAATAGATCCTTTGTCGGGGCGAGTGGATTGCGAGCGTCGAAGCGCTGGTTGCGAAAGAACCCGTAGAGGCTGCCATGCCAATCGTTCGTGCCCGATCTCGTAAGAATGTTGACTACACCGCCCGAAGCCCTGCCAAACTCGGCGATGCCGCCGGAAGTCACGACCTGAAACTGGTCGATCACTTCCTCGCTGTAGTACGTCCCGGTGAGATCCGCAGCGTCGTCGTTTGCCGATACGCCATCGAGGATGAAACTGTTGTAAAGATTGCGCTGGCCGGCGATGGAAATGCCCTGACCTGGAATCGCGGAAGTTTCCGCAAAACGTTGGTTGCTTCCAGTGTTTGTTGGGGCGACACCCGGAATCATCAACGCAAGGTCGAGAAAGTTGCGGCCGTTTAGCGGCAGCTCGTTCATCTCTTCCGGTCTGATGGTCTCGGTGATCTGCGTACGGACCGTTTCAACCATCGGCACGTCAGATCCGATGTTTACCTGTGCGGAAACCCCGGCGACGTCGAGCCTGACCGGCAGATCGAGAGCTTGACCGATTGTGACAGTCAATTGCTTCGCTACGGATGCAAATCCCTGCGCCTCGATTTTGAGATCGTAGGCGCCGGTGCGCAGGTAAGGGAATCGAAACCTTCCCTCCTGGTCGCTGGTGGTTTCAATGTGTTGATTTGTTTCGAGGTGAGTGGCGACCACATTCGCGCCGCTCACAGAAGCACCACTCGAATCCTCGATCCGGCCGCTGAGTGTGGCTGAAGTGACGCTTTGCTGGGCCACACACAGGCCTACACAGACAAAGACAAATAGAAAAGAGATATATGGACGGAACATCGAACTTCCTCCCGCCGGAAGACAATTAAATTTTTATTGGACTGAAAGACGGATAGCTAACAGCCGGCAGGCGGACCTCTGGGACTGATCTGGTCCCAGTTTTCGTTCGAAGAGAAAGAGAGTGACTGATTCTCGTAATTAGAATCGATGTTCAGAGATGGAATGTGATACGCGATCGGCTGAAGAATACCGCGCTCACGGCGTTGTTGGCGCTGAGAGCTCGCCACACACGCGCCGCAGTCCATCGGACATGGATGACTCGGCGAAAGTGATTCAGCAGCGTGTAAAGTTTTATCAGCGGTTTGGCCGTGTGAGTGGTGAGATTCGTCTTTAGAAGGTTCAGCGACAATCGTAATGCCATCGTCTGCTGACTTAGCGTTGTCGAGGCCACACATCGGCTCCGAGAAACGTCGAGCCGCTGGTTTCGGAGCGATGCCGGAGTCGCAATGACCTGCTACCTTGCCGGCGCAACAGGGCATCGTGTTTGATTTATCTATCGAAGCGCCGGCAATCGGCACGAGCGCCGATAAAAACGATAGGGCCACAAAAAGGCACAAAAAGCGCAAACTGCCTTTGCGAAACCTTTTGTTCATTTTGTGCTTTTTTGTGGCCACGGCTTTCGTACCAATTTCATCTTGCACTTGCTACAGAACCCGCGTGACTTGGACGTCACGTCTTCGTGC
Organism: Pyrinomonadaceae bacterium; assembly: GCA_044867025.1. Taxonomy (GTDB): domain Bacteria; phylum Acidobacteriota; class Blastocatellia; order Pyrinomonadales; family Pyrinomonadaceae; genus PSRF01. The sequence goes on along the minus strand of JBIOUJ010000115.1, from coordinate 34,716 downwards.
ATCGGGCAAACGTAATGAAACTGAGTCGTTTTCTTAGAATGTGCCGAACGCGTTTTCTGTGCAGTGACGACAGGCGAGTATACACCGGCCATGAAAACGAATACAGCCGCGAGTAGCGGCATGAGCAGAAACCGTCTGAAGTTCATTTAACCCCTGCGAACCGCAGACTCTTCCTGCTCGCATCTTGCTCTATGATCGATGCGAGCAGGAGAGTCTACGGGGAACTGTGCTGGTCGCGGCTATACCGTTCCAGCAACGACTTTGACCGACTCGAACGAGCCGCTCTTGTTGCTGCTGAGGCTAGCCGTCAACTTGAACCAGGTGGTCTTCTTGCCGTCGGGCCCTGGAAGGAAAATGTCGCCCGCCGCGAAGATCGCAATGATGTCCATGTACTTGTTGCTACAGCGGTAAGTACCACTTGACGCACAAGTCGTGCCCGTTGCAAAACCAGTGGTGGTAGTGCTGCCGCCGCCGCCTGCTGTCGTTTCTGCTGCTGTTTGTTGTTGGCTCATACCTGTTCTCCTTCAGGGATGGAAGTTCTTAACCTGCTTCCTTATTCAGGAAGTACTAATGATTTATTGCCGTCACGCGTCGCGCAGAGTTGCCGGAATTACTTTGTCAACAACTCCCATCGCAGCGTTACCGATTCTTCAGGACGATACGCAATCACCATGAGCTTCGCGATCTGCCGAAAACTCTGGTTCTTGGAGTCCGCAATACGCACGAGGTAGATGTGGCCCATTTTGATCGGTGCGTTGGCGGAGGCCCTGGTTTCGTTAAAAAGTGCAGCGCCCTCCTTAAGCGTGGTCCAGACTGGCTTCGAAACGTCCTCCTGGAGAACCATGATTTTGTTTCCTTCGAGACGTAACGAAGCAAACCCTACGGCTCCATTCTCTGCATCCTCGAAACCGTAACGCTCGCGGAGATCGTTGTTTGTGCCGAGATCCACGATAACTGCTGCTCGATCGACTTCAATCCCCGAGACAAGAGTGCCGCCGCTTACCAGACTGAAGCTCAGATCGCTGCAACGGTTTCCCCATTGGTGATTCGCAATCCTCATCCCCTCTTTCCCGTCGTTAAAGCAGAACGAACGGGCTAAAGGATCCAAGGCGTACATGGTGAAAATTCCACTCGTTTTCCGCGGCTGGGCCGCCTTCTCATCAGGAGTGGTCGGCGTTTGTGCACGCAGGAACTGTGGGCAGCAGAACGCGATCAATACTGCTGAGACGATCAGAAAAGTTCTCTTCATAGAATTGTGCTCCCCATCGATCAAGATTTCGTAAACAGCTACCGGCTAGCCACGTTGGCCAACGGCACCAGTTCCTGAAACTTCTTGTATTCGATATGTCTCGCTTCGTTCCGCCGTCTTAATTCCTTGAAGTAGAGGAAAGGAACGAATTCGGGACCGTTCTCGTTGGTGATCCAGTCGTTGGGGAGAACGTAGTCGAGTTTGTATAGATCCACATCGTTCTGGCAGACGTTCAACGTCTCTGTAACAGCCTTCACAAGCAGAATGTTATTGAGCGGAAGGGGTGGAACAGAGAGCACGTTATCGGTAGTGTAAAGCAGCGCGCCTTCGCGTGCGCGTCGTTGCCACTCCTGCACGATTTGCAAAGCTCTTTCATACTGCCGGGGATTAATTTCAAGTCGCAGGATTACTTCCGAATCGCCACGCGCTTCTCTTAGGTATTCTTTGTAAGCGCTCGTTGGAATCGCGCCAAAAGCCACGTTCCCTCTATCCAAATAGATTCCAGCAGCATCGATTTTCGCAACGCCGCCGGCCAACTTGATAACGACGGGAAACGCGGAACCGCTCTTGTCATAGAACTCGTTCTGACGAGCGACAAGAACCATGAAATACCGGTCCGGGTCGACTCTGGTCCATCTGGTTGTTCCGGCGACGCCGGGTATCTCACAAGTGATGGATGAATCGTCGTAGCTAACTACTTTCATGGCAGTTTTCGTCTGACCGAAAATTCGGTCCTTTCCAGTTGCCGTGAAAGAGACTTGCCCAGGAGTTTTTGGATTATTCAGATTCGCGAGCGAGTATTTCGCAGTAGCGACTTCCCGAGGTTGTTCGGTACCGGAGACTGACAGCACTTTCACCACACCATCCGCGTCAAAAGTGTAAAGACGCGCTTCAGTCGGCGAGATTTGTGCTTTCCATGTGCCGACAAGATCGAACTCGCACCTCTGCCGTTGGGCAAAAGCCGTTCCGATTGACCCCAGAAGCATAACCGCCACTAGCGAGATTATGGCATTTCGTTTCATTGCATTTACCTCGATGGCACGTGTGGATTCAGCACTGCGCGCCGATTTGAGTTGGACCAGGAATAGAAACCGCGTGAGCGGCTCCTATTCCCAGTCTGTTATGTGACCGCCGGAACCGGAGTCCCAAACGGCCAAGGCCGCGAGACGTGATCGTCAAAACACTTCAGACGCTAAAGCGATAGCCGTGTTTCTTTCGGTCCAAATCGATCTGCTTCTGGACCTTCTCGTATTCGGCGACCATTTCCGCGTAGGGCTTTTCATCGTCCTGCCACAAAATGTGTTTCATGACATTCTTATGGCTGGCGAATATCTGAACCATGCCCCATGAGTTTCTTCGATCGTTGATGACGCGCAACATGCCGCCGTGCAAAGCATCATCAAGATCGAACCCCGGGTGGCTCATAGCAAAAAGCCTGAAGCGGATGGTCTCGAGATCGTAGGCATTTCCGGTCAGGAAATACCATCCAGGCAGATCGGCCTTGTTCTTTTTCGCATACTCTTTCAACGCGGCCGGCGTGTCGTCCTGGGATTTTATGGTTAGCGAGTAAATGAAGAGATCATTTCCCATCCGAGGTTTCAGCTCGTTATAGATCACTTTCAGTTTCTGAGTGACGATGGAGCAGGACCCCCCGCACTCAGCGTACATGAAATTGACTATGGCCTGCTTACCTCTGATCAGATCGTCATAGAACCTGACCTCTTCGTTATCGTGTGTTCGAAGCAAGGCATTCGTATACCGCCCAGCACCAGGTGAATACGGGTGCGGTGTATATGCTCTGGTTACCAGCTTTCTTCTTTCCATTAGACACCTCCTCATTCTTCTGGTGGTGGTGGTTCAACGCAAACCAGTGAGTCTTGGCAAACTTGCCTGTCGACCTGGCACTGATTAAAGGACGCCTGGTCGGGACAAATGTCCCAGCGCACCATCATGAATGCATCCTCGTGGCCCATGTTGTGGCAGTGGATCAAATACCTGCCGTTGTAGTCCCTGAATTGCATTCTGATGTCTGCGCCTTGCGTGGCCTCCATTCGACTTACGTCTTTTCTACCCGAGAACAGCGGCGGTACAACCCCCAGCGCAGGCGTCGGTACGCCGTTTACATATCGCTGGATCGTCCGAAACTCTTCGAAGTGTATGTGCACCGGGTGCACCCACGCAGAGTTGCCGACGTTGTTGTCGATGCGCCACTGTTCACAGTCGCCCCTCATAATGCAGTGAGCCGGATGTTCCGCATCGAATAAGCATCCGAGCTCGCCGTCACCGCCTGACGTATTTCCAAAGTCATCTGTTGGTCTTCTGACCCTGAACTGCCGCGGCGGCACATTCTGAGTGAAGGTCGATGGAAAATTGTGCGGCGGACTATCAGGACACGCCGGATCGCGGACGAACTGCCACGTAAAGAACTTGTCAGGATCCGGCAGGTCCGGATACGTGCAGAGCTGCGCGGGAATGGCCGGTGTATCTTTGGGGAACCATGATTCCCTGTTCACCACGTCGAACCGCAGAATGGCCTGTCCGATATCGAGTCCGGTCGGGAACCCGGGCGGGTTGGTGTTTGGAGTACCGTTGACTCGCATTACCGAGTTTTCTTTGAGGTAGAGCGTGTCGCCCGCATTGTACCTGGCGAAATCAATAACGATGTCGTAGCGCTCAGCCACGCTTACCCTCAGTCCGCCGGGAATAACGGGGGCGGTGGTGGCGTTGCTGTTGCCTGCATTGGCAGGGCTGTCGTCAAGATCGATCGGATTCTTGAGGAAGTTCGCGTCGGTGGCGATCACAGTGATCGTTTGAACTCGAGCAACGTTGGTCGCGTCCGCTTTGACGAGCGTCAGGTTCCAATCCTTGGTCGGTCCGGTGTTGAGAATGCGGAACCGATATTTCCGACGTCTAACGGTCAACCTCGGCTGAATCTTTCCGTTGACGATCCATTTGTTGGTGCCACCGGTTGAATTGACCATTTCGTTGCGGCCATTGGTGTCGAGGTTACAGAACCTCTTATCGGTAAGAATGAGAGGAAAGTCTGTGATACCGTAGATTCCCGGCAGTTGCAGCGAGCCCTGACTCGGATGTTCATGTCCGGGGTCCGTCGAGTCGTAAACGACGTACATGCCGTTCAAGCCCAGGAAGTTATTGTTGAGCGTGAACGCAGCACGGTGATCGTGGAACCAGAAAGAACCCATTTTTTCTTTTGGATCGCCGACCCCGTCACCACCCGGGCTTCCGCCAAAAGCGTCGATACCAGCATAGACATTCGGGTACAGATGGTCTTTATAGAATCCACGTGTGAAAAAGTCGCCAGCGAAACCATCGCTCTCTGAGCCGTGGTGCCCGTTGTGCAGGTGGATCGTGATCTCATTTCTGCCAAAGGTGCTGGTGGTTGCCGGTAAGCTGTTTCTGAAGCGGACGATCGTGGATTTGCCATATCTCTGAAGCGGTGTTGGCGCGGGATACAAACCGTTGAAGCCCCAGACGTACGTTAGGCCAAATTCCGAATGGAACCTATGTTCGCCGGCCTTGGCTTCCATTGAGTACAAGAAATGGGCGGGTGTGAACTGCGCCCAGCGTTGGTGGGGATCTCGCGGGGCTTCACCCGCACCGGTGTTACGAGTCTCTTGCGGGGCTGGGACCAATTCATCGAGATCGACCGCAGGAAACGGCGCCGTGAATTCATCCAAAAAAGGTGTGTGGCTTGGTCCAGGTCCTGGATTTATTGTTATGGGATTACCATTTTGGTCCAGTGCTATATCGCAACGGATCGGCTCTGTGACCGTTTGCTGAAAGCCAAGTGCCTCGCCAGGAGTCAACAGCGATGGGGCCAAAACTCCAGCGGCCCCGGCAGCTGCTCCTATCTTGAGCACAGTTCTTCGACTGATTGTGCTTTCAGTTTCGTTTTCGATTTCCGGCCGGTTTTTTGCCTTCTCTGTAGGCATAGAATCTCCTTTCAGCCGTTTGGGTTTGGCCTCAAAAACAAACCTTTAACTGGTGGTTATGACCTTTACTCGAAGAGTGTTCGCTATCGGCTCCCGAATCCTGATCTAACTTCCCGACAAAGGCGATCAGTTTGAAAGGCGAGGGCTTTACTGCTGAAACAGTTGAGTAACGTCAGTTGACTACGAACGAAAACTTAAACTCGATGGAACTTCATTTGTGCGTTGTGCTGAATCGTGCGAAAGATTACGCTCCAAATTTTCGAAGAACAAGCTCTGTTGCTTGGCGCATTTTGTCGTTCGTTAGCGATTCTTGCTTCTAAATGAAACTGAATTTCAGTATCGTGGTCCATACATCAAGTCATGTATGCAAAGATATAAATGAACACGTGAACCGACGGCAGGATCGAATGCTTTGCTACTTCGGCAAGCTGCTGCCGAACCTTACTCGATTGATTTCCATTATTGCCGTTGTGCGCGTTTCCGTTTCCTGAACCGTTGCTTTTGAAATTCGATCGATAGTGTGCGGGAGAGTATCCATATGTGGATTTGAAGTCGCGCACGAAGTGACTCTCGTCATTTAAACCAACCTGGTACGCGATCTCCTTCACACTCAGGAAACTCGACTCCAATAAATTTTTGGCCCGCTCCATCCGCAGCAGACGCAGATAGCGAATCGGAGGCATGCCAACGTCAGATTTAAAAATGTGACAGAGCCGCCAGACGGAAAGGTTTACCGATTGCGCGAATTCAGCGAGCGACAGTTCACCGCGAACGTCTTCTCGCATCATCCTGATGATTTTTTCTACTCGTGTATCCAACCGAAACACCAGAGGGAGATGTTTATGATCGAGTTCTCTTCGAAGACTAAGGGGCGAACATAGCCCTGCAATTCAACTTCGATTTAAACAGCCTGTGAGGTGTATATATCGGGTTCTGGGCAGACTTGCTTACTGTGGCAAAACTGAGTCGGGCAAAAAAAGTGATCGCAGTTTGCGAGGTTGCGAATCACCTTCGAAATGCTTTGGGAGTGTCTCTTGTTTCGAAGGTCGCGATTTAATACTACATGCAACAAAAGTCTGTCAATGGGGACACAGAATTGTGACTAATTGAAAAGACGAGCTTTACGTTCGCTTGCATTAATTCTTGTAATGGAATTTTGGATGGATCCCAAGAGGCACAAAATCAAGAACTGATTTTCCGCCTCCTGGGGATAAGAAGATTTAATTCGCTAGCGTTCTCGAGACAGAATTGCTCGAGAAGTTCGGCACCCAGATCTGTGAACCACCAATGACCACGGCGAAGGGACCTTTGCCTGTCAAATATGTAGCAACGATGCCTCCATCCGCGGGATTGAGTTTCACCACCTGGTTGTCGCCGTGGGCCACTACCCAAACACTAGTTCCATCAGAAGCGACGCCGGCAGCTCCATCACCAACTTTGAATTCCCCGAGATTGAATCCATCACTGGCGCGGAGCTTGGTCACGCTCTTGCTGAAAAAGTTTGTGACCCAAAGGCTTTCGCCCTGAGCAGCGATTCCGAATGGACCTCTGCCTACAGCGTACTCACCTAATACTGCGCCGGCGAGGCTCAACCTTGTAACTGAGTTGCTGAAGTTGTTGACCACAAACATGCTGTTTGCTGCAAACGTCAAACCCATCGGGCGCTTACCGACTGCGAAAGTACCGAGGACGGCGCCCTTCTGGCTTAATTTCGTTACGTTGTTGCTGTTACGGTTGGCGACCCAAATATTCGTGCCGTCAAACGCGAGTCCCCCTGGACCATCGCCGACTGTGTAAGTGGCGGCAATCGCTCCTGTCGATGGGGTCACTTTCGTCACAGTGTTACTCAACAAGTTCGCTACATACAGCGCCCCACCAGCGTAGAGCAACGCCACCGGCCGTTTACCAACCGTAAACGTTCCTGCAACGGCGCCATCGCTGACTCTGATTCGGGTTATCGAGTTGTTGAACTGTGTAGCGACCCAAACATAGGTGCCGTCGAAGGCGGCGGCTTCGGGGCCGGCGGTGCTGGCATTTAAGCTGCCACCATCGAGCGTAGTGCCACCGGTAATGGTTTGAGCGGACGCGCCACCTCCGCCGCTCCCGAGGGGAATCTCGTTCATCGCGGTCTGCGCCCTGATTACGTTTGGCATTGTTGCTGCAATCACGAGTAACAACGCCAGCTTGAAAACTCTCCATTTGAGAAGAATCATTTGCCACCTCCATTCGCTTTCTTCTGCGCCGAGTTTTTTGGCCAATCAACCCAGCTCAGCGTTTCGGCAATCCATTCCGGCGATGACATTCCCGGGCAACCACCCCATCGTTCCAATGGTTCGTTGCCGTATTTAATTACCCCGATGTGATTTGACAAATCCTTATCAACAACCGGGTCGGGATCCACAAAGCCGAGTTTGCGTCGTATTGTTTCCATGTCGTTTGCGGAGCCAGTCAGAAACAACCAGCCGGGCTTCACTTTATGCATGTGTGCATAGTGTTTCAGCGCCTCGACGTTGTCCTCTTTAGGCTTGAGCGTAAACGAGTACATGAAGATGTCTTTGCCGACGCGATCGCCCAATACTTGCTGCAACCGCACCAGGTTCCTGGTGATCGGTACACAGATACCTTCGCAGTGCGCGTAAAACATGTTGAAGATCACGATCTTGTCTTGCACGAGATCGTCGTAAAACTTCAACTTGCGGCCGTCATGAGCAGTCAGCACCAGGTTCGGAAAATATCGGTCCCTGATCCTTTCACGCGAAGGTATTGTTTTGAACTTCGGGGTTTCATCCGGCGCTTGCGCGTGGGCGAGCAGCGGCACGGCAAACGGCGCGGCCCCGAGCGTCGCTATCAAACTTCTGCGTTTCAAGTCCGTCATAAGATGTCCTTTCTTCAGGTTCGGAGTCCAGGTTTCCCTGCGCAAATCGCGCGGGACACCACACAACGACTGCTACGGGTTTGTCCGGTTGTCGCCGGTGTCGTCGATCTCGCCGAGCACCATCATCGCGTGATCTTCGTGGACCACGTTGTGACAGTGCAGCGGGAGTCGCCCGATGAAGTCTCGAAAGCGGAAGTAGACCTTCGTCTCCATGTTGTGCTCTAACCTGAAAACATCTTTGCGGCCTTTCTGAATTATTCCCGAGTTGGCCGGCGCATTACCGTTGATCGTAAGCGTTTGAAACTCCTCGAAATGCATGTGGATCGGATGCTGCCACCCGCCGGAGTTGTTCTGGAACACCCACTTCTCCACGGAGTTTCGCTTAATCCTGAAGCGTGGCGCCTGGTTGCAGCCACCGACAAGCTGGCCGTTGACCTGCCATTGCCCGTTGCCACGCTCAAACCGGAAGGTGCGAGTGATTCGTTCCTGATCCGTTGTGTTCGGGAAGCCGTAGAAGTAAGTACCCGCCGGAATAGTTGCCGGATTCACGCTGTTATCGGCCACCGGCGGACCGTCGACGACGATCTGGAGTATCTTGGTTCCCTGACCAGCGCCCAGAACGTCTCCCGTAGGCCCTCGTCCATCGTCCTGCTCCAGGCGATTCTCGAGATAGAACGTCTTACCGGCATCGTTGGTGAAATCGACGATTACATCAACGCGCTCAGCCACCGAGAATCGAGAGCTGTTCACTTGAACCGGGCGCTCCATCAGGTTGCCGTCCGTCGAGATCTGCCAGAACGACTTAGTGCTGTTGTTCGGTCCCAACACAAACAACTGGTAGAAGCGTGACGGTCCGGTGTTCAACCAGCGGAAGCGATAACGGCGCGGGCTCACGTGCAACACAGGATTGATCTTGCCGTTGACCAGGTACTTATCACCGAGAATTCCATCCGTATTGAACAGATCGAATTTCAGTAAACCGGTCACGTTGTCGAAAACCTTGTCGTTGAAGACCATGTAAATATCGAAACTGGTGAGCGGATTCTGCCCGTCTCCGAAACTTGGGAGCCGGAAGCCGGTATTTTCGTCGCCAGTATCGCGTTCGTTAAAGAGAATGTAGCTTCCGGCGAGGCCTTTATAGGTGTTCTCAGCCGTGTGGTCGATGCGATGGTCGTGATACCACAGTGTGCCCATTGCTTCCCTGATATCCCCACCCTGCGCCTGGTGTGTTGATTTCACGCCGGCATAGACGTTCGGATAGTGATGATCGTAGAACTGGCCTCGCTCCATAAAGAAGCATGGAAAGCCGTCGCTCTCTAGTGGTGTGTGACCATTGTGCAGGTGCGTTGTCACTGACGGTAAGCCGAAACCGCCGTTGTTGGACGGGAGGTTGTTGCGCAAACGAAGCAGCACTGAACCGGCTTGGGGGGTGCCCAGGTTGCCGTAGCGCTCGACGATCAATGGACCGGGGACATTGCCGTTGAATGTCCAGAGGGGTTGAAGGGGAAGGTCGCCGTGAACTTGCAGGTTTGCAAGGTGTTGCGACATTTCATAATAACGAAGCGGAGGGAAATCGTCCCATGCCTGGTGCGGCACGGTTCGCGCTTCACCTGCGGGTGTGTTGGGGTTCTTTTGGGGCGCGGGATTAAGCGACGCGAGTGGAACCGGCTGAAGCACCGGCAATCTCGGCATGAGATCCTCCCAAGGGTTAGTGGGAGGGCTGTTTGGTTCGTCGTCGTCGAAAGAACCGCGCGTGTTAAGAGGGTGTGCGCTCAAACCTTTTTTAGGGATCAGCATACCGGCGCTGGTAAGCAGTCCCATCTTGAGCAGATCGCGCCGTTTAAAACCGGCTGCAATCAGCTCGCGACGATTATCCGCTGCTGTTTGCTTTTCCTTTTCTTTTCTTAGATTCCGCTTGGAGATGTACGCCATCGGTAAACTCCTCCTATTGAGAGCCCAGGCTCAAGGGGTTGAGTCAGGTCTCCATTGCTCCGGTTGATGTGATTGAGAATTTCCGACACGTACTCTGGTCGGAAAGGCTCAGTGTTGTTTTTATCGGCGTTAGCGGAGTTAAGTGAGAAAGCCCGCCAACTTGAATTGCTTAAAGGTGCAGCACTCTGTGAGTGGAAGCATGGTTTACCCTCGTCGGCTCAGGGGAGTAGCCGATCCATTTCTGGGCCACCATGCGTTTCGAAGCGCGCGCAATGTATTATTCCACAGAGGCGAAAGTCAAGTAGCTTATGGATCATTGTTGAATAAATGTCAGTTTATCCAAGTAACACTGTTCAGTTACTCAAATGTGACAACCGGGTTTGTTCAAATCAGCATCGTAGCGGTCAGGAGGATTCGTTTTCATGACATCAATTCGTATCACTTGTGCAGCAACTCTCATTGCATTGCTTGTTCTCTCTGCTGCCATAACGCCCGCTCAAAAAACTTCTCGTACGCGTGACGCGGCTCGCCATGCGGGAGAAGCCGCCGAGACGTTCACGGAGATAATGAACGTCAAAGACAAAGCGATACCGAAAGAACTGCTCGATACGGCCGAGGCGATCGCAGTGTTTCCTGGTGTCATCAAGGCTGCATTTGTCTTTGGTGGTCGAGGTGGTCAGGGTGTGATCAGTCGTCGCGTAAAGGGTGGCTGGAGCGCTCCGGCGTTTTTCAATCTCGGCGGCGGCAGTTTTGGACCACAGATCGGCGCGCAAAAAACGGATTACGTTTTGCTCATCATGAATCAAAGCGGCCTCGAAGGTTTACTCAAAGACAAGTTTGAACTTGGCGGCGAAGCAAGTATCGCTGCTGGTCCAGTGGGGCGGGAAGCAGCAGCATCAACCAATCCACGAATGGATGCAGGTATTCTTTCTTACTCACGTAGCAAAGGTGCGTTCATCGGCGCAGCTTTGAAGGGCGCTGTGATCACTCCGGACAACGATTTGAATGAAGCGGTCTACGGCAAAAAGGCTGACGCATTACTCAAGGGCGCGCCGATGACATTCGCTGAGATGCCACCTTCGGTCCGCATCTTTCCGCGCACACTTGTGCGTTATTCGATTCGCTGAAAGATTGATCACAACAAACCCTTGACGCTTTCGTTTGTGCGACCTAGAATGCTTCGTCGCCCTGAGCGGCCCACATCTCATCAAACTACAAGCGGGTAACAAAATGGGGATTGCTGAACGACATGCTCCCACGAACGCAGCGACAAAAAGAGATTCTCGATTACATCACTCGCTTTCTCGAACGCCACGGTTACATACCTTCCTACGCACAGATCGCGCGACAGTTTGGAGTGAAGTCCCGTGCAACGATCGCCAAGCACATCGCAGCACTCGAACGTCGCGGGCTGTTGGTCCGTGAACACGAAGAGGGCTCGTTCGCGCTGAACGTCAAAGTCGAAGACAAGAGCAGTGACTCGCTGTGTGAAGTCAAAGTACTGGGGAAGATTGCCGCGGGTGCACCGCTCGAAGTCGTGGACGACGAGGAACGGATCCCGGTGCCGCGCTTCCTGCTTGGACGCGTGAAGCCCGATCGAGTTTATGCGTTGCGCGTTAAAGGCGACTCGATGATCGACGAGCACATCTGTGATGGCGACATCGCTCTAATCGAGAACCGCACAGACGCACGCGATGGTGAGATTGTCGTTGCGTTATTGATCGAAGAAAACCAGGCGACGTTGAAGAGACTTTATCGACGCGGCATGAACGTCGAGCTACAGCCGGCGAATTCTCAACTGCAACCCCTCACGATTCCGGCCAGCCAGGTGCGCGTGCAAGGGATCTTCCGCGGGCTGCTTCGTCCGAGCACGTAGGCGGCGGGGCGGGTCTGTTTTCCTATGCCTTTTTGTGGCTAATTTCATAACCTCTAAAAACCCCTAAACGGCAGATTCTCAGGGCGTTGCAGCCAATTTTCACTGGGGTATTTCGCCTCTGCGCCTATCAGGTGCAGCGTGTACGCATGCCTCGACCGAGGCGATCTGTTTTCAAAGCTGCGGTGCGGTAGTAAACCGTGCAACAGGATCAAACTTCCTTTCGAAACGTCGAGTGGTACCAGTTCATTTTCAGGCCACGGTGTCGTGTCGTAAGTTTCAAACTGCATTCCGCCATGCGTGCGGACCCAACGAGACTTCAAGCCGTGTCGATGTCCACCTGGGATGGCCCAGAGGCAACCGTTCTCGATGGTTGCATCCTCGAGTGCGAACCATAGACCAGCGATGTCGATGGGTTCTGTGTAAATGAACGTGCTGTCCTGGTGACACGTAACCTCGCCGCCGATGTTCGGCTGCTTGAAGATGTACATCGATTGGACCAGCAGTGCATTCTCGAGTCCGATCGCTTTAGCAAGTTCTCTTACTCTGTTGCTGCGTGAGAAGCGATCGAAGAGCGGATCGAGATCGTGTAGTGCGTGGCCTATCTTGTTGATCGACTCTTCTTTTTCATACTTGAGCGTACCGTCAGGGTTGAAAGCATTCTCTTCGAAGAAGAACCGAATCTTATCGCCTGAGGTCATGAAGTATTCGTCGGCGATTCGATTCTGTTCGCGCGTGGAAAAGATCGACACCACCTCCGCCGGATCGAACTCCTTCACCAACGTCTCCGCTCGCACGCGCAATTGATCGCACTCGCTTGCATCTGCAAACCCCTCGAGCACGAGAAATCCCGCGTTTCTGAACTGTTGAACCTGTTGTTTGGAAATCGACATTGAGTTTCACATATACTTCAGGCGGACGTTCATTTCACTTATGAACCTTTCAGCAAATCTCTGCTATCAGATTTCTCTCGCCTTCCTTGGACCGCTCCGGAAGCTTGGTTCAAGGACACCCTCGATCACACGTTTCGATTCGAACGAACAATACTTCGAACAGCGAGTGGCCGACACCAGTCGCTACCGCGAGCTGTTTAAGCGTTTCGTTTCGTTCAAGGATAAGACCGTCCTCGAGCTGGGTTGCAATCGAGGTTACCTGCTTCATAGTTTTTTACAGCACGAAAACTTCAACGCGATCGGAGCGGATCTCGTTTCATATTACCTGAAGGATGCGCGGCGGGACTACGGCGACATCATTGAGTTTATTCAAACAACACCGACAACAATTCCTTTGCCTGACAACAGTGTCGATATTGTTTACACGATTGACACCGTCGAACATCTGAGCCGGCCCAAAGAGATCTTCATGGAAGTTTTTCGAGTGCTGAAACCGGGTGGGCAGTGCTTGGTACACTTCAATCCGTGGCTTAATCCGCATGGGAGTCACCTTGAAGACATCATTGCGTTTCCCTGGCCTCATGTTTTCTTTTCGATGGATACGCTGTTGACAGTCGCAGCGAAGCTTTACGACTCACCCGCATACAAGACGACCTGTTATTTTTTGGACAACGAGGGAAAAAAGAAACCAAACCCATATCTGGATCACGACTCCTGGGGCGTTTACCTGAACCAGATGACGATAAAAAAGTTCAACCTGCTAATAAAGGAGTTGCCCTATGAAATCAGACACCAGGAGCGAATTGGTTTCGGAGGTACGACGTTCAAGATCAGCCGGGCGGTTCGGGGGCTGGCGCAGGTACCGCTGTTTGACGAATTCTTCACGAGCGTTCTCTTTACTGTCCTGACAAAACCAGAGGAGCTTGTCTAGAATCGTTTTGCTGAAAGTCAGGCGTTGCAGGGGACTGATGTCAGTACCACCTGCGGTAGCGCGGTGGGTCAACCGTCAAATTCAAAATCCATAGCAATATTGCTTTGACTCAAGAGTCTCTATCATTCACACCAGGCTTTAGCCTGGTGACTAAACGTAACACTAAGCAGAAAACCGTTTCAACGGTTTGCCATTCTTTCCCGCAGGAAACCGTTGAAACGGTTTCTGAGTAATGGCCTGTACAACGCACCAGGCTAAAGCCTGGTGTGAATGAAAGAGACTTTTGAGGCAAAGCGTAGCAATATTGCATGCTCATCATCGACCCACCCGCTACCGCAGTTGGTACTCACATCAGTCCCCTGCAACGCCTGACTTTTGAGGCAAGCGGTTCCAGAACAATTTGGTGAGTACATAAAACAGTACAAGCACCAGAAGAATACCGATGGCACCGGCGACAACTGTTTTTGACCAGTTACGACCGACGTGTATCGTTGTAACCCCCGATGCACCCTCAAACTCCGCGCTCATCTGATAGTCCTTCTTTCGCTGATCCATCCCCATACTCGTCTGAATAGATATTGAAGAGGCGAGTTAATTCATCCGGCGTCAGCGAATAAAATCGTTCGACCGCGGAGAGTCTCGCCTTCAGGGTTCGCTGCTGATATTGCCAAAAAGGGCTGTAACTGTAACCTGACCGGCCGAATCGACGCATCGGTCTGTATTTTCGCGCACACGTTCCGCGAATCGCAATCTGTCTAACGCGTAATCGAACGACGTTTTGGGCTGCAACTCGGCTACCTAAAGAGGTAGTGATCCTCCCACCCGTCTGCATTTATACATACACCTGCATGAGGCACTTATACGAAATAGTTGTCGAAAGGATAAACAAATGAACCCCACGAAATTTACAGTCATGGCGATGGCATTGCTCTTGACGTGCCTGAGTTTGTCAGTGACCGCACGCGCCGACGGTCTTCGTTCTTACATCACGCCGGCGGGCAGCGATAACCGCCCGTGTACACGCAATCAACCCTGCCGCACGTTTGACGGTGCGCTTGCAAAGACTGACGCGGGCGGCGAGATCGTCGCGCTTGAAACAGGCAGCTACGATCCGACGACAGTCACGAAGTCGATCACGTTGTCGTCAGCGCCGGGCGCAGACGTTTCGATCCGTGTCGCCACCGGCAATGCGGTGACCATCGCCGGAAGTTCCGGTGACGCGATCGTGCTGCGTGGGCTGCGGCTCAATGGCCCGGGAAAGTACGTCACTGGAACGAATGGAGTCATGTTCAACATCAATTCGCCGAATTGTTGCGTCGCCGTTCACATTGAGAATTCGACGATCAGCGACTTTGATCGCGGAGTGCAGATGGAGCTTGGTGTTGCCAGTCGTTTGTTGGTCAGTGATTCAGTTCTGCGTGGCAACAAAAACGGCATCTACATGTTTGTCGGCGGGGCGGATGGAAACGGTGCTTCGATCGAACGAACACGTTTCGAAGGCAATGAGGTCGGACTTCTACATGCAGGCGGCAACTCTGCTGCTGTGAGCAACAGTGTGGCGAGTGGAAACGGAACGGGTTTTTTAACTGCAGGTAGCGGCAAGATCGAATTGTTCCACACGGTAGCGACCAAGAATGGCACGGGCGCTAAAGCCGATGGCGGAATCATTCGCCTCGCGTACTGCTCTGTCACAGGGAATGGCACTGGGATCTCTGCGAGTGGCGGCACGATCGGGACGATGGGCAACAACATGGTCGTGAACAACGATATTGACATGGCGGGATCAATTAACTTCGTAACGTTTGTGCCGAGATAGTGTGAGTGAAAATTATGAAAGGAGGCAAAATGAAAAGCATAAAGGGTTTTACGCTGATTGAGCTTGTGCTTTGGATGGCGATTGCAGCGGGCTTGGCGGCGATTGCATTGCCGGCAGTGCAGTAACGCACCTCGATCAAGAAGCGCTCGCACGTCCCTGCGAGCGCTTCGCGCAATAATGTCCTTGGTCCGCACAGGAAATCATTTTTATTGACTTCATTGGGCCCATACATACAATGCAGTGCATTCCTCCCGCCGTTTAGCTTGAAAACTGCCCAACGATCGTGGATGACACTCGAAGGTTACAACTAAGGGCTGCCCTGTGTGCAGTGATGTTGGCAGTCAATGGTGTAGTGTGTGTAGCGTCTCAGGAAGACTATGACTACAGGTCGCTGGCAGTTCAATCAATTCTCACTTCGGCGCAAGAAGCCCAAAAAATTTCCAACCTCGAAGAGCGAATATCTTTGGTGATTACGGCTGCAAACCTGCTTCCAACGTCACACCGGCGCGAAGCCCTCGTTTTGCTGGAACGTAGCTTACAAGACGTAAAGGATTCGAACTCAACCGCGAAGATCACACAACGTTTGAAAAACGAACTGCTAGCCGCGTACGCCAGGTTGAACCCCGAGAGGGCATTGGCGCTTCAAAATGCTGACCGCAACGAACAGCCTGCGGGCGATGGTCACAAGTATTTGAGAGCCGGTGGAAAATGGAGTGCTGAAATCCTGGCCCAACGCGGGCCGGCTGACCAAGCCGCAGGTCTGGCGCTTTCTATAATTGACGCTGATCCGGAACGAGCGTTCTCGCTAGCGGTGCAAAGCGTCAGCGGTGGAATAGTGTCCAACTCGGTTAATGAAATTTTCGACAAGCTACAGCAAAAGCAAGATCGCGCTTTCCTGGACCGGTTGCAAATGGCTGTGGCGCAGCAGTTGTCAACGACCTCCACGTTTGATTTTTTCAGTCTGGGTTACGCTGCGGCTTTACTCGACGATGACCGGATGCCTGCGCTGGCCAAACGAAGAATCACGCGGTTCTTGATGAATTCGATCGAAATGTGGGTGGCGCTAGTTAAAGGTGATGATGGAAACGGTGGACTGGATCCTCCGTATGTGAGTTCGAGTTTTACGCGCTTTTTCCTCAGTGTGCGTCCGGCAATCGCAAAGCATTCTCCGACGGACATTCTTAAACTCGACATCTTGCTCGAGCAAGCGTCGCGTTTTGTTCCAGAGAAGACCAGGTCAAATTTGCAGGTGTTTCAGCCGGAGACTTTGACTGACGCACGAGAAAGACTTAATGCCATTCTGCGGGAACCTGGTGCGGAAAAACGTGACCTGAGATTAATCGGATTAGCTTCGGAGCTCCTTCGCAAGTTGGATGCGAATGACGATCTTGAGAGTGGATTGGGCCTACGGTCAGACAGGCCTTGCACGAAAAGTGGTTTTTACAACTATTTGATCTTCTCTGTGTTCTCTGCGTATCTCTGTGATCTCTGCGTTAAATATTTCTCGTGATTGTAGTTACGCAGAGATCACAGAGATACGCAGAGATCGCAGAGAAGACTTCAAGTCCCTACAAGGACCACTTTTCGTGCAAAGCCGGTCAGACACTATCAACCAATTCTCAGATACTAGACTAAGGACAACGTACGGGGATCTCTTGCTGATCAAGCGTGTGAACGCTCTCGTTCGATTGAAAAAGTTTGACTCAGCCCGGAAACAGTTTCACTGATCCGACGCTGCGTCTCAGGTTGAAACTTCAATTCGCCGCCGGCGTTCTCGGCTCGCGTGTTCGTTGACCCCTTCGAGATCCGTTGGATCACTCCTGAAATCCGCTGAATCCCTTTCAGGATCCGGGAGGCCCTGTCAATATTCTGCACGATCCTATTTGGATTTCAGTGGCAACCAGGGCTCTCGTAAACTGCTTCTGGGATCCAGGAAATCCTGTGTGTCCTTTCACCGGTATCGTTCAGGATCTTGAGAGAACCCACAGGTTACGTACAAATCCCATATAGGATTCGGGCAAACCCGTAAGGGTTCTCGTTCATTCCAGTTTTCATCTCCGAAATCCAAACAGCAATTTTGCAGCAGAAAGAAGGGTAAGCCGCAGATTCGCGCGGATAAACGCAGATCCGATCTGCGCTATCCGCGAAATCTGCGGCTTTGCATGTTCTGCCTTATGGTGTAGCGCTGCGGACTAACAGTTCGCCTTTAATGACTGCAATCAGTAATTTTGCTTGGCGCATAGAAAATGCAGCATTGATCTTTAGGGAATGCAAACGAGTCGGCTAAATCGTTTGTCGGGGAAAAGAAATGACGTACAAACTCTGGACCATCGGTGAACCTTTTCCGTTTTCAAGTTGGGTGTACATTGTGCGTCCATCGGTGATATGCTGGGGGGCGAGAGTTAGAAGGAGAAGATCGAAATGCCAAGGGCAAACACAATGCGGAAAGCTTCGACGCAGAAGGCCTCACGTTTTAGTATTCGTGCATCGGCCACTCAAAAGAGAGTTATTGCGGAGGCGGCTCGTATTAAAGATACAACGATTAGTGACTTTGTGCTCGAACAGTCGCTCACAGCGGCGCAGCAGGTCATCGCTGATCAGGTGCAATTTAGGTTGCCCAAAAAGCAGTGGAAGGAGTTCTGTGACGCGCTGGATGCGCCGCCAAGAGCGATTCCCGCATTGCGTAAACTCTTGACCAAGCCGGGGCTATTTGATGCCAACCGCTGAAAACCTCAATCAGCCGAAACTGCTAACGAAAGACCATGACCGCAATTCCTTCAACTGTGGAGTACCGGCGCTTAACGACTACCTCAAAAAGTATGCTTTACAAAATCAGAAGAAGCATGCCGCGAGGACCTATGTTGCAACCCGCGGTAATCGAATAGTTGGTTACTACTCACTTGCTTATGGCTCGGTATCGCTCGAAGAAGCTCCGCAAAGCGTAAAGTCCGGACTACCGAGGCATCCAATTCCAGTGATTCTCCTCGCCCGATTGGCCGTGGATTCAACTGAGCAGGGGAGCGGTTTAGGGACTGCGCTCCTTAAAGATGCTCTACTTCGAACGATACAGGCGGCGGAGATCGCGGGTCTAAGGGCGATGCTCGTTCACGCGAAAGACGATTCCGCTAAACGTTTCTATGAGAAGTTTGGCTTCGAGCCATCACCAATTGATGGGCTACCATCCATTTCTGAGGCTTTCGGATATTCTTTTGAGTCTTGGGTAGCTTGATCTACGTGCTTCTCGGTCGAACGGTTCCTGCCCACAAACTCTAAGGGGCTGGGAAGCCGCCTTCATTATTGCGCTAAATTGTTGTACAAAACGTGGAGCCGGCTGCCGGAATTGAACCGGCGACCTTCTAATTACGAATCAGACGCTCTACCAACTGAGCTAAGCCGGCTGAAGAAGCTTCTGAAATATACGAATGCAGTGTTTGCAGTGTCAAGCCGAACAAGATCGGACTAGCAGGAGGGACCATGCCGAAGGATGCGACCAAGAATGTAGATCGATACAAAGTTAGAGGCGGCGAACTGAATGAGTACGACTTCCATCAGAATCAAGAAGAATTCGCGCAGCAACAAGAAAGACAAACAGGTAATTTGATTCCCGGAACGCCGCCTGAAGCCAGGAAGGCGCCGACGAAAACAAAAACAAGTAAAGCCACAAAAGGCACAAAAAGCACAAAAGAGAGAAAACCGGCGGCGGTGAGTGCAAAAAAGCGTGCCACGCGGAAAGCTGCAACGAAGAAGGCTGCAACGAAGAAAGCTGCGCCGAAGAAGACAACGAAGAAGGCAACGAAGAAGAAACCCGCAACCAAGAAAAAAGCCGCAAAGAAGAAGTAAGTGCGACGAACTATTCGACTTCTATTAATTCTGCTGTTCATAGGAGGCGTGGGCCAACTCGCGCTCGCGCAGAAGAAACTTCCTTCAGCCGACAAGATTGTCGACAACTACCTGAAAGCAATCGGCGGCAAGAAAACGGCGGCCGCGCGCAAAGATGCGACGTACGAGTGGATCGTTCAATTCAACAATCAACCGATCGGCACCGCACGCACGCAACGAAAAGCGCCTTCCTCCGAGCGTTGGGAACTGACGTTCGGCAACGGCCAGATCATCTCCGGAACGAACGCGAGATCCGCCTGGGAAATCGGACTGGATAATCGTTTGCGAACTCTGACGGGCACAGAAAGCGCCGCGGCCAAGCTTCGCGCCTCACTCGACTCCTCGCGCCTTATCAACTTCAAAAAAGCAAACGTGCTCGCGCGCGTCGTCTCGCTCGGCGATCTCGGCTCGGAGCCCGCGTACATCGTCGAGTTCTCCATGCGAAGCGGTGCTAGTTTTCGGTATTACTTCAGCGTCAAGACGTCTCTCATAACCAAGATCACAGGCGACGTTAGAAACACACGAGTTCTGTTTGATGACTACCGACCGGAACAAGGCATCGCCGAGCCTCATCGAATCAGAATGAACGTCGACGGTCCTGGTGAACTGACGCTTTTGCTTCAAACCGTCAAATACGACACGGGTGTAGACGATCGCGTTTTCGATCCACCGGCCGCACAGGAAAGTTTAGACGTTGTGGCACTGATGCGTGAGGTGTCGCGAAACCAGGATGAACTTGAAAAGCGTGTCTCTGAATATGCTTTCAAACAGACCGAGACCGATCGCGAGATCAACGGCAAAGGTGAAATCAAGAAAGAGACAGTCAAAGTCTACGAGGTCTATCCGTTGCCAAATCGCGAACCGGTCCAGAAGCTGATCAGCGAGAACGGCGTGCCGCTGTCTCCCGAACGCGCAGCAAAGGAGGAGCGGCGCATACAGGAAGAGTTTCTGAAGGCCGAACGCGACAAAGAGAAAGACGAGAAGAAGGTCGCGCAACGTCGCGCCGAGCGCGAAAAGAAGCGTAACGAAGATAAAGAGGGGACTGAGATCTCTCCGTTTCTGAGAGCGTGCGAATTTGTCTCACCACGTCGCGAGATGATCGAGGGGCGCGAGGCGATTGTTTTCGATTTCCGGCCGCGCCCTGGGTTTCGACCACAAAACCGCGAAGAGAGTTTGATTGCGAAGTTGATCGGAGTCGTGTGGATCGATCCGATCGACAAGCAGGTGATCAGACTTGAAGCGCGGTTGGCTGAAGGTTTTAAAATGGGGGGCGGTTTGCTGGTATCGCTCAAGCCCGGAGCTGCGCTCGTGATCGAGCAAACACGGATGGTGCAAGGTGTTTGGCTGCCTCGCTTTGCGCACGTGAATCTTTCTGTGAAGGTGTTGTTGTTCGCTGGAGGCGAGTATAACAAGACGATAGAGTGGAGCGATTACAAGCATTTCTCCGGTGATGTTAAGGACTACAAGCTCGATACTCCGGCGAAACCCTAGCCACGGATGACACAAATGAAGACGGATTTAAATATTATTGGGGGAGGATTAGCGGGTGTTGAAGCGGCGTGGCAGGCCGCGCGGCTTGGCGCGCATGTCAATCTCTACGAGATGCGGCCGGTGAAACAAACGCCTGCCCATCGCACTGACAAACTCGCCGAGATCGTTTGTTCCAACTCTCTCAAATCCGACGAAGCCGGAACCGCGTCGTATTTATTAAAAGAGGAGCTGCGTCAGGGTGGGTCGCTGGTTATGAGTGCGGCAGCGGAAACGCGCGTGCCTGCCGGCGCTGCTCTGGCTGTCGATCGAGAAAAATTCGCCAAATTGATCACGCAGCGCATCGAAACTGAGCCGCGGATTCGCCTGATTCGAGAAGAAGTCACGAGCGTCCCTGAAGACAACATCACAATCATCGCAACCGGCCCTTTATCTTCAGACATGTTAACCGCGGAGATCATGAAGCTGACCGGCAGCGACCAGATGTATTTCTACGACGCCATCGCGCCGATTGTCGCCGCCGATTCGATCGACACTTCCATCGCCTTTCGTGCGGCGAGGTACGACAAAGGCGGTGACGACTACCTCAACTGTCCGTTCGACCAGGAGCAGTACGCGCGGTTCTATTCAGAGCTGCTGGAAGCGAAGAGCGTCCCGCTTCAGCGTTTTGAAGAGACGCGCTGGTTTGAGGCATGTCTGCCCATTGAAGAGCTGGCGCGACGCGGCGTCGACACGCTTCGCTTCGGCCCGATGAAGCCGGTCGGATTGCGCCATCCGAAAACCAGTCGAGAGCCCTACGCCGCCGTGCAACTGCGCCAGGAAAATTTAATGGCGGACGCATACAGCCTGGTGGGCTTCCAGAATCATCTACGCTACGGCGAACAAGCTCGAGTGTTGCGACTCATTCCGGGATTACAAAACGCTGAGTTTCTCCAGTTCGGTCAAATCCATCGCAACACTTACATCTGTTCACCGCGCGTGCTACACGCGACGATGCAGATGCGCGATCGTCCTAACCTGTTCTTCGCCGGACAGATCACGGGTGTCGAGGGTTACGTCGAGTCAGTGGCGATGGGATGGCTCGCCGGTGTAAATGCAGCGCGGTTGGCGCGTGGCTCGGAGTTACTGGAAGCTCCAGCTCGCAGTGCAACCGGAGCGCTGGCACGTTACGTCTCGCACGCAGACGCGAACAACTTTCAACCAGTAAACATCACTTTCGCGCTTTTGCCTCCGCTCCCAGAACCCGCAAGACGCAACGTGCGTAAGAAGCGTGATCGCAGGCAGTTGCAAGTCGATTTGGCTTTGAAAGAATGGGCAGAGTGGCTCCAGCAGAATCACACCACACGCGAAATCGCGCACGCACGCTAAGAGCGAGCCGCATTATCGTTTTGCTCGTGGCGCTTGTTTGCCTGAGCGTGCCTGTCTGGAGTCAATCAGGTCGACAAAAGCAGCCGGGTAAGAAAGGGCCATCGGGTCCAATCGCCGATCCAAATCGACCCAATATCGGAACTCCACCGCCTGTTCCTACGTCGAAGAAGACCACCGATGAAGTCGATCCTGACGACGTCGTTCGCATCAGCTCCAACCTTGTTCCCATTCCTGTTTCGGTGGTTGATAAGCGTGGCACTGCAGTCGTCAATCTGAAATTGGACGACTTCGAACTGCGCGTCGACGGCGAGGCACGGCCGCTCAGCGATTTGACGCGCTCGGAAACTGCCGTTCGTTTGGTGATGCTGTTTGATAACAGCGGCAGCCTCGATGCGGCCCGCGAATTTGAAAAGCAGGCCGCCGTCCGTTTCTTCAGAAAGGTGTTGCGCGCAAAGGATGAAGCTGCAATTTACTCGATCGAAACGGATAGCTATCTGGCCCAGCCTCTAACTCGCGACGTCCTTCGTCTCGAACAGACGATCACGATGTTTGGCCGGCCCGAAGGCGGAACGTCGCTCTTCGATGCCATCGTCGGCGCCGCCAATTATTTGCGGCCTTACTCCGGGCGCCGCGTCCTGGTGATCGTTTCCGATGGAATTGAAACGACCAGTCATGTCAGTGATTTCGATTGGGTGGTCCAACAGGTGCTCGCAGACGATTGTCAGGTGTACGTGGTCCAAACGGGATTGTATGAGGGCGCGAACCTTCGCGCGCTCGCGGCCGAGCGTCGCATGGAGCAGTTATCAGGTGAGACCGGCGGCGCTGTCTATCTTCCGAAAACAACCGATCAACTCGATCTCGCTTTCGATCAGATTGCCGCTGATCTGGCGCAACAGTATGTTTTGAGTTATTACGCCAGCGCCGAACAACGTGATGGGCGCATGCACAAACTCGATTTGCGAGTGAAATCCAGAAATGATGTTCGCATCCGCGCGCGAAAGGGCTATTATGCACCGAAGCCGGTAACCACCGCCGGTTGGTAGCATCTGATGGATAAGCTGATCGAGCAATTCCTCGAACATTTGCGTTACGAACGCAACGTCAGCGCGCACACCTTACGCAACTACGACAGCGACCTCGAACAGTTCACGCACTTCCTTGCACCTGACCAGAAGACAAAGCTCCCTGACGTTTCAGAGATCGATCATCTGACGATCCGCGAATGGATGGCGTCGCTTCATTCTGACCAAAAGAAGAAGAGTTCGATTGCCCGGAAGCTCGCGGCGCTGCGGACTTTCTTCCAGTTTCTCGTGCGTGAAGGTGTGCTGGAACTCAATCCAGCGAAGCTCGTGTCTACGCCGAAGCTGGAGAAGAAACTGCCGAAACATCTGTCGATCGAGGAAGCGATCAGGTTTATCGAGTCGCCGGATTTAGATACCGATCTCGGAAAGCGCGATCGGGCGATGCTCGAGTTGATGTATGCGACTGGTGTGCGAGTGGCGGAGCTGACGACGCTGAATGTCGCTGATGTTGATTTCCAGAATCAGTTGATACGCGTGACAGGGAAGCGCCGGAAACAAAGGATTGTTCCGTTTGGCGATCCTGCAGGTGAAGCGATTCGGAATTACCTCGGCGTGCGGGAAAAGTTTCTTTTCAACGCGCCTGTTTCAAAGCGTGATGAAGATGCTTTGTTTTTGAACTACCAGGGAACACGGATCACGACGCGCTCAGTGGGGCGCATGGTGGAGAAGTACATACGCATCTGCGCGGGCATGCACAACATCAGTCCACACGCTCTGCGGCACTCGTTCGCGACACACCTACTCGACAGCGGTGCAGACCTGCGCGACATCCAGGAGCTCCTCGGACATGCGCGGCTTTCGACGACGCAGGTTTATACGCATGTTTCGATGGAGAAGCTGATCGAGGTCTACGATAAAGCACATCCAAAGGCTTAGTACACAGATTGCACAAATTAAAGCGTGGGGAGATCGTCTTCGCCGTTCATGCTTTCAATGATTGACTGACAGTTGGCGTCGTAGCGCGCGGTGGGGACGGCTTCGAGACGTCGTTCGTCGATTGGTTGACTGCAACGCGCACAGATTCCGTAGCTTCCTTCCTTCATACGCAACAACGCCTGATCGATGTCGGCAACGACCTTCGAGCTCCGTTCACCAAGCCGCAGCGCGATCTCTTTGTTCAAGTCCTGCACGGATAGATCGACACTGTCTTTAACGCCGTCGTCGTAAAGTTCGAGGGCGGCTGCCTGATCCGTGCGGATCTGATCAGTGTGCTGGCGTAATTGTGTAAGAAGAAGGTTTTGGAAGTGCTTAAGTTTTTCGGCGTCCATAGGTTTATGATGGGCGCAGTATAACATTAGACGGAGCTTTCGAAGATCGCGATCGGTTTGCCACCCAGGCGAGGAAACGGCGAATCGCCAGCGCGAGTCCGGTGAAAACGAGCATCGCGCCCCCGGTTGAGACGAGACCTGCAATCGTTTGTCCAATAATTCCTGCAACCTCGCCCGTGTGAGCAAAACGCAGGATTGAACGAAGCTGACGGCCGCGTGTGTATGACGAAAAAGGTTCCCAACGAACCACGTCGCCAGTCGCACGATCCAAAACCAGTTGGGCGCGTTTTTGGGGTTGCCCGCCAGTCCCGCTATCGATATTGAACGTAACCTGTGTTGTCGCGGACGCGGGCAATTGCATGGTGATGCTGCGCCAGTCGCTCGATTGCTGTTCGGCGCGAAGCCAGGCCGAGTTCAGATTGTTTGCAAGATCCACTTGATTGTTTGTACTCGCGGGAGCCGGCTGATTCGCGCGCGGCGCTGGCGGTGTTTCGCCGGCGATGCGATATACGAGATTACCGGCCCATGTGTACGAGATCACCACTGCTGACAACACGACGATGAACAGGGGCACAGCGGACCAAAAGCCGATAACGTTGTGCCAGTTGAAGTATCGGGCTTTCGACGGCAGTCCACGCTTGAACCACGTGACGTTGCGAAGTGATTTCAAATTCCAGTTCCTGGGCCACCATAAATAAAATCCACTCATGACCAGGAACAGAAATCCGAGGTTACACGCACCGGTGATGGCGCGAGCGACGTTACGATTCTCGCCCTTGGCGCCAAGCCAGCGGTGCCATTCGGTCACGCTTCTGAAGAAGTTTCTGACTCTTTGCGATCCCTCGCCATAGATCGATCCGGTGTAAGGATTCACGAAAAGAGTTATTTCACGACCGAACGCGATCTCTGCCGGCGCCGACGGATCTGATTTCAGCGTCACCGCTGTCGGATTTGCACCGCGCGACTCGCGACTTTTAGCTATTAACGTTTCGACAGGGAGATGTTGCGCGCCGGGCGCCGGAGGTGCAGACCTGTAATTACGAGTGTCGGCCCACGAAGTAATCTGCTTTTCGTAAGTCAACAGAACTCCGGTAACGCACATGTTGAAGATCACTAACCCGCCGATGACACCGACGGGCAGATGACACCAAAAAATTATTCGTCGTAGCTTGTTCATGCTTATCGGATGCGGCGTCGCGCATTAAAATCTTGCAACCAGTGCAACGCGAGCACCGCGGGGGGCGCCGGGCTGAATGTTATCGTTGTTATGGGCGTTGAGGTAGTACTTCGTATCAAACAGATTCTGCAAGTTTGCCTGAAGGCGCCAGTGCTCATTGATGGAGAAGAACACCCCCGCGTCTACACGGGTGTAGCCCGGCAAAACCACTTTATTATCGAACGACGTGAACATGTCGGATCGGTGAATAATACCCATCGCAAGCGCAAGTTTTGGAAGCACCTTGTAGTTGTTCCACAATGAAAAGCTGTGCCTGGGAACGAGTCCGACCTTGGCTCCTTTTGCGTCAGCAAACGTCGCGCTGCTGATAAACGCATCTTGAAAGGCGTAACCTCCAGCGACACTCCACTTGGACATGAGTCTGCCGTTCAACCCCAACTCAAATCCATTTGTGCGCTGACTGCCTGTTTGGACAATCCTCGCGGGGTCGTTTGGATCCATGGATCGGCTGTTCAGGCGATCTTGCCGATAGACCGCCGTCGTGAACGATAGATTGCGGCGGATATCCCACTTAGCTCCTAATTCGTAATTGTTGAACTTTTCAGGCTTGAGCTGGAGAGTGATGTTTGTGAGCTGCGAGAACTGATCGCCCGAGCTTGGTAAATAGGCGACACTATAGTTTGCATAGATCGACAGATCGGTAACGGGTTTCACAATGACGCCGGCTCGCGGCGAAACAAGCTGATCGATCCGCCGCAAGTCCTGACCATTTCTGTTGTTGTGAAACTGTAGATCGAAATAGTCAAAGCGCACTCCGGTGACCACCTGGAGGTAGCGATTGATTTCAATTTGGTCTTGAACGTAGGTTCCTGCGAGATTTGTTTTGACGTGGTTGTTCGCGTCGGTTGCGTTCTGTCGAAATGTCACCGGCGTACTGATTAACGGGTTAGACAACGGCGCCAGGATTGTCGTCGAAGTGTTATTGAAAAACCCGGTGTTCCGGAAATTGTCCGTCAGTTGTCTTCCAATTTCAGCCCCAGCAAGGAAGTTATGGCGAATGGATCCGGTTGACGCTGTGAACGTAACATCGGTCTGGTTGAAGATGTTCTGTCGCTTTGTGGCGTTATTGTAAGCCGAAATCGATACGGATGTTTTGTTCGCAGTTACGGCTCCAGGCACGTAGTTTTGATAGAAGCGATCGTAATCGCCAAACATCGTGCGATTGCGAATGTTGAAGCGACCCGCTTGATGGTCAATAGTCGCCGATGCGATGTTCACGCCAATCCACGCTGTGCTGTCGTTCGGATTTCCGAAGTAGGTCTCGATGGGAACGTCCACAGGTTTTCCCTGAAACGATGGAATACCGCGATCCGCTGTACGCTCGTCGTAAAAGTACTCGTACGAAAGCTTGAGAGCCGTCTTAGGACCGAGAATGAGTGTGGCCGTCGGGTTCACACCATAACGCTCCAGATCGACGTGATCGCGAAAACTGCCCGAGTTTTCATATAACCCGTTAATTCTGAATGCAAACTTATTACCGAGCGGTTGATCGAGATCTCCGGTGAAACGCTTGTTGCCGAACGAGCCGCCCTGTGCAGTTATTTCGCGCAAAGACGCGAAGCCGGCTTCCTTAGTCACACGATTAATAACTCCGCCACCACCGCCTCGACCGAACGTCATCGAGTTTGGTCCCTTGAGCGCTTCAACTCGCTCGATGTTGTATAGATCGCGAAAATACTGAACGTCGTCACGCACTCCGTTGAGAAAGAAGTCGGCAGTGGTGTTGTTGCCGCGGATCACCAACTGGTCGCGATTGCCTTCGCCCATTGCTGCGGTGACGCCAGGCACGTATGCAACAACGTCCCCGATGCTCGACATTGATTGATCTCGAATCTGTTCCTTCGTCACGACTGAGATCGATTGCGGAATGTCGCGCAGCAGAGTCAGCGTTTTCGTTGCGGTGCTAATGGAGTTAACGCCGTAACCAGCCGTGTCCGTGATTGTGACCGACGCGTTTGATGAACCAACCGGCAGGACGATTTCGAGTGGTTCAGTACGCGTTATGGGGTTCACGGTATGCGTCACTTCCGAAAAACCTTCGGCGATGACACGCACTTGATATTCGCCTGGTTCGAGCGTTAAAGAGAACTCGCCGTTTCGATCCGTAACTGCGGAGGAGGAGGGCACTCCGGTCCCCGAGGCCGAGACGTCAGCACCGGGAATGGCGGCGCGATTCTGGTCGACGACTTTTCCGCGAACGGGAGTCTTCTTTTGTGCTTCCTGAGCAACTGCTGGGGTGATTAGAATTGCCGAGACTAAGAGGAGTAGTAACTGTTTGGCGCGCATCGATCGCCACCCTTTCTATTTGTAATGCCGGAACTGCTTACGAGGGGTAATTTGGTAAAATGTCCGAAATTGAAATCCGATTTCAATTTCAGAGATGGCAGGATAAACGAGGAACGGTGATCAGGTCAAGCCGAAGTTCGACTCGTGAGCAGAGCTGCGAGCAGTGGGATGTTGATTTCGTGATGGCCGATGATGGAATAACCATGGCCCGCGCCGTTCTCCGTCGGACGGCGCACGACGTTTGTCAGCGGACGATACGATTGAATGAAATCGAAGTTAGCAGTAGTGATGTCTGAAAAAGGATGGCCCAGGTTGCGAACAAGAGTTACGCATTTGAGAAAGACTTCGGGAAGCACGACTGCCGATCCGACGTTCAAGTAAACTCCGCCGCTGTCCATCTGCCGGACCAACTCTGCGAGTAAACGAAAGTCTGTGTGAGTTGTAGCGCCCAATGCGGCGCCGTCGAAGTTTGGATGAAAGTGAGCGATGTCACCGCCGATCGTGATGTGTGCAGTGAAGGGAATTCTCGATTCGTAAGCGTTGCAAAGCAGAGAATAGCCACGATGCTTTGGCTCGCGGGCGAGCAAAGCGCGACCGACCGCTTCGCCGAGTCCGAGCTGATCGTTTGCACCGTCGCGCGCAGCGGTGTTGAGAAGTTGTGCTGTCTCTTCTGCGCCGCCGAAAACGCCCTCTGAGAGCGTGGCGTCCACGTCCTCTGAAGTCGAACCAATCATCGCAATTTCGGAATCATGGACCAGCACCGATCCGTTCGCCGCGATCGCTGACACATACCCGCGTTTTATCAAGTCGACAATGTTCGGCGCCAGACCCGTCTTGATCACATGCCCACCGATCCCCCAGATGATCGGCTTCTTCAACTCCCGCGCACGTTTTATTCGAGCAGCAATCTGTCGCAGCGACCGCACCGCGAGAACATTCGGCAGGTGGTCCAGGAAATCTTGTAAAGATGAATCATCACTCAGCGGCTTTGCAAAGTCGTTTAGATTTACTTTGCTGTTGCGTGATGCAAGCGGATACGTTTTGACTCCGTGGAGCTCGAGAGGTCTAAGATCGTTGTAAATGGACATGAGCCACGATTCTAGCATTCAGGCCACAAAGAGGCACAAAAGGTACACAAAATTTTGTGCCTCTTTGTGGCTAATGACCATTGAGCAACGGGCGGAGGACGTGGCCGGTGTGGGAGCGGCGCGAGCGGGCGACTTCTTCGGGGGTGCCGACGGCAACGACGCGTCCGCCGTGTTCACCGCCTTCGGGGCCGAGATCGATAATGTAATCGGCCGACTTGATTACGTCGAGGTTGTGTTCGATCACCAGGACTGTGTTTCCAAGTGAAACCAGACGCTGGAGAACGTCGAGCAGTTTGTGAACATCAGCGAAATGCAGGCCCGTGGTCGGCTCGTCGAGAATGTAGATCGTGCGACCAGTGGCTCTTTTTGAAAGTTCCTTCGCGAGTTTGATGCGTTGTGCTTCGCCGCCGGACAGCGTCGTCGCTGATTGGCCCAGTTTGATGTAACCGAGTCCGACGTCGAGCAGCGTCTGTAGCTTCTGGTTGATCTGCGGAATGTTCTCGAGCAGCGGAAGCGCTTCTTCAACGGTCGTATCGAGAAGGTCGGCGATCGATTTCCCCTTGTACTTCACGGCCATCGTCTCACGGTTATAACGCGCACCGCGACACACATCACAAAGCACATACACATCGGGAAGAAAATTCATCTCGATGCGTTTCATGCCGTCGCCTTCGCACGCTTCACAACGTCCACCTTTGACGTTGAAAGAGAAGCGTCCCGGTTTGTACCCGCGCTCACGCGACTCCGGCAGCATCGCATAAAGCTCTCGCAGCGGCGTAAACAATCCCGTGTACGTCGCTGGATTCGAGCGCGGCGTACGGCCGATCGGCGACTGGTCGATCTCGATCACCTTGTCGACGTGTTCCAGGCCTTCGATCGACTTGAATGGTCCAGGCTCCGTTAGCGAACCGTAGAGGTGTTGCGCCAGCGCATAGTAAAGAATGTCTTCAACAAGCGTGGATTTACCTGAGCCGGAAACACCGGTCACAACCGTCAATAAGCCAAGCGGAAACGCGACGTCGATCTCTTTCAGATTGTTCGCATAAGCGCCGGCAACGGTGAGGTATTTCCCATTCGGAGATCTTCTTTCCGCCGGCACCTCGATCTTCCGTGCCCCGCGAATGTAGAGTCCAGTGATCGACGCGGGATTCTCAGCGACGTCCGCCGCCGTGCCTACTGCGACGACTTCTCCACCGTGCGCGCCGGCTCCTGGTCCAAGATCGACAACATAATCAGCACGACGGATCGTCTCTTCATCATGCTCAACCACAAGCACTGTGTTGCCGAGATCGCGCAGCGTCGAAAGCGTGTCGAGCAGCTTTTGATTGTCGCGCGGGTGTAGCCCGATCGAAGGCTCATCAAGCACGTACAAAACACCACGCAACTGCGATCCAATCTGCGTTGCGAGCCGAATGCGTTGACCCTCACCGCCCGAGAGCGACGACGACGACCGGTCCAGTGTCAAATAACCGAGACCCACTGTCTTCAGAAAACGCAGGCGGTTTTTTATCTCTCGCAAAATTGGACCAGCGATCTGTTCCTCGCGGGGGTTCAGCGCGATCTGTTCGAACGCCTCGACAGCATCCTCGATCGGCAACGCCGTGTATTCCGCGATGCCGCGTCCGCCTACTTGCACCGATAGCGAGTCAGAACGTAAGCGCCGTCCATTGCATTCGCTGCAGACTGTAGGCGACACCAGGGTCTCGAGCCCGGTTCTTATCTTTTCGGAAGGTGCTTCGTTCAAACGATCTCGAAGCCACGTGAGTGCACCTTTCCAGTCGTTCTGGTAGGAATAAAGTCCCTGCGTGAAATTTATCTTGCCGCTGACTCCATTCAGAAATCCGTCACGCACTTCCTTCGGCAAGTCTGCATACGGCGTCTTTGGATCGGCACGAAAATGTTTGCAGACAGCGAGCAGCGCACTGCGTAGATATGCGGAGCCTTGCTTGTCTGACGTTCCCATGAACCCAAGTCTTTCGGGTGTTTGACTGGAGTCGGGAAGCAGCTTTAGCGAATCAATCTCCATCACCGTTCCCAACCCGTGGCAACGCTTACACGCGCCATACGCCGAATTGAATGAGAACGAGCGCGGCTCGAGTGGCGGAACGTTGATGCCGCAATTCACGCAGGCCATTCGTTCCGAGTAGAGTTTTTCTTCACCGTCGACAATCGAAATCAGCACTGCGCCGCCAGTCAACTTCAACGCGGTGCGAATCGAGTCCGTCAGTCGCTCGCGAATTCCTGTCTTGATCAGTAATCGATCGACAACCGCTTCGATCGTGTGATTGCGTCGCTTGTCGAGCCGGATCTCCTCGTCGAGCGACAGTAGCTCGCCGTCAACACGCGCGCGTATAAATCCCTCTTTCGCGAGCTTTTCCAGCTCCTTTTTGAACTCACCTTTTCTCCCGCGAACGATTGGCGCCAGCACCATCACACGCTCGCCTCCCGGCAGAGCGAGCACGTTCTGAACAATCTGATCGACACTCTGACGCGTTATCGCAGCGCCACACAGATGACAGTGCGGAATTCCGATCGACGAAAACAGCAGCCGCATGTAGTCGTAGATTTCAGTCACCGTTCCAACGGTGGAACGCGGACTACGAGAAACTGTCTTCTGTTCGATGGAGATCGCAGGCGAAAGACCGTCAACCGAATCCACGTCAGGCTTTTCGAGTTGATCCAGGAACTGACGCGCATAGGCCGAGAGCGACTCGACGTAGCGCCGTTGCCCTTCCGCGTAGATCGTGTCGAAAGCGAGCGAGGATTTGCCCGACCCGGAGAGTCCGGTGATTACGGTAAAGCGGTCCCGAGGGATGTCGACATTGATGTTCTTGAGGTTGTGCTGGCGAGCCCCTCTTACACTGATGCGATCAATGGCCATAACGAAAACCACTCATTCTAGCTGAGGGGTTTTCGGTCGGCAAGCCAATACACAAATCAGTACTGGTTCATTTTGAACGCCGAAGGCGTTAGCTAGTTCCAGCCCAGGGTTCGAGCGCAGCGAGAACCCTGGGTCACAAGAGCAAGAAGAACAAACGCTGAAAGCGTTAGGCCTGTGCGACATTAACCCTTACAGAGTCTGTCGGAATAACGCCGAAGGCGTTCGCTAATTTCAGCCCAGGGTTCAAGCGTAGCGAGAACCCTGGCTAATCGAATCAAAATGTATTTCGAACCCTGAAAGGGTTCGGCAATTGGGGAACGCTTTCAGCGTTTCGACTTAATTTTATTTGCTAACCCAAGGTTGTCGCTTCCGCTCCAACCTTGGGCTGAAATTAGCGAACGCCTTCGGCGTTATTCCGACAGACTCTGAAAGGGTTAATTTCGCACAGGCCTAACGCTTTCAGCGTTTGTTCTATTTTTGCTTTGTGTCCCAGGGTTCTCGCGGCTCGAACCCTGGGCTGGAATTAGCCAACGCCTTCGGCGTATTTATCAAAGTCACTAGCTTGACTGAAGAAACTCAGCGAGTTCGATGTGACTGCCCTCACGAGCGCAGCCCGCCGGGGTACTGTTGTACCGGGCTTCATGAAGGTCGAGGCTGGCGCCGCGCCTCACGAGTAGCTCGACTACATCACGATGGCCGTTGATCGCTGCCCAGTGAAGTTCGGTCTTGCCGTATTGATCAGGCACTCTGGTCGACTTTCTTCATCAATTCGCAGAGCTTTCTGGTGGTGTTAAGGTTTCGCACCGTCATGTCCTGAAAGATTTTTCGGCTTGATAGTTTCGCCATGTAGGACTTGGGCAGCTCGCTCACTTGCGCGGACCACAGGAGAGCGCCTGGACGATAGGTGAGATGGTCGACGTCGCTCTTGACCGGCAGATCGGCGAGGATGTTTTCTGCGTCGATCGTGTGACGAAGAAAAATGACGTTGTAACGCCAACTACTGTCTCCGCTGTTCCAAGCTGGAGGCAAACTCTTCACTAGCTTCTCCATCTCCGGAAGACTGCGTACAACTACCTTGGAACCGAGCTCATACTCTTTCGATAACATCTGCTCGATCTTTTTTTCCAGTTTGCGTGCGTCACCTTCTTTTGTCTTAAAGACGATGTTGCCGCTATTGATGTACGTCGCGACCTGCGCGAAACCCATCGTCTCGAAGCTCTCTTTAAGCGAGCTCATGCTGATCATGTTACTGCCGCCAACATTGACACCACGCAACAGCGCAACAAACACATTCGATTTTGCTTGTTGTTGCTTAGGCATCACTCCTGCTGCCCAACGACGTATGCTTCACCCAAAAGCTTGATCATAGCCTCATCAATGTCTTTCGGATCCTCGAGCCGAAAACGATGAACAAACCCCAGGCTGCCATACGATTCGGTACGAAAAAGCCGCGGGTGGTCCACCGCGCGCCTCAACCACATATGTGCATCAAGCCAATCCTTCCGCACGACAACTCCGGCAAATCGCACACGCCCCTGCAACACAATGCGCGTCTTCTGTGCGTAGACGGTCAACGTGCCGTACGTTCGCGCTGCCGCAACGTACCGGTCGAATGTCTCGCGAAGCTTATCCGATTTCCCAACGAAATGATCTGCAATGCGGTAGCGGCCGCATGAATGCCAGACGTTGGCGGTGACAAAGCGATGCCCGCACTTTGGACATTGCCACAGCGGTCGCTTCGGTTTCGCTTCTTTCATACCGTGCGGCGTCAGAAGGGTTGAAATGGTGAATTCGCGCGGCTGCCTCGACGGAACTTACGCGCCAGGCGCCAGAGCACCAGTTTTCCAGGACCATGCAAGAGCTGTGAGCGCACTCGCGAGACCCACGATTGTCGCGGGTGGTCCCATCACGCCGAGAGCAGTCGCAGCGATAGTTGCGGCTACCATTATCAATCCGGCGAGCATCACGAGCCGGCGCACGCTTGGCCCACGCCACCAAAGTAACACTCCTACGAGCGCAAAGAAAAATCCCGCGGGCGCCGCAAACACTCCCACCCAGAACTGCACAGTTTCCGGTCCATAGTAACGAAATTCGAGTGCCGCGCCCGCGCCAACAGCAAATCCTGCGAGCTGCATAACAAACGCAATAATTTTCATCGATTTCACCTCCAGGAAGCGAAGCTGATGTTAGTACAATTCCGAGGCATCGAGCTTTAGCCCGGATAACTTAAGCGCGTAAAAGACACAGTTCACGGTAGCTGCCGTTCTGAGGAGTCCAGCGATCGACAATGTGATAACGACCTCCCTTAACACCCTCTAAGATCCATCGCGCGCCATCGTTGCCATCCATGCTGTCGTCTTGGGTGGCAAGCTGCCAGTAACATGAATCATCAAGGTGTTCCATGAACTGACGCCACTCGTCAGGAGTAAGTTGTCGCCTGCGTTCGAGTTTTAAGTTTCCCGGCTCATAACCGCCGGCGCCATCGAGCTCTTTGACAGAGATGAATCGCGTGCTTCCGCACTTCCAAACAGGTTTCTACGCATTCGAAATCTTAGACGCCCCACGGGGACGAAAGTTTCCAGAATTAAGCCGCAGATTTTCGCAGATGAACGCGGAT
>JBIOUJ010000114.1:0-54557 GCA_044867025.1 Pyrinomonadaceae bacterium | reverse complement strand
TTTAAACGTACCCCCCCCCCCCCCGGTTATTCAGCTTTTTCACTGTAAACAAAGAGACGATTCACAGTTGAACTATTCTTATCAACAATCGGTACAATTGTGTGAATGAACCTATCGCTGTTGTTTTCAAGTTCGCCGGCCCTGACTAAAAGAGGGCCACTCTTAATCGATTGTCCGTCCTCGATCACGTTTTTCAGCAACTTCACTAATTTGTCCAGATCCTTGCCGACGAAAACGTCTCTAATAGACAAACCATTCACGTCGCGGCCGGCGAACAGTTCTCTGTAGCCGGGGTTGACTGTTTGGATCGTTAAGTTCGCAGCATCCAGAACCATCACGTAGTACGGATATCGTTCCAGGAGTACGGAAAGTTGTAACTCCTCAATTCTGTACTGTTTAGTCATCTCCTGAAGTTCCGCCGTACGAAACGACAGCTCTTCATTGGTCGTTTGTAGCTCTTCATTGGTCGCCTGAAGTTCTTCATTATTAGTCTCAAGCTCTTCGTTTGTTGCCTGCAACTCTTCGTTGGTAGCTTCAAACTCCTCGTTCGTCGCTTGTAATTCTTCCTGGGTGAGCATCAGTTCTTCATTGGCTGCCTGCAACTCCTCGTTAGCATCCTGGAGCTCTTTGTTCATTGTGGTGAAGCGTTTGTTTGCTGTGCTCAGTTCGCCAACAAGCTCAGCATGCTCGCCCTGGATTGCCTCGAGCCGCTTCTTTAGTTGAGTTTGTTCCGTGACGTCGTGAACAGTAATGACTGCGAGTTCGGCGCCGGTCTCAACCGGCATGATCATGACGCTGAGGTTCACGAATTGTCCGGATCCTTCCGTCGGGTGGTCCAGCTCGAGCTCTGAAAGTTTCATCATGGTGCGTTCGTGAAAAGCAGCATCGATGGCTCGCCGAACCTCTTGATAGGGGACGCCACGCACCGTATGAAGAAAGTCCTGGTCGTAAGCAATATCGCGGACTCCAAGCAGCCGTCGTGCAGCGGCGTTTATCGTTAGAATCCGGTAAGAGCGATCGATCATCACGACCGCGACCGTTGTGTAGCGCAAGATTGTTTCGTTAATCCGGCGGAGTTGCGCAGTGTCGAAGTCTACCGGAGGCAGGTCAGTGGGACCAGCAAGTGCCGCCGTGCTAGTCGGCCTACGGCGTGTTTCACGCCACGAATTCATGGAGCCTTGAGACATGGCACCCTCCTGGACCTGAAAATGAACTGGACCCGAGACGCAACGATAAATTTTCCACCTTTTATTTATGAGTTCAAAAGCGCCTTTCGTAGGCCGCGCCGTTTCAGCCTTACCCAAAAACAGATAACCTTGTGATTGCTGCAACGAATAGGCAAAAAGGTCGAGCACGATTTGTTGTAATTCCAGCCGCAAATAGATCAACAGATTGCGGCAGGTCACCAGGTCGATGCGCGGAAAAGGAACGCCGCGACTGAGGTCTTGTTGTCCGAAGATCACCACTTGTCGCAGTGCTTTTTTGACCTGGTAGCCGTGATCGACCCTATCAAAAAAACGTATACGATAATCGTCAGGTAGGTTTTTGAGCACGTTCTCGGGATAAAGTCCGCGGCGTGCGAAGGTGATTGAATCCTTTGACAGGTCAGTGGCAAAGATCCTGATGTTCCATTCCGGCAATTCCTCGTCGAGGTGATCGGCAACCAGCAGCGCGAGTGAATAAGCTTCTTCTCCGGTTGCACATCCGGCTGACCAGAAGCGTAAAGTCCGGCCATTCTCGCGGCCGCGTTCAATCAACTCGGGGATAACGGTTTCGCGAAGGAAATCGAAAGCTTCGGGATCGCGAAAGAAGCCCGTCACTTTTATCAAAAACGCTTTTACCAGTTCCTCTACTTCGTCATGATGCGTGCGCAGGTAATCTATGTACTCGCTGACACTGGCGTTGTGAGTCACCGCCATCCGTCGGGAGATACGGCGCAAAATCGTGGAAGACTTGTAGTTTCTAAAATCTATATTCGTTCTATCACTGACCTGGGCCAATAGATCGCGTAAAGGATCTTCGGCTTTCTCCTGTTCAGGAATATCGACACCCTTCAGGAGGTCATAAAGTAGTGGTCCAATCTGTTCCATCTCGACGACGTGATCGACAGCCGTCGGCGGTAGCGAAAGCGGCATGGACGGATAAGGTGCGGTTTGTGGGTTCTGGATGATTACCACGCCTCCCGCATTCTTCACATCGACTGCGCCTACGGCGCCATCCGATCCCGATCCCGTTAGAATCACAGCGATCAAATGTTCCGCATACGATTGAGCGGCACTCGATAACAACATATCGACAGAAGGTTTTGGTCCATCGCCATGATCGTCCTCAAGACGCACATGTCCATCTACTATCTTCACGTGCCGGTTGGAAGGCACTACGAAAATCTTGCCGTTCTCGAGCGGAGTCGGTGAATCTTCACTCACCACAATTATTGGGAGCGTGCTGCGGCGCTCGAGTATTGATCCGAGATGACTTGGCCGTTGCGGATCGAGATGCTGGGCGAGCACGATGGGCGCGGGGAAAGCTTTGTTGAGCGTACCAACTAGAGTCGAAAGAGCTCCGATACCGCCGGCCGACGACCCAACCACCACGAGATCGTTGGCCGTTTTTGTTTTGTCGGCTGTCATCAGGGCGACCTCTAGTCGTTTCCAATCCCCATCGCCGGCTCGGCTATTTCATCTTTTTCCGCGCTCAGCAACAGTTCGCGGATCATCGAGCCGTGTGTTTCTGCTTCCTCTGCGCGTTTTTCGAATAACTTTGCTGCGCGAGCCTGGTTGGCTCTGCGTGCGCGTTCGACAATGCGCCGTGCCAGGACTGATTGTTCTTCCAGCGCCCGCACGGCAGACCACAAAGCCATTTCCAACATCTGCGTTTGACCTTCACTCAAACTTTCCGCAGAAAAGGCATGGCCCACATGACAACGATAACGAAGCATGTCTAAATCGTTGATTTCCCAGAGAGCGCCGTTACAATCGGGACAGGTGAGTTTCGATATCCTGCCAATCTTCTCGACGCTTGCCAGCAGTTCGTCGCTTTCCATCCTTTGCTCGGCAATTCTGGATTCGATTTCAATTTCATCCGGCACCGGATACCGTCCTTCCTCGTCAGCAGTCTGCCTGGAGAGCTTGTCCAGAAGGGGCGGGATTTCATCCAGGGGCACTGAGTAATCCACCCTGACGCCCTGCAGCACACTCAGGGGCATGCTTGGGAACCGGGCTTCATGCGGATCCTGCACGATAGCAATACCACCTCGTTGTTTTATGGCGCGCATACCGGCCGTGCCGTCGTCGCGTGCTCCAGTCAACACGGTTCCAATCACGCGCGAACCCGCCCAGCGCGCCGCGGATCGAAAAAGCGTATCAATCGAGGGACGATGCCGATTCTCTTTTGGTCCATGCACGAGTTTTACGTGGCTGTCTTCGATAAGCAAATGACGATCAGGTGGAGCCACGTAGATTTTTCCATGTTTTATTCTCTCGCCGTCTATCGCATGGGCGACGGTCAAATGTGAATCGCGCGCAAGTATTTCCGGAAGCAGGCTGGGAGCGTGTGCCGGAATGTGCAGTACGATGAAAACGGCAGCGGGCAGGTCTGGCGGGAGCGCACTAACGAGTTTGTATAGCGCCTCTACGCCACCGGCAGATGCCCCAATTACAATTATGTCCCGTGTCGCCATTGGTCTCTTGTACGGTCCGGCAAGGACAAAAGATCAGGAGGCAAGACAACGCTTCGGCGCTGCTATGGGAGGCCGGAGTCTTGTATCTCAAAGGGGAGGTCGAATCTTAACATATCGGAACTTTATTTCATGTCAAATGGAACTGTTTGACATTTTTTAGTGTGGTTTTAGCAATACGATTAGTGCGATAACGCACATTGCTACGGGCACCAAGATGCTCTATACTTTTGCTCGTTGAATACCCCTTTCCTCCTGTGGGTATAGTTGGCGCGGCGGATGGCAAAAACCGCCGCGCTTTTTTGTGTTCTCTGCGCTCCTCTGCGTTTCCTCTCTAAGCATCTCTGTTGGAGCCGGGTCAGTACTCGGCTCCAAGTTCAAACGCCAAACTACGCGAGCAGGAGTGCAATGCTAAATACTTCAGGGTCAGCTTTGCTTCAAGAGCGCCGTCGGATTTAGACTCTCGTTGACCCGAAATGAAACTCAAGTCAATCCCCTCGATTGTTCTGATCCTGATCGTGGCGCTGGTCTACTTTGCGGGCGCTGAACTCGGACTCTCACTCGCTTCACTACACTCAAACGTCACCGCCATTTGGCCGCCTACAGGTATCGCTATCGCATCGCTGCTGATTTTTGGTTTTCGCGTATGGCCCGGCATCTTCATCGGTGCACTCGCGGCGAACCTGTTTACTGACATTTGGGTGCTTTCCTCGGTTGGAATAGCCGCGGGCAACACGTTAGAGGCCGTTGTCGCGTATTGGCTGCTGAAGAGATCTGCGCGCTGGAAAGGATCTTTTGAGTCTGTCGGCACGGTGATGATGTTTGTGGTCTATGCCGGCGTGCTTGCCTCGTTGGTTAGCGCGACGATCGGAAGTTTGAGTGTGTGTGTGGGTGAGCCGGAGCAGTGGTCCAGGTTTACGTCGCTTTGGCTGACCTGGTGGATGGGCGATGGTTTTGGCGCTGTAATCGTGACGCCTTTCCTGCTCGCGTGGCTTTCGCCGGGCAAGGTCGATTCACGAGATTTGCCTGAGATTGGCAGTCTGTTTGCCTTGCTGATAATCGTGGTGCTGATCGTTTTCGGTGGTTGGTTTCCCGGACCAGTCAAGACGTACCCGCTGGCTTACTTGTGTCTGCCGTGTTTGCTTTGGGCGGCCTTGAAGTTCGATCAGCGCGTGGTGACTAGTGCCATCGTGCTTATGGCCGGCGTGGCTTTGTGGGGCGCAAGACACGGTCATGGTCCATTTGTACAATCGAATGCAAATGTGTCGCTGTTGCTTTTGATCTCCTTCGTGGGCACGACGACGTTAATGACGTTGCTGGTCGCCGCTATTACCAGCGAACGAACGAAGGCGGAGGAAGATAAGTCGAAACTCAGATCGGAGGTCGAGCTTCACCGCAAACGAGTCGCGGACATCGTTGCGCATGTGCCCGGCGTCGTTTGGGAAGCCTGGGGGAAACCTGATGAGGCGAATCAACGAATAGATTTTGTCAGCAGTCACGTCGAGAAGATGCTTGGCTATAGCCAGACGGAGTGGTTATCGACTCCCAACTTCTGGCTCTCCATTGTTCACCCTAATGACAAAGAACGGGCTGCTAGTGAAGCTGCCGCTATTTTTGCTTCCGGCAAAGGCGGAATCAGTCGCTTTCGATGGATGCATAAGGATGGCCGCGAGGTTTGGGTCGAATCGCATTCGATTGTTGTTTGTGATGAGAGTGGTCCAATCGGTATGCGCGGCGTGACGTTGGATATCACGGCAGCCGTGAGAGCCGAAAGCGAACGTGCGGAGTTGTTGGAACGCGAGAGTCAGGCGCGTGCGCAGGCTGAAGAAGCGAGCCGTTTGAAGGAAGAGTTTCTGGCGACTGTCTCACACGAGTTGCGAACGCCACTGAATGCTGTAGTGGGATGGTCGCGACTGCTTCGAGGCGGGCAGCTCGATAAGGATGGTGTCGCACACGCGCTCGAAGTGATCGAGCGAAATGCTGCGGCACAAAGACAGATCATTGAAGATCTACTCGACGTGTCGCGAATCGTCAGTGGAAAATTGCGCATCAATACGCAGCCGATGGATATCTTACTGGTCATTCACGCTGCTATTGACGCCGTCCGCCCCGCCGCTGAAGCGAAACAGATCGCTATACGCACACACATTGAAGCGCCTGACTCGATCGTCAGGGCCGACATGGAACGGCTGCAACAGGTCTTTTGGAATCTTTTGTCCAATTCCGTGAAGTTTACGCCGGCCGGCGGAGTCGTCGACGTTTACCTCGAGCGACACGATTCGGCGGCTGAAATCAGGATCGAGGATTCGGGGCCGGGTGTGCCGGTGGAGTTCCTGCCGCGGATATTCGAGAGGTTTAGCCAGGCCGACGGATCGAGCACGCGCAAGCATGGCGGTCTCGGTTTAGGGTTGGCGATCGTCAGACACCTCGTGGAGCTACACGGCGGGACGGTATCTGCAAGGAATCGGAGTGATGGCAGTGGCGCAGTATTAACTGTGCGCCTGCCTGCCATCGCCGAAGTGAGCCACAAAAAAGCACAAAAGATACAAAAAGTTTGACCTATGATTTTGTGCCTTTGTGGTCTAACGTTGGACCACGTTGGCTCCGGTAGACGGATTGAAGATGTAACTGTCGCGCGCGCGCACCGCGAGATTTGGTTGTCGCGCTCGCACTTTGATGAAGCGCCGTTGTCCTGCCTGAGGTGCACGCTTCGGATAATATCCGATGCTGTACTGTCGTCTCAGTTCTTCCGCGACGTTCGCAAACGCGTACGACATATTTTGTAGCGAGTCAGCTTTGTACTCGCGTCCGCCGGTGCTGTTTGCGAGCTCGAGCAGATATTCATTCGCGATGTCGTATTCGCCACGTGACGTGCCCCGGCTCCGACCACCACGTCGAGGGCCTCCGCCTCCGCCGCCACCGCCAAAAATGCCGCCGAGAATCTGTCCCCAAATATCAATCCTGACGGGGAAGTTTCCTGCGTTCATGTCGGCTGACGTGTCGTACTGAACGGGATAGATCAACGCATCGAGTTCCTGCGCGTCCATGATCGTGCTCTGGTAATCCGAACGGCGGCTGGTGGTGTCGACGCCATCAGTGAAAAGCACGATGGCTTTTCTTCCCTGCACACGGCTCAACTGCTGGTTAATTACCATGTCGAGAGCGTCGTACAGACGCGTGCCGTCGTCGGTATTGGCGCGATGAATGGCTCGCTGCAACTTTGAACGATCGGTGGTGAATTCGCTGAGTATCTTGATGTCGTCGTTGAATGAAACGACCATCACCCTGTCGTCAGCGCGCAACTGGTTAACGAAAGTGATCGCCGCGTCCTGGATATCTTCGAGCCGGAATTGAGTCGACGGACTCGTGTCGAGCATCAACACCACTGAGAACGGTTTATCGACTGATTGAAAGAACGCGACCTCCTGCTCGACACCGTCTTCCCAAATGCGAAACTCTTCTTTCTGCAAGTTCGGGACGTAACGGCCATTGCGATCCATGACGCTCACGGGAATCGTGACGAGCGTCGTGCTGACACGAATGATGTCGCCGGCGTCGACTTC
Source organism: Pyrinomonadaceae bacterium (assembly GCA_044867025.1). Lineage (GTDB taxonomy): Bacteria > Acidobacteriota > Blastocatellia > Pyrinomonadales > Pyrinomonadaceae > PSRF01. The sequence goes on along the minus strand of JBIOUJ010000114.1, from coordinate 47,318 downwards.
TTCCGGTCCTGTTGGTTGTTGATCTTGTTGCTGCTCGGGTTTGCGATTGTTCGGATAATTGGCGCCACCGAGGACGGGTGGTTGCGTTGGCGTTGCTGGTGTAGTGGTCTCTGCCGTGCCGGTTTGTTGACCGACGCGTCGCGGGCGGCCCTGTCCAAAACCCACACTGATGGAGGTTGAAATCAGGGAGAGGAGCAATAGGAAAATAAACAGCTTTTTCATAACACGCTCCGATTTAAAGGGCGCACGAGCGCCAAACCTCGGTTCGATGCACCAGACGGCGAAAGTGTTTGCGGTTTGGAGAGATAAGGGAGAGAAACCGTGTTCGCAAGGCAAAGGATAACCCTTTGGGCTCGCAGAGAGCAAGGAAGATCTCTGCGTATCTCGGCGCTCCTCTGCGTACCTCTGCGTTCTCTGCGCCTCTGCGGTGCAGTCACTCTTCAGCCTATTTCACCGCAGAGGCGCAGAGAACGCAGAGGTACGCAGAGAGGGTTCTTCGAATTAGCGGCTATTCACTCGAGTTTGCGCTGGCGCTGGAGAGGACGTTCCAGATCAAGGGCAGGGTGCCCCAAGCCTGGCCGCGGTGTTGTGGGCGAAAGCCGAAGAGGACGATCCTTCCCTTTCCAACCCCAACTTCCGCCAGCGCGATCTGGCCGCGAAGCTTATCTTCGCCCAGCAGCCAGCCGCTCAACAGCACGTTGTCCTTCGCATACCGCGCAATCACGCGGACGTTCGCGTCTGCCGTCGTCGTGAACGCCGAGCTGTTGATGAAGTACGCGGGGAGCGTCGCCGGAAGAGTCGTCGCGATTGGGTTCTTGTTATCTATCTCCAGTGCCACGACCGATCCGGGACAGTAAAAGTCCGAAGTTTTGACACCTTCGAGTACGTTCCGCAGCGGCAGGTTAAACTGCTTGATAGCCAGATCACACGCATTGTCAAAACAGATCAGCATCCCGCCGTTGTTTACAAAATCTTTCAGACTCTTGAGCCCAGCCTCCGCGAGGCCGCCGGTGTATTCATTTGGAAACGTGCCGGCGGCGTGGCCATTCACGATCTGAACCGCCGATTGAGACGGCAAAACAATCGCATCGAACTTCGAATTCAGCGAGCCTTGCCGGAAGTCCGTATCACGCATCGACGTGTAAGGAACATTGAACGTGTCGAAGACAAAGCGCGTCCAGCCTTCGTCCATGTTGCCCACCCAGCTTTTGTAAATCCCGACACGCACAGGCTGCTTGACCGGATTCTTGATTGGCGACTCGTCCCCCTTTTTCAATGTGAGCGCGAGGTCGGCCCTGACCTGGTTGGCATCTTTCAGCAGCGTCAGCTTTCGTTCATTATCGGATTCTCTGATCTCGACGACCGCGGGCGCGTCCAGTCCCATTTGTAACGGCAGAGTCCAGCCGGCCACGTCGTATGGACGCTCAGCCTCGCCCAGCGCCGTCAGCCTGTTCGGATAGATCTGCGGCTCAAAGAGAGCGAGGACATTCGTGCGTTGAGGCTGATTGAGAAACACGATGTAACTTCCCAAAGGCACTTCACGCATTTCCAACAGTGGTCCGCCGACTTTGTACGCGCCGAGTTTTTCCGTGGGGGAATTCGTTCTCACCAACGCTCTCGGACTCAAAACAACATGCAGCTCGCGGTCGAGCCGCCAGACTTCGACGCCTTGATCGATCAGAGTCCCGATCATCTTCGCGACTGCTTCATCACGCGCTTGCCCGGCTGGAATCAGGTAGGCAATCGTGTCGCCCTTGTTCTCGGTTGGTGCGATGTTTTTTCTACCAAGCTCATAGAAGTTGCGCAGGTAGTCCGTGCGAAATTTTGCAGCCATCGAGAGAATCGCTCGCGAAGCGATCATCTCCATGTCCATGATGTCGCGCGGGCGCCAAGTGCCCGCCGGCCACGGATCAGGAAAGTTTGTTGCTGCGTCAGTTGCGTTGCGCATACCGCGCGTCGTCGATCTCGCGAGTTGTTCAGGAGTGACTGTTGCCGGTGTCATCAACCTCGCACTCGCGGCTTCGGAGAGGATACCGATCGAGTTGTGAAAGTAGGGCGCGGTACGAAAGCCGCCGTGCCACCACGTGTCGTAGAGCGCGTTCGTCAAAACACCTTTGAATCCGGCGGCTTGCAGATCGGCCGCGACTTTGTGTCCGATCAGTCCGACTTGCCGCAACAGCAAGGGCGATATGTTTGGATTCGGTGGATCGTAAAAAGGCGGAATGAAGAACCTCGAACCGTTCGAACCCTGCTGGTGTACGTCGTAAACAATCTGCGGAAACCATTCATGCCACAGCAAGCGCGTGATGAGCTGAGTCTCTTTCAGATTGAGCATGAACCAATCGCGGTTGTCGTCGTGACCGGCGTAGTGATGGTAGAGCTCCGGTGGCTCACGGCCTTCGTACGGCGTGCCGAGAGTTTTACGATACCAGTTCGCGACGATGTCGATGCCGTCGGGATTCGGCGATGGAATCAGCAGTATGATTGTGTTTTCCAGAATCTCGCGAGTGTCAGCGTCTTGAGCGTTTGCGAGTTCGTAAGCGAACTGCATCGACATCTGTGAAGCGACGATCTCGGTAGAGTGAATCGAACAAGAGATTGCTACAACGACTTTGCCGTCGGCAAACAATCGCTCGCGTGGCATGCTCCCGGAGATCTTGCGTGGTTCGGCGAGTTGCTGCTGGATGTCTTTGTATTTTGCCAGAGCCAGTATATTCTCGCGCGCACTGATAAAGGCGACGATTACCGGGCGTTTCAAGGTCGATTGGCCGAGATTCTGAACCAAAACGCGATCCGAAGCGCGGTCCAGCTTTTCGAAGTAGCTGGTAATCTGTGACCAGTCGGCGATGGTGCGATCGTCTCCCGGCGTAAATCCGAGAACTGACTTCGGAGAGGGAATCGCGGTCGGTTGAGCCAGTGCGGAGGTAGAGAGTGCGACGAGTATGACTGCCAGGCAGCCAACAAATGAGCGACGGCTAATCATGGCGCAGGAGTCTAGCACAACCGGGCGTCGCAGCTTTATGCGGCGCTTGCATTACTGGTGGTCGTTGTTTGTTGCGGGCGTGCTTTTGCTGATCCTGGGTGTGCCGATCCTGCTTGTTGCATGGGTGGTCAACAAGCACGACCTGGTTTATCCGTGGGCGCTCTTCGGCGCGCGCTTGTGGCTGCGACTGAGTGGCGTGACTGTGAAAGTGCGCGGGCTAGAGTTGCTGGATCCGAAACAGACGTACGTGTTCGTTTCGAATCACCGGTCGTATCTGGATACCGCGGCAATGTTTTACTACACGGGCAGGCGGATCGGATTACTCGCGAAGAAAGAGTTGTTGAAAGTGCCTGTGCTTGGCGTTGGAATGGGTTTCGTGAACGTGATGGCGATCGATCGCACAAACACCGAAAGTGCGATTCGGACCACTGAAGCGGCAGCGAAGCGCATTCAGTCGGGAGTCTCGTTCGCAGTCTTCGTGGAAGGAACTCGTGCGAAACCCGGCGAGCTACTGCCGTTCAAAAAAGGCGCGTTCTACATGGCGCGACAAGCCGGTGTTCCGGTGGTGCCGGTGGCGATCAAGCATTCGGATGTGCTGATGGGAAAAGGGACCGGCATCGCGAGATCGGGAACGTTGGAGATGGTGTTCATGCCACCCGTCGAGATGGTGGATGTCTCGACCGATTATGAGATGAATCGATTAGTAGGTGACGTGCACGCGCAGATCGAGGCAGAGTTATTGCCACGGATTAACACGGATGCCGACACGGATCAACTTTAATCCGTGCCGGCGTCCGTGTTAATCCGTGGCTATCAGAAGTCGTAAGTCAGCGTTCCCGTCACTTTCACCGTTATCCCATCCTTGATCGTCGGTTCGAACTTCGCCAGACGAGCTGCTGCTTCTGCCGCCTCACGCAGTGGTGGTGGTCCATCGATCGCTTGCGCGGAGATCACCTTTCCTGTTTCATCCACCACGACGCGCACCGTAACTCGCCCGGACGATCTGATTCTTCGCGCCTCTTCAGGATACACAGGCTTCGGCAACGAGATCGCCTTTGAATTCAAAGCACCAACCTCGAGCGGCTTTGCAACACCTTTCGCCGGCGTCTCCTCTGTCTCGCCAATTTCAGTAACAACCTTGAGTGTCGCCTCGGTGAACGTGAAATCTGAATAACGAACCTTCATGCGAACATGAATCGATCCACCGTTTTCGAAGATCAGTTCTTCATCCGCGTAAGAAAAAGTCGGGAACCAGTAGCGACCGTCGATGTGTTCGCGATACGTTTCGACCGTTGGAAACTTATTATCCTTCGTCTCGGGAACACCCTTGCCCTTCGTCTTCACGATTTGAAGATCCTGATCGTCAACCCAGATGCGACCTGAGAAGAGCTTTTCTTGTGTCTTCTTCGGATTGGGTATGACTTTCGGCGTCACTTCAAACACGTACAGGTTAAGCTCGTCAATTTTTTCTTTCCCGACGTAACGAAACGTGTATTCGTTGATCTTGTTTGGCTCGAGGGCGAAAGGATTGATACCTCCCATCTGGTCGATATCTGCCTGAGTTATTTCAGGCATCGTCGACATGGGAAAGAAAGTGATCTTTTCATACCGGTTTCCCTGATCGTCGAAGGTGAAATTCGACACGCGATGATATTCACCAGTGACCTGCCCGCCCATGCCGACTTTTTGGACCAATACATCGCGTTTGAATGAATACTGGTTCAGCGCCCGCCGAAACTGAATTTCCTTGGCTATGAACGCTTGAACAATGCGGTCGACATCAGCCGAGCCGAGGGTTCCGTTTTGACCGCCGTTTTGGGCTCCGTTTTGAGTAGCCTGGGCCGAGACGTTAAACGGAAGTAGGACCACGACGGCCAGGGCCAGAATGATTGGGGAAATCTTCATAAGTTTGACTGTCCTCAGATGCGGTTGGGAAAGATTCCTGTTGCCAGCCGGGAACCGGGCTGAACCGAACATGGGCAAACTGCCATTTTCCTGTTGCAAAATTTCATGCATCTAGTGTAAGGTGCCCGTACTAGAATAAGTTATGACTTGGCTAGCGGCGCAGTAAACAATTAATTGGAGCCCGGTTGACCTCGAAAATCGCGGCTCAGCTAGTTTGAAAGAAAGATTACTCTTAAGGTTTCTCAAGGTCCTCATGTCGGCAACAGGCACTCGTCCAAAAACCGTGGAGCTTTACGGCGCGGGAGCGCAGACGTGACGCCGAGCGGCGGCGTTGCTTACACGGCGCGGGCGATAAACCAGGCTTTGGGAGGAGCTTGGTTTTACGTGGTCTGAGGCCGATGATGTGCGCGGTGGTTAGCTGCCCCTTCTGGGCGGGGTGGCTTAATAAAATCACCGCGCACACCCCAGCTAAATCAATATAAATCCTGATAATCCTGTCTAATCCTGAAATCCTGTTAAACTGACCTCAGGCGTCCACAAAGTCGACCTGCACCGGGTGCGGGATGATCTGCCTCTTGAAGCCCTCGTCCAGTAAGCGCCTGACGGCCTCTCGGCCTCGCTCCGTGTAGTCCAGGGTCAAATCGTTAACCCACATGGCCACGAACCTGTCCGCAAGCTCCGGCTCCATGTCCCTGGCAAACTGCATGGCGTACTGAAGCGCATCGTCTCGATGCGTGAGCGAGTAGTTGATACTCTCCCGCAACAGTTGCGAGACCTCCCTGATCCGGTCGGCGCCGAGATCGCGGCGGATGGCGTTCCCACCCATCGGCAGCGGCAGACCATGTTTTTCGTGCCACCACTCCCCGAGATCCAGAACCTTATATAGACCCTTTTGCTGGTAAAACAGTTGGCCTTCATGAATCAATAATCCGGCGTCGCAGCGACCTTCCTGTACCGCGTCGATGATCTTGTCGAACGGGACGACCTCGTACCGGAAATCAGAATTGAAGATCCGGAGCGCGAGGAACGCACTCGTCAACTTGCCAGGAATCGCAATCTTCAGGTTCGGGATGTCTTCGGGTGTGGCCGGCTCGCGCGAAACCACGATTGGGCCGTAGTTGTCGCCAATTGAAGCGCCGTGAGGCAGTAGCGCGTATTTGTCGTGGATGTACGCGTACGCGTGAAAGCTGATGGCCGTGACGTCGTAGGTACCGCGCATCGCTTCCTCATTCAGCGTCTGGATGTCTTTGAGCAGGTGCTGGAAGTTCAGATCGCCGGTGTCGAGTTTGTTCGTCGCCAGACCGTAGAACATGAATGCGTCGTCCGAGTCTGGTGAATGTGCGAGTGTGATGGTGTTTTGCATAAAGAATCAGGGATCGTTGTTGGATACGGTCAGTACCACCTGCGGTAGCGGGTGGGTCAACGATCACAATCACGCATGATGGCGACGGTTGACCCACCCGCTACCGCAGGTGGTACTGACCTCGTCCAAGTGAATATCAAATGACCGGTGATAAATCTCTTCTTTCAATTCGATTGTAGACAGTGTCACGTTCAACCGCTTCGAATCCGGCGTCTTCGATCAGGCTGATCAGCTCGGCCTTCGTCATCTTCACCTCGTTGTTCGCTTCCACGGAGTAACTCGTCGTCAGCTCACCGCCGTCGGTGATCGTACCGTCGATATCGTTCGCGCCATAGTGCAACGCGACTTGCGCGAGACGCTTGCCGAGCATCACCCAGTAGGCCTTGATGTGATCGAAGTTATCGAGCATCAGACGTGACACAGCCATCGTCTTCAGAGAGTCGACGCCTGATGGACCAGGCAGATGGGCCAGTTGAGTGTCCGGCGGATAGAACGCCAGCGGTATGAAGCACTGAAAACCGTGCGACTTGTCTTGCTGCTCGCGAAGCTTCACGAAGTGGTCCACGCGATCTTCGATCGATTCGATATGCCCGTAGAGCATCGTCGCGTTTGTCTTCAACCCCGCGGCGTGAACCTTTCCCTGGAGCTCCAACCAGCGTTCCGCATCGCACTTGTGCGCGCAAATCATCGAGCGCGTCGGTTCGCGAAAGATCTCCGCACCGCCCCCGGGACAGGAATCGAGCCCGGCTTCGATCAGCTTTTGAATGACCTCTTCATCCGGCATCTTGTAGAAGTGTGCGAAGTGGTCAAACTCCACCATCGTAAACGCCTTCAGATGCAGTTGCGGATACGCCAGCTTCAACGACGAAAGCAGGTCGGTAAAGTAACTGAAAGGAAGTTTCGTGTTTAATCCACCCGTGATATGCAACTCAGTCGCGCCTTCAGCAACCGCCCGGGCCGCGACTTTCAAACTATCGTCGATGTTGTGCGTGTACGCGTCCGGCTGTCTCGGCGTGCGGAAGAAACCGCAGAACTTGCAATCGGCGTAACAGATGTTCGTTGGGTTGAGATGCCGGTTGACGTTGAAATACGTCGTACGACCGTGTCGACGCCGTCTCTCGAGGTCGGCGAGTTTGCCGAGCGCGGGAAGATCGGTGGTCGCGTAGAGCGCGACGCCGTCAGCAAAAGAGAGTCGTTCTCCGGCGGCGACGCGCGTCGCTATCTCATTCAGTTTTTCGTCATGTGAAAAAGTCATTTGAATACTCTTCGTTTATCGATGCAGGAAAACCGCGCTGCCAAAAGTCACCAGCAGTATGACGCTCACAAACGCGTTGGTAGTAAAGAACGCTGCATTCAATCGACCGAGATCGTCAGCGCGAACGAGCCGGTGCTGGTAAACAAGCAGTGCGCCGGTCGCCAGCACTCCGGCAAATGCGACTGGTCCAAGTTCCGTAATCAGAAACAGCCAAACCAATGCGAGAAACGCGCCTGCGTGAAGCGCTCGCGATATCCACAGCGCGCGGCCGATACCGATGCGAGCCGGGATCGAACGCAAACCCTCCCGGCGATCGAAATCATAGTCCTGGCAAGCGTAAAGCACGTCGAACCCAGCGGTCCATAACAGGACCACCAGCGACAACAGTATCGGCACAGCGCTTCCAATCTCGCCACGAACGGCGATCCACGCGCCTGTCGGAGCAATTGCAAGACACGCCCCGAGCACGAGATGCGAAAACTGTGTCCAGCGTTTTGTAAACGAGTAAAGCAGAACGCACCCGAGCGCCACTGGCGACAGAATCAACGTCAGACGATTCAGCATTGCAGCGGCGACGAGAAATAGCGCCGCCGAAACAAACGTAAACGCCCAAACAAACCCAACTGAAAGTAAACCCGCAGGCAGCGCTCTCGACGCAGTGCGCGGGTTTTTCGCGTCAAAGTTCCGGTCGGCGATGCGATTGAATGCCATCGCCGCAGACCGCGCGCCAACCATCGCCATCACGATCCACAAAACCTGCCACGCTGTCGGAAGTCCATTCGCCGCGAGCACCGCACCCAGAAAAGCGAACGGCAGCGCAAACAGCGTGTGCTCGATCTTGATCATTTCCAGCGTTAGGCGGGTGTTTTTGAGTACGGTCGACACGGTCGGTGCAATCCTACTAGGCCACCAAAAAGCACACAAGTCACGAACCATACCTTGATACGACACTCCGAGTCTGTCTGTTCTATCACTGTCCTTTGTGTGCCTTTTTGTGGCATGCTGACGGCGATGGATCTAAACGAACTGGCGAGGCTTTTGGACGCGTACAAGACAGGCGAACTGGAAACCAGCGAGGCTGTAGACCTCATCAAGAACCTTCACTTTGAAGACATCGGTTTCGCGCGCGTCGATCATTCGCGGGCGACCCGGCAGGGTTTTCCGGAAGTTGTTTTTGGCGGCGGTAAGACGCGCGCGCAGGTTGTGGGAATCGTGGAAAAGCTCGTGCAACGCTCGCCAAATATCATCGTCACGCGCACGGACGAGGGCACGTTTGGCGAGATCCGCAACGTCGTCACCGACGCCGAATGGCATGAATCCGCGCGCCTCGTCAGAATCCGGCGAGATAAGACTAACCAGGGCGTCGGATCGATCGCCGTCGTAACCGCGGGCACGAGCGACATCCCTGTCGCCGAAGAAGCAGCGTTGACCGCCGAAACGATGGGGAACGCCGTAGACCGCATCTGGGATGCGGGTGTCGCAGGTATCCACCGCGTACTTTCCGAGCGCAGCTTGTTACAGCGTTCGCGCGTCGTTATCGTCGCGGCGGGAATGGAAGGAGCGCTGCCGTCGGTGGTTGGAGGTTTGGTTGGCGTGCCTGTCGTCGCTGTGCCAACGAGTATCGGTTATGGCGCATCCTTTGGAGGTGTCGCGGCGCTGCTTGGGATGTTGAACTCCTGCGCCTCCAACGTGACTGTGGTGAACATCGACAACGGATTCGGAGCCGGCTTTGTCGCGAGCCTCATCAATCGTCGCTGGACGGTGCCAGTTGAATAGATCGCGCGCGCACGCGCGTTCCCGGCATCTACTTGTTAGTCTCGTCGCTTTATCGCTCGTATCGAGCGCGTGCATCTCCGCGCGTCGCACTCCTAACCTCGAACAGATCTTCGCGTCGGCCCGATCCAGGACGGGAAAACGTCCGGTGATCGTGATTCCCGGAATTCTCGGAACTGAACTGATCAACTCCAAAACCGGTGAGACGGTTTGGCCTTCCGCTTTTCGCACTTCTCAGGAGGGTCTGCCGATCAGTTCCGACCTCGCCGCCAATCGTGACGATTTGAGACCGGGGAAGATCCTCGAAACAGTCAGGCTTGCTCGTGTTTTGCCGGAGATCTACGTCTACAGAGATCTGCTCGAAGCGCTGCGACGTTACGCGGGTTATCGCGAGGGTGATTGGGAGAGTCCTGCTGCGGATGGTCACCAGGACACGTTCTATGTCTTCCCGTACGACTGGCGGCAGGACAATGTCGCAAACGCGCGTGAGCTCATCAGGCGCTTGGTGCAGTTGAAAGCTAAACTGCAACGTCCTGATTTGAAGTTCAACGTGGTCGCGCATTCGATGGGTGGATTGATCGCGCGATACGCGTCGATGTATGGCGATGCAGATTTGCCCGACGGCGATGGTCCGATTCAGCCGACGTGGGCCGGCGCGGCGCATATCCACAAGATCGTGATGATTGGAGTGCCGAACGAAGGATCGGCTGAAGCCTTTGCGACGCTGATGGAAGGCTACTCGATTACTGAGGGTTTGCGCCGGCGTGTTCCTCTGCTCAACAAGCTGACGGCTGAAGACGTCGTGCGCACGCCGTCTGTTTTTCAGCTTCTTCCGCACGCTGGGGCGGTGAGGTTTCTCGACGGGAATTTGAAACCTCTGCAAGTCGATCTTTACGACCCTGAAGTCTGGAAACGATATGGTTGGAGCGTGATCTATTCTTCGTCTGACTTTCGACGTCACTTTGCTGACGAGAGAGGAACGGATGGAAATTTCGACGAGCTCGACGCGTATTTGGCGGCAATTCTGAGACGTGCGCGGCGGTTCCATGAGGCGCTGGATTCCGTCGAGACGTCTACTTCGCCGGTTGTGCTTTTGGCGATCGGTGGTGATTGTGAGGAGACGTTGAACTCGCCGGTGATTCTTCGCGATGAAAAGCGGAATCGCTGGGTGACGCTCACACGCCCGCGCGAATTCCGAACCGCCGGCGGCGAGAAGATCTCGAAGAAGAAAGCGACTGAAGCGATGTATGCGCCGGGCGATGGCCGTGTGACACGCTCATCTTTGCTCGGCGAAACGATCTTCAGAACCCGCAACCCGCGAACAGGCTTTACTCTTTCAAACTACGCCGTCTTCGGCTGCGACCTCCACGGCAACCTCCCCCGCAATCAGAGTCTTCAAGACAACGCGTTGACCGCCATCGTCAGCGAAGTGATGAATTAATCCATCCACAGATTACACAGATTACACAGATTTTCTTTTTTCATCTGTGTAATCTGTGTAATCTGCGGATAGTTTTACGGGTTGATCAGCGCGTTGAGCTTCTCGGCCCAGTCGGGGTCGATGTTTGTGAGGATTGTGTACTGCTCGAGGGCGGCGTCGCGGTTGCCGCTGGCCAGGAGACACTTGCCGAGGTTGTAGTAGGCTTTGCCGTAGTCGGGCTTCAGCCGGATCGATTGGCGAAATGATTCGCACGCCTCGCTTAACTTATTTAACTCCAGATAAGCCTCGCCCATGTTGTTCGGCGCAACTGCATCTCCGGGCTTCAACGCCGCAAGCTGGCGAAAGACCTCCACCGCCTCACTGAACTTCTTCGATCGCAAATACCGCGAACCCAGCCTCTCGTACGCCACCGTATAATCGGGCCGCTGTTTGATGGCCTGCTTGTACGCCTGGATCTCTTCGTCAGCCTTGCCCCAATCGCGATAGACCAACCCAAGCGCATAGTAGGCGTCGGCCGCGTTGTACGGATCGAGTTTGATCGACTGTCTATACGCCTCCGCGGCGTCTTTGTATTGCTTGAGATAAAAACTCGCGAGGCCGATGTTGAAATAAGACTCAGCGGAGGGCCTAAGGTTGACAGCTTTCTTCGAAGCCTCGAGCGCCTCGGCGTGCCTCCCTAGTTTCTCATTGCAGAAACCACTCTGCGCCCACGCTTCAGCGTAATTGTTGTCTGACTCGACCGCCTTCTCGAAATAAGGCAACGCCTTCTCGCAGTCGTCCTTCGAAAGAAAACTCAAACCATCACGGAAGAACTGAACAGCCTTAGCGCGTTTATTCCTTCCGGTGCTCGCGACCAAGTCAGCGAGAGACGTCATCGATGCGACCTGAAGTTGTGAAATGCGTTCGGAAGGAATCGCGAAGTTCACACTCTGTCCACCAGTGATTTGCAACGTCGCGATCCCGATCACCTGTCCCTGCATGTTCACCACAGGGCTTCCGCTGGAACCAGACGAAATCGGCGCGGTGATCTGAATGATGCGACCGAACGTCGGAATGTCGCGCACGGCCGACACGATGCCATTCGTGACACTGCCTTCCAACCCGAGCGGGTTGCCGATGACGACGACGCTCTCTCCCTCCTGGGGCGAAGTCTTGTCGAGTGGCAATGGTTTAATCTCAGCAGTTGGCCTGTCGATCTTCAGGAGAGCAATGTCACCTTCAGCATCGACTGCGAGAACGCCTCTGACAGGAAAGACCGTTCCGGTTGACGAATGAACTTCCGCGCGATACGCGCCTTCAAGCACGTGACGGTTGGTGACGATGCGATCCGCTTCGACAAAGAAGCCGCTGCCGCGCGACAGCTTCTCGCCGCGCGAGTCGTAAGTCTCGATTGCGACTGCCGAAGGCTTGATTCGTCGAACCAGATCGGGAAGGAGATCCTGTGATGCCTGTGGAGGCGCCGGGATGAGTAGAAATAACAAAAGCCAGAGCGATTTCATCTTTATGCTGACGCAAGCCGCTGTACGTGCTTTGCGACATCGCCGATTTTAACATCTTCGCTCTTTTTTGTGCGGCGATCGAACAGTTCGACTACGCCTTCCGCCACTTTTTTCCCGATGGTGATGCGATATGGAATGCCGATGAGATCCGCATCTTTGAATTTCACACCCGCGCGTTCGTCGCGATCGTCGAGCAAGACCTCGAGACCCGCGCCTTTTAGCTCGTCGTAGAGCTTCTCACCGGCTTGACGCACGTCATCCTGTTTCATGTTTGTGATCGTGACCACGACGTCGAACGGCGCCAGCGACCTGGGCCAGATAATTCCGTCGTCGTCGTGGTTTTGTTCGACAGCCGCGGCTAGGATTCGTTCAACACCAATACCGTAACTGCCCATGATGATCGGTACTTCTTTCCCATCCTGGTTCAAAACGGTCGCACCCATTGATTGGGAGTATTTCGTGCCGAGTTTGAAAATGTGGCCAATCTCCATTCCTTTGAACACTTCGAGCACACCGGTTTCGCACCTCGGACAACTCTCGCCCGCTTCGACGGCTCGTAGATCCGCCCACTTTTCGACCTTTAGGTCTCGATCGACATTTACGCCGCGCAAGTGGAAGTCATCTTTATTGGCACCAGTCGTCATGTTTCGACGTCGCGCTAAAGCGCGATCAGCGATGATTCGAAGGCGTGGCATTTCCCGAGTGCCAATGAAAGCATGCGTTTTTTTATCTTTGAGCTGATATGTTAAATGATGTTCGCGATCAAGCGCCCCAACGCCACCAAGACTTCCTGCACTAGCTCCCAGAAGTTCTCGAATTTCTTCGGGATGAGCGGGACGAATCGACACAGCGCTGAGGGAATCAGTCAGCTTCGTTTCATTCAGTTGGTGATCGCCTCTTATCAAAACGAGAAAGGGTTGCGGCTCCAATAGTACGTCTCCCTCAGCCACACTCCATCGCTCCGCTATGTAAACGAGCGACTTAATTTGCCGCGCCGCTTCGGCGCCTCCTGGAAACGTAGTTAGGTCTTCAATGGTGCGAACGCCGGGTGTCGGAAACTCTTCCGGTGCACCAGGTCCAGGCTCATCAATGATGTCTGGCACTAGTGAAGTCGCTTTCTCGAGGTTTGCGGCGTAATCACAATTCTCGCAACTGACGATCAGATCTTCGCCGGCCGGAGTCCGCGCCATAAACTCATTCGACTCCGAACCGCCCATCGCGCCCGATGACGCTTCGACGATCAAAAACTGTATCCCGCAACGCGTGAAGATCTTTTTGTATGCTTCACGTTGATCGATGAATGATTTATCGAGGCCGGCCTGATCGATATCAAATGTGTATGCGTCTTTCATGATGAAGGTCCGGATTCGAATCAAGCCGGATTTCGGCCGTGCTTCGTCGCGAAACTTCATCTGAATCTGGTACCACACCTGAGGCAGTTGTTTGTAGGAGCGAATCTCGTGGCGAGCGATGTCGGTAAAGACTTCTTCATGCGTCATGCCGAGACACATGTCCGTGCGCTTGCGATCTTTAAGACGAAACATCTCGTCGCCGATTGCCTGCCAGCGGCCCGATTCCTGCCAGAGCTCAGCCGGATGCAGCGCGGGCAGATAAAACTCCTGGCCGCCGATCGCATTCATCTCTTCACGCAGGACGGCCATGACTTTGAGTGCGATACGTTGGCCCAGCGGCAACAATGAATAAATTCCGGCTGACAGTTGGCGGATGGCGCCAGCACGCAAAAGAAGTTTGTGCGAAATGACCTCGGCATCAGCCGGGTCTTCACGGAGAGTTGGTATAAAGTATTGTGACCAGCGCATAGACTTGGCATTCTCGCTTAGCAACTGCGAGTTAGGCAACTGACAAACTCCTGAGTTAACATCACGCTTCTTTAACATCACTACACGAAGGTTTCCGAAGATATGCGAATTGCACTGGCAAGCGATCATGCTGGTTATGCCGAGAAGGAGCGCTTGAAGGCGCTCCTTACTGATCTCGGTGTCGAGTTTGAAGATTTAGGCACGGTATCCGAAGCATCAGTCGACTATCCGGATTACGCGCGCGCCGTTGCCGAGCAGGTGGCCGATGGCCGCGTCGAACAGGGGTTGCTCGTTTGTGGCTCCGGCACCGGAATGGCGATAACCGCAAACAAGGTTCCGGGAGTTCGCGCGGCAGTCGCATGGTCAGAAGAGATCGCTCGACTCGCGCGACAGCACAACGACGCCAACGTGCTTGCCATCGGCGCTCGCACGACGCCTCCTGACGATATTCCAAAGATAGTGCGCGCCTGGTTCTCGACTGAATTCGAAGGGGGCCGCCACGCCTCGCGCGTTGCAAAAATTTCTGACGTGGAAAGAAGAGATCAATGAGCAGAAACGCATTACTCTCCCAGGTGGATCCAGTTATCTCCAATGCTATCGACAATGAAGTCGCGCGCCAGGCGAATGGCCTTGAGCTCATCGCTTCGGAAAACTTTGTCAGCGAGGCGGTGCTCGAAGCCGCCGGCTCAGTGTTCACGAACAAGTATGCCGAAGGTTATCCCGGCAAGCGTTATTACGGCGGTTGTGAATGGACCGACGTCGTCGAGCAGACGGCAATCGATCGCGCGAAACAATTATTCGGCGCGGATCACGCCAACGTGCAACCGCACAGCGGCGCTCAGGCAAACATGAGTGTCTACCTCGCCGCGATTCAGTATGGCGACCAGATTCTTGGAATGAACCTCTCGCACGGCGGTCATCTCACACACGGTCATCCGTTGAACTTCTCAGGTCTGAGTTACAAAGTCGCCGACTACGGCGTCTCACGTGACACGGAACAGATTGACTACGACGAGTTACAGAAGATCACTGAAGAGCATAAACCGAAGCTTCTCGTGTGTGGTGCGTCGGCGTATCCGCGTACGATCAACTTCGAACGCATCGGCGAGATCGCACGCAGTGTCGGCGCACGGATGTTCGCAGACATTGCTCACATCGCTGGACCGATCGCCGCGGATCTGCATCCGTCGCCTGTGCCGCATGCTGACTACGTCACGACGACAACTCACAAAACGCTGCGTGGCCCACGCGGCGGCTTGATCCTTTGTCGCGAGGAACACGCGAAAGAAGTCGACCGCAGGCTGTTTCCCGGCGTACAGGGTGGACCACTGGTTCACATCATCGCGGCGAAAGCAGTCGCACTAGGAGAAGCGCTGCGTGAAGACTTCAAAGAGTACCAGCGTCAGGTCCTGAAGAACGCGAAAGCCTTAGCCAGCGAACTGCAAGAGCAGGGCCTGCGACTCGTGTCGGGTGGCACAGACAATCACCTGATGCTCGTCGACGTTTGGATGGACGGGAAGGGAATCACCGGCAAAGACGCGGAGAAGGCGCTTGAAGCCGCGCTGATTACAGTCAACAAGAACACGATCCCGTTCGATCAGAACAAACCCTTCGTCGCGTCGGGCTTGCGCATCGGCACACCCGCGGTGACAACACGCGGAATGAAAGAGCCGGAGATGCGCCAGATCGGTCGCCTGATCGCCGAGGTAATTCATGCACCAGAATCTGAAGACGTACGAAACAAAGTCAAACGAGACGTTGCGGAACTAACGGCGAAATTTCCTTTATATCCACGCCGTTTGAAATAATCTTTTGGTGCCTTTTTTGTGGCTATGCTGGAAGTCTTTGGCCCTGAGGGGCTGATCGCGAGAGCGCATCCGGAATACGAGCATCGACCGGGCCAGATTGAAATGGCGCGAGCGGTGATGCGTGCGTTCGAAGAGAAGCGCCACCTGATCGTCGAAGCAGGCACCGGCACCGGCAAGACACTCGCTTACCTCGTTCCAGCAGTCGCAGCGGCACTCGGCGGCAATGGTCGCGTGATCGTCTCGACCGGCACGAAGAACCTCCAGGAACAACTGATGGAGAAAGACATTCCTTTTCTCCAGAGCGTCCTGCCAAAGCCGTTCAAAGCGACCTACATGAAGGGTCGTAACAACTATCTTTGCCTGAATCGCCTCGCTCGCGCAGAGTCAGCGCCCGTGCTCGAAGGCCTCGACGAAGTCGATTACTTCGAAGAGGTCTGCGCCTGGTCTCGCGAAACCGAAACAGGCGATCGCGCCGAACTCGCAAATCTGCCCGAGGCGCTTTCGTTCTGGCGTCACATCGACGCGCGTTCCGAATCGTGCCTGGGCCAGAAATGTCCCGACTACGACGCTTGCTTCATCACGCGCATGCGCGATCGAGCGCAAGAAGCGGACATCGTCGTCGTCAATCATCACTTGTTCTTCGCCGATCTCAGCTTGCGCAACGGCACGTACGGTTCAGTGCTTCCAGACTACACGGCAGTGATTCTCGACGAGGCACATCTCATTGAAGAAGTCGCGTCCGAATACTTCGGCGCGCAGGTTTCGAATTATCAGATCGACGACCTCGTGCGCGATCTCGGAATGCTCACGATCGAGGATGCTGAAGTCGATCGGGAGCTGACGAAGAGCACTGCGCGTATGTCGCAGTTTTCGGAAGACTTCTGGATGGGTTTTCGCGACGGGCGTGGCGAGGATGGCCGCTATCCGATACTTCCCGGCACCTTCGCGAGAAAGAATTCAGACGGTGAACTCGAAGCGACGCGGCTCGGAGAGTTGTTCGTCGTTTTTGATGGTGCGTTGGAGCGGGCTGCGACCACACTCGACGCACTCCCAGACAAACCGCCGGAGATCGACAGCCTGATCCGGCGAATGCGTCAGGTTCGTTTCGAGCTTCAGTTCATCGTGACCGGCGCTGACAAGAAGTTTGTTTACTGGCTCGAGCGACGCCATCGCGGGATCTTTTTACGCGCTTCGCCGATCGACGTCGCCGGATTGTTGCAGGACAAGTTGTTTGAAGAAGTCCCGACCGTGGTTCTCACTTCGGCAACACTTTCGAGTGGCGGAAACTTTGCATTTATTCGCGATCGACTCGGGTTAGACACGGCTGACGATCTGATCGCCGAATCGAGTTTTGATTACGAGAGCCAGGCGATACTTTACCTCCCGGCGAAGATGCCCGATCCGCGTGATCGTAATTGGGCGCCGGCGGCGGCGGATGAAGTCATCAGAATACTCAACGCCACGGAAGGTCGCGCGTTTGTCTTATCGACGAGTCTTGCAGGTATGCAGTATCTGTTTGAAAACGTCTGGAACGAGGTTGACTATCCGTGCCTGGTCCAGGGAAGCGCGTCGAAGAGTCAATTGCTCAAGCGGTTTCGAGAGACGCCAAACGCGGTGTTGTTTGCGACCTCGAGTTTCTGGCAGGGCGTCGACGTGCGTGGCGAACAGTTGTCGTGCGTGATTATCGACAAGCTGCCGTTTGCGGTTCCGACGGATCCGATCGTTGCGGCGCGGCAGAGGTACATTGAAGACAGCGGCGGCTCGAGTTTTTACCAGTACAGCGTGCCGCAGGCGATTATCGCGTTGAAGCAGGGACTCGGGCGTTTGATCCGCAGCACGACCGATCGCGGTGTGCTCGCGATACTCGATCCGCGTCTGCGAACAAAGGGGTATGGTCGAACCTTTCTACAAAGCCTGCCGCCGTGCCGGGTGACTTCGCGAATTTCGGATCTCGCGAGTATTCTATCCACATGCCAGGACAATTCGAGGTAATGATCGAGCGCAACTTCTCCAGCGCGCATCAACTGCGCGGGTATAAGGGTAAGTGTGAGAACCTGCACGGACATAACTACAAGATCGAGATTTACGCGCGCGGGCGAGAGTTGGACAACATCGGTTTGCTCGTGGATTTTGTTGAGTTGAAAGCCGCGGCCGATGAGGTTGTGACGTACCTCGATCACCGAAACATCAACGAGCTGCCGCCGTTCGATGAATTGCAACCCTCAGCCGAGAACCTCGCGAGGTACGTCCTGGAACGCGTCGCCAAGCGTGTCGGCGACGACCGCGTGCAGATCTACAAAGTGCGTTGCTTCGAAACACCGACGAGCGTCGCTACTTACCAATTAGATTAGCCACAAAAAGGCACAAAAGAAAACAAAAGATTAGTTCTTACCTTTTTGTTTCTTTTGTGCCTTTTTGTGGCTAAATGTCCGCCACCACGTAGGCCATTACGGCAACAGTGGCGACGCAGAGCGCCAGGTCCTGTGGGTTGACTTTGTCGAGCGTGTCGGCGGGTGTGTGGTGAATGTCGAAGTAGTGCGAACCCTCGACGTCCAAACTCGCGCCGATGACCCCTTCACGCATGATTGGACCAATGTCCGCCCCGCCGCCTGATGCGGCAATACGATCCGCGCCAATACCGGAAAGCAGCTTCGCGATCTCCTGTAAGTTTGCACGCACTTGCAACGGCGCGGTCGCAACGAGCCCGAAGCCTTCCGGTCTGTAGACACCCGAATCCGCTTCGATAGCCAGAACATGCTTCGCGAGCTCCTCACGATGTGCGTCGCGATAGCCATTGCCGCCGCGCAGCCCGTTTTCTTCATTCGTGTAAAGCACAACACGGATCGTCCGCCGCGGCCGCAGCCCTAGCTCTTTGAGCAACCTTGCCGCTTCCCAAACGACGATACAACTACCGCCGTCGTCGTGTGCACCCTGGCCCACGTCCCACGAATCATAGTGACCGCTAATCAGCACGATCTCATCAGGCTTCTCGGATCCTTTCAGCTCCGCGATCACGTTTGCCGACTCAGCATCGGGCAGGAACTTCGCTTCCATCTTGAGACGTAGCTTTGGGTGATCTCCGCGGTCGTTCATGCGCTGCAAAAGTTCTGCTGCTTCGATTGTGATCGCAGCCACGGGAATCTTTGGTTGTGCCGGGTCGTACTGCATTGCGCCCGTGTGCGGCGTCTGGAGACTAACCGGCGTGATCGAGCGCACCAGCGCACCAACGGCGCCGTATCGCGCGGCTCTTGACGCGCCCTGCAACCGATAAAGAACCGTCGCTCCGTAGTTCGTATACGGCGCGTTATAGACAACAATCTTTCCCCGCGCGCCCTCACCGAGCTTTTCAAGCTCGCCGAAATCGCGCACGACAACTGCTTCAGCAGTGATGCCCTCAGCCGGTGTGCCGATGCTGTTGCCCAGCCCGAGCATCGTCAACTTTCCTGGCGCCGGCGTCAGCATTTCAAGACTCTCCTCGCCGCGCACCCAATGCGGGACCATCACTTTCTCACCGCGCACGTTCTCCAGGCCGTCACGCTTCATTTCTGAAATCGCCCACTCGATCGCACGCTCCAAACTTTTTGATCCGCTGAGACGATGGCCGATGTGGTCAGTGAGATGTGCGAGCCTTGTGTAAGCGCGATCGCTGGTGATTGCCGCGCCGATGATGCGGCCGGCAGCAGCGCGGTAAGCGTCAATCTTGACCGTTGGCGGCGGAAGTGGTGTCGGCGTCGGCGAAGGCGAAGCGATTGGCTGCGCTGTTGGACCAGGACGTGCCGGTTCCTGTGATGTGAAAGCGGTTGCCTGAATGAGCAGAGAGACGAGTGCGAGAAGTTGTAAGAGACCCACGTGAAGACATTCCTCCGTTGGACCGTTTCGAGCGATTGTGAAAGCGATGAATCGTCAGGAGTTTAGCTAAAGCAGCGGCGCTCGACAAACTTTCCGAAAAAAATTGCGCCAACATGTCGATTGTGGCTCTCCCTGTTCGACTAACCAGTGAAGGGCACGTCCCGGCAATAATTAAAACGCAACCATAAAAGGAGAGACTAGTTATGTCAGCAACGAATCCGGCTCGCACCGAACCTGCTCCCCAGAAGGTCACGACATTTCTTTGGTTTGATAGGAATGCGGAGGAGGCAGTCAATTTTTACGTCTCTGTCTTCAAGAACTCGAGAATTGTAGGCACTTCAAATTACGGTGAAAGTGGAGCAGGCCCGAAGGGCAGCGTGATGACGATCGAGTTCGATCTCGATGGCCAGAGGTTCACGGCATTGAACGGCGGACCAACATTCAAATTCACTGAAGCCATCTCTCTTGTGGTTCATTGCGAAACGCAGGAGGAGATCGACTACTTCTGGGAGAAACTTTCCGAAGGTGGTCAGAAGGTTGAATGCGGCTGGGTCAAAGACAAGTTTGGATTGTCGTGGCAGATCGTTCCGAACTTTTTGATGGAACTGCTGCTGGGCGATACCGAGAGGTCTGACCGAGTGATGAAGGCCGTGATGCAGATGAAGAAGCTCGATATTGCAGAGCTGAAGAAAGCGGCCGGACAATAACAAAACCGTGCGGTAGCGCCGGGTCAATTTCAGCTAAGGGCGTCTTAGTCGAAACATGGACCCGGCGCTTAATCCCCGGCGATGCTTGGTTGTACCGTCAACGCAGGCACGGGCTCGACCGGCGCAGAAGGCGCGCGCCGGATCATGAACGGCTTCTCACAAAACCAGAAGAAGACCCACGCAAACGCAATCGTCGCCGGAACAGTTATCAGAAACACGTTCTGGATCTGCAACCACGAGTGATTCGTCCAACGCCACGACTGCATGATTACCAGCTCATGCGTCAGGTAGATCGAGTACGAAAAGATCCCCATCGTCGCGAACAATGAAACCATCGACGGCAGCTTCGCTCGCCGTAGCCAGCTATCCTCCGCCAGCACCATCCGGTTCACCACGATAAAGAACCCCAGCCCCCAAAGCGGATGCATCACGAACCAACCGAAATTGTGAAGGAGCGTGTCTTTCGAAATCACCGGCAGGTAGACGGACAACGCCGACGCGCCGACAATCAGCACCGTCGCCAGTCGCAGATCTCGTGACCAGCCGCGCAGACTAATCAACCCAAACATCACCTCGACGCCAATCGCGCCGAGCGCCCACGTAAACCAGTGCACCGCGGCCGATTCAGGAACAGGTATCCCAAAGCCCGTTTGGAGCCAGACGACGTGACTAAATCCCATCCACGCAAGGCGCGCCAACAGGCAGACGGCGATCGTTATTCCCCAACCCCAGCGAACACGCAGGAAGAGCAAAAGGAAATACGCGAGATAGAGTTGCTCTTCGATCGCGAGCGTCCAAAACACGCCATTGATCGTGTAACAGGTGTTTGGATCGAGGTTGTGCAGCATCAGCAGGTGCATGACGACGTCGTAGACGAGAGAGTGTGTGACGTCGAGTCCGAGGGTCGATGCCGTCAGCAGCAGGTAAAACAGAAGCGCGATAACGTACGGCGGGTAGAGCCTGCGAATTCTTCGTTTCCAGAACGGGCCGAAGCGGATTTCGGGCTCGATTCCGGCCGCTTTCGACTTGGCCCATTGCAGGTGAATGCAGAAGCCTGAGATTACGAAGAAGAGAAAGACGCCGATGTATCCGAAGGAGCTCGTAAACTGGACCAGGCGAATCGGGTACTCGAGGATGTTATTTGGAAGGACGTTCTTGCCTTGCTCGACGGCGTGATAGAGGACGACACCAAGAGCCGCGATGCCGCGAAGCGCATCAATGCCACGCAGGCGTGTCGAGCCGGGGAGAGTCGTTGGGGGAGTCGACATCTAAGATTGACTTTGTGCTCTTTGTGTACACAAAGAACACAAAATTAAGCTGAAACTAACGACGGAACATCAATGTTGTATTTCCTGATCTTGCTGTACAGACGCGGCCTGTAGATACCCAAGAGGTTCGCGGCTGCCTGCTTGTTCCCCCCTGTACGTTGCAACGTCCTTTCTATCACAAGTCGCTCGATATCTTCGAGCGTCATGTTTGGCGGAACGTCCCAGGTAACATTAGACGACGTACCCTCCGGAAGCGTTCCATTATCAAAAGGCAGGTCGATCGGCTCGATCTGCTTGTCTTTCGCCAACAGCACCGCGCGCTCGATCACGTTTTGCAATTCGCGCACGTTACCGGGCCAGCTGTGACCAAACAGCCGCTGGTACGCGGCCTGCGAAACCCCCGTGATCGGCCGTTCATACTTCTGCGCGTACATGTGCAGGAAGTGTTCGGTCAAAAGCTGAATGTCTTCACTGCGTTCGCGCAGCGGCGGAACGTGAATCGTGATCGTAGAGATGCGATAAAACAGGTCGTCACGCAACAATCCATCGCGTATGGCATCCGCCGGTGGACGGTTCGTGGAACACACGAGTCGAAAATCGACTGCGTAAGTCTTTTCCGACCCGATCTTGCGATAACTCCGCTCCTGCAAAACACGCAGCAGCTTCGGCTGCAACTCGATCGGCATCTCCGCGATTTCATCAAGCATCAACGACCCGCCGGCAGCATGTTGGACCAGGCCTTCTTTGTCTGCATGCGCGCCCGTGAACGCGCCTTTAGTATGGCCAAACAGTTCCGATTCGATCAGTTCTTTCGGCAGCGCCGCGCAGTTGACCTTGATAAACGGTTTCTTCGAACGCAGAGACTGGTAGTGGATCGCGTTGGCAATCAGTTCCTTGCCTGTTCCCGATTCACCGACGATGAGCACGTTTGCATCCGACTTCGCAACCGACTCGATGGTCTCATAGATCTGCTGCATCGGCTTCGACGCGCCGATGATGTTGAAATACTCCGCGCGCGTAGAGAGCTGGCGCCGCATGTTCGCGGTCTCCGCAACGAGCTCACGACGTTCGAGGGCCTTTTCAACCAGCGGTTGAAGCTCTTCGAAGTCAAACGGTTTCTCGACGAAATAGAACGCACCCGCCTTCGTTGCCTCGACAGCTTTTTGCACTGAACCGTAACCAGTGACAACGATGACTTCGGTGGTCGGTCGCGCGTCTTTCATGTGACGCAGTACTTCAAGACCATCCATGTCCGGCAGTTGCAAATCGCAGATCGACAGATGATGACCGCCTTGATCGAACAACTCGATGGCGGCCGCTCCCGTAGCGGCGGTGTCGACCGAGTATCCTTCCTCAACGAAGTTTTGCCGCAAAGAATCGGCCATCGTTGGTTCGTCGTCTACCACCAGAATCCGCACTTCTTTGTTCTCCACCTTTTTCTCCTCCCTCGAAATCGCTGCGCCTTGGGGCATAATCACTACTCCTATTTCAATTGAGTGGAAGCTCTACCACAAATTTCTGATCCATAAATTTTGCCGACCCGCCGTGGGCCTCGACGATCTTTGCCGCGAGTGCGAGCTTCACTTCGTCGCTGCCGGCGAATGAACGAAACGGATCGCGATCCAATTGACGCAAGCCGGTCCACTCGATCGTCGCTCCACCATCGTTGAGCCTGGTGGTCACTGCAATCTCGCCGGCGCCCTCGTTGTCGGTTTGCCGGTGTTTTAGTGCTCCCATGCAAAGCCACTTCAACGCATCGGTTAGCTTGAAGTGATCGAAACTTCCCTGAACGGCTTCTGAATCCGATTTCAAAACTATCTTCGAATTCGTCTCGTCAACACTCGAACAGACCGAACTCAATACCTTGTCAACTTCAAATCCCGGCTGTTTTTTCAACTCGACCGGTTGCCCGTATCGCACAATCAACGACAGATCTTCAGCCGCGCGATCGAGCCCGTTGATCAACTTGCCGACAGTTTCCTGCTCGTCTTCAGGCCTTTCGTTCTTCTCGATCCTGCGTCGCAGAAACGTGGCATAGAGTTTGAGACCGTTTAGTTGATTCTTGAGATCATGGACAATTTGCATTGAAGCTCGCCCGAGGTCCTGGAGTCGCTCCGTCTCTTCTGGCCTCGACATAGCAGTCTTCATCGTATGCGAATCTCTCTCAGCTCTTAATAAGGGGCCGTAGGGGAGGGGAACCTTCCAGCCAGTTCGAGTGTATGAATTAAACTCTGGCCTTAGATTTTTTAGTGTTGCGTTTCAGTGCGGGATGGTACCAAAAAAGGCGCGCGTATTCTAGTCATACAGTAAAATCAATAACTTGGAGCCGATTTTGAGGGTTCGGAAGGGTGTTAAGGAGTGGAAGATCACGATAAACCATTGACTGTCCTGCTGGTGGAAGACACGGAGGACAACCGCTTCATGATGCGGCGCCTGCTCGAATTGGATGGGTATCGTGTGGTGGAAGCGATGAACGGAGAGGAGGCCGTCAGACTCGCGAAGGCCGAGTGTCCACAACTCATCCTGATGGATCTCAGCCTTCCTGTGATCGATGGTCTCGCTGCGACACGTCTCATACGCAAGCTTCCGGATTGCCAGCGTACGCCCATAATCGCGGTGTCCGCACACGACACGTCTGATTTCCAAACTGAAGCGATCCAGGCGGGCTGCAACTGCTACATCACGAAACCGATCAATTTCAACGAGCTCGAATCGATGATCGCGCAACTACTTCTGATTTGAGCCGCAGATTTTAGCAGATGAATGCGGATCTGATCCGCGTTCATCTGCGAAAATCTGCGGCCTAAATCATTGCAAAAGCCACCTCACGTCTCTACAATTTGTCCCACTATGACCGTTCCAGATCGGGTTGAAGGAACCGAAACTAATCGGACGCTCGTCATCGTTGTAGCCGTCGCGGCGGCTGTTCTCATCGCGGTTTTCTTTTACGTGCTGATGCGTGCAAGTGGTGGAGGGACCACCACCGAGCCGACGCTACAAGGCGCGATTCGTGAGGGCTCGCCGCAGTTTGAGGAGTACAAGTCGAAAATCGTTCTCGACGATCCGGAAGCGACGGAAGCGAAACGCGCGCTCGGCGATATCGTGATGACGCTTTCGACGACCGTTCGCAATGTCACTGGGAAGACTATAACCGGGCTCGAGATTCGCGCGGCTGTGGTCGATTACGAAGGAAAGCCTATCAAGCAAAGAACTGTTCTCGTGATTCCGGCGCGTCAACCGGAACTGGCGCCGAACAAGACGCTGCCCGTGAACGTGACGCTGGACGGAATGAAAGACTCAGACGCCCGCGCGAATATCAAGATGGAGGTCGTGGGGTTTAAGCTGAAAGAATAGATCAAATCATTGGTCATATATTATTTGACATTTGTCATTTGCCATTTTCGGACGCGGAGGTCTTCAATGACAAATGGTAAATGTCAAATGATATATGACCAATGATTTTTCTATAAGAACAACTCTTCCAGCGACTGCTTCACCGGCTGAACAGAAACAACCTTCCCACCAGCTTTCCTCAATCCTGTTAACACACGATCGATCTCATCTTCCGACGCTATCTCGATCCTGAGCCCACGCGGTGTCGGGGCGATCTCGGTTTCGGGAAGGTGCTGCTTCAACGTTTCGGCATCGGTGCCCGTCGCCATCACTTCCATCCTGTTCGGACCTTCATTCGTGCGCCGCAGCTCATCCAGATACCCAACCTGCGCAAGCTGACCGCGCTTGAGAATCGCGACGCGATCGCAAAGCACCTCGATGTCCGACAGAATATGCGAACACATGAACACAGTCTTGCCTTCATCGCGCAACTCTGCAATCAAGTCGCGCACTTCCCGGCGCCCCACCGGATCCAACCCACTCATCGGCTCATCGAGGAACACCACCTCCGGATCGTTGATCAGCGATTGGGCCAGAGCCACCCGCTGCAACATGCCTTTCGAAAACTTCCGCAGTTGCGTGTCCCACTTCTTTTCCTCTAGCTGCACGCGTGAAAGCAGCGTCGCAGCACGTTTTTTCCGTTCCGAAGCGTCTTGTCCAAAGATCTGCCCGCAGTATTCAAGAAGCTCGCGCGCGGTCAGGTAATCGTAGAAATATGGATTCTCAGGAACGTAGCCGATTCGCTGGTGCATGCCGACGTCGTCAATGTCGTGGCCCAGAATGCGTGCCGTTCCGCTACTCGGAAAGATCAGTCGCATGAGAAGTTTCAGCGTCGTGGTCTTTCCGGCCCCGTTCGCGCCAAGAAATCCGAAGATTTCATTTGCATTCACTGATAGTGAAAGACCGTCGAGCGCGCGCACCTTCCGCTTACGAAAGAAACCGACTTCGTAGTCTTTTGTCAGGTTGTTGATTTCGACGATGGGCATAGTCGAGAACCTACTTCACAGGGATCTTCGAGTCGTAACTCACTGCGACATCGCAGTTCTCTGGCTTGAACTCGTAGGGAGTGCCGGCTGGATCGAGCGGCGCGCCTGATCCGTCTACCGGCACACGCCTGGCTCTAAAGATCGGTTCAAGCTCTTTCCAGCTTGCCGGACAGCGGCCGGTACGCGCTTTAAAAGCCGCGAATAACTTTTTCAGTATGTCGATCTGATCGAACGCATCGAGCTGGAGCAGGCGCAGTTGGGCCATCTCCTTCACCTTCTCGTCCGTCGACCCCTCGTACATTCTGCTGTAGATCTCGCGTGCTGTTGCTCGACCTCCACCATCCGCTAACATTTTCGCCTTCATGGCCGTCATCCACTCAGGCGCTCCAGGAATTTGTCCACCAGCCCCGTAGGTTTCAGCAGCAGTCGCAAGGTCGCCTCGTTGCCAGTAGATGTAGCCAAGGTGGTGATAGAGTCTCCACGCCGAGGGATTCGCAGCGATACCTTTCTTAGTGAGGCGAATCGCAGCGTCTACATCAGCGACAGGCAGCACAATCGCTCCATACTCGTAAGGTTCCATGAACTGTGGGTCCAGGCTTGTCGCAGTGTCCAGCAGAGCCGGCAGGAGTTTCAGGTTCGCACTACCAAGACGATCCAACATAGCGCCCTCAGGCAAAGTCAAAACCTTTCGACCGACGTATTGCAGCGATCTCATCCAATACCAATCCGCAACCAGACCATTGAGCGAGAGCGATAATCTTTTCGCGGTGTTGCCGTTGACGTAGAGTCGTTCCTCTTCAACCACCGGATCGACCGGAGGACGACGCGCATCGATCGACTTCGAAAGCACGACGACGAGCGCGAGTCCGAAAACGATCATCGCGATCAAGGTCAATTGCTTTCTGTTTGAGCCGGACATTATTTGAAGTTGCGCTTGCTTAAAACAAGCGTGGCGGCCGCCATGATGATGATGATGTAAACGGCTGCATACGCCAGCGCCAGCAGAACATTCGCGAAGGTGGGCGCGTGTCCGTGAGCCGCTGGTGTGATGTAGCTGTAATTACTCAGATTAGGTAACAGGTAGTAGAGCCCGGTAAACAACCAGCGGGCGACAGTACTCTCCATCGAGCCCGCGAGAGTCTTGAGGTCGCTGCTGAAGTGCCCGATCGTAAAAACCAGGAAAGTTAACAACGCTGACAGAGCAGGTGATGAAAACGACGAGAAGAGAAGAGCGACGCTCGTGACGATCATCAACTCGATATAGATCAGAACAATTGCCGGCCAGATCGTAAGCGCGAGTGATTCACCGCGGCCTCCAACGTAAAGCAGCGCCAACGAAACACCGGCTCCCATCACGACTACGTTGACGAGCAGAGTCAAACAAAGTCCTAAATACTTTCCAATCAGGAACTCTCCGCGGCTTACGGGCTTTGAAAAGATTGCATAGATGGTGCGTCGTTCGATCTCTTTGTAAACAAGACCGACGCCGACGAATATAGAAATAAAAACCCCGAACAACAGCATCGTGCTGAGTCCGAGGTCGACGATGATCTTGCGTTCCTGCCCGCCCGAGAGCTCACCGATGAAGATCGCAACGAGCGTGAGCAGCAGTACAAACAGAACGAGGTTGTAAAGCACCCGATCGCGTACGGCTTCACGGAAAGCGTTTCGCGCGATGGCCGCAGTCCGCCATAGAGTTCCGCCGTGAGAACTCTTTAGTTTTTGCTGATGTGTGATTGCTGCTGCTGTGTCCAACGTATGAAGCCGTTTTTTCGTTCAGCCAGTGAGGTAGAAATAATCTACCTCAATTGGTCACGGTTTCGGAAGACTTTTTTTCTTGCAGTGACGGAGTTGAATCGCAAGTTCGAGGCAACCTGCGGGCGCACCCGGTTGCTAATTCAGTATCGGCCAGGTTCCGGCGTTCGTAGCGATAGCATAAGTTCCTGGTCCCGCGTCCGCTACTTTTGCACGTATCCTGCCATCGTCCGCAATCGTGAAGGTACGGTGACCGGTTCTTGTGACTGGTTGAATTGAGGTGGGGACCGCGGTTGCAAAGTAAGTTGGCGGCGGTCCACTCGTTAAATTTCCAGCCGGACAGTCAAAGGTATATCCGCTCCTTGTGCCGCCACCCAGGTCTGAATCAACCAGGCGTTCGGTTCCGAGAGCAGCCAGAGTTCCGTAGTTTCCGGAGCCCGCAGTATTCAAATACGTGACCTGGGCACTGTGGAGCGAGCGCATTGCTGAAAGCGCCGCACCTTCATTGGCTGCTCTGCGCGAGGCGAGCAGATTTGGAATCGCGATGGCCGCTATGATGCCGATTATTGCGACGACGATTAGCAGTTCGATAAGGGAGAAGCCTTGATGTGAGTCGTTAAGTCTCATTGTTCTTACCTCCAACCATTGCTCGAGAAGTAGGCTCGGGGTTGGGATTAAAAACGGGGTCGGAGCTTGCGACTCCGGCCCCGTCGGTTGAGTCTGCATTTCGCAGAGATTAGTTACCCATGGCAGTCCACGTGTTTGCGTTAGCCCAGCCAGTCGGATCGATGTCGCTGACCTTGCTACGGAGAATACCGCTCTCCGAGATCGTGAAGGAGCGATGACCGGTTCGGGTGATTGGCTGAATGTTCGCCGGGTGAGCAGCGCAGAAGAAGTTCACTGGGGTGGCAGTGTCGTCAGGAGTACAGTTGAACACGTAACCGCTCTTGGTGAAGGGAGCGACGCCCAACTGTTCGTCGATGAGGTCATTGGTTTCCAGGGCGACGAGGTCGCCAAATTTACCATCGCCTTTGGTAGCCTGATAAACAGCTTGAGAACTGTGAATCGTGCGCATTGACGATTGAGCCGAACCTTCGTTCGCGGCACGGCGGGAAGCAAGGAGGTTGGGGATAGCGATCGCGGCGATGATGCCGATAATCGCAACGACGATGAGAAGTTCGATTAACGAAAAGCCTTCTTGGCGTTTGGTAGTCATGCTGATTTGGTGCTCCTTAAAAGATTAGGGGTTCCTTAAATTCTCGCGCCACCGGCTTTCCGTTCCCTTGTGAGCCGCGCAGAGCGCGATGTTGTCGGTGGTCTACTAAACAACCGGTATGCCAAGAGCGATTTCGTTGGAAATGGAGAAATTTGAATAGTTTTTGATCGAAATTTTGCGATCGGGGAGTGATCCGGGAAGGGGCGGCAAAGTGCCTGACAAATTATGGCAGGGGGTTAATGACGGTTTCTGGCAGGTAGCCGCGGGCTTAATTGCCGTCGCCGACACCTGCGCCGAACCCGCCCTCATCTTCCGCACGCCTGCGTGGGCCCTGGTCCGTGGCCCGGCGGCGGGGCGTTGAATCTGGACCACGTCGCTCGTCGCGCATCTGTGCAGTAAGAGCCCGCGCGCCGTGTTTATCGAGTAAGTGGCGCAAGGAACGGACTGACAGGCCCAGCAGCTCGGCGGCGTTTGTTTGATTGCCTGCCGTGCGACGCAGAGCTTCGAGGACGTAGGTCTTTTCGAGCTGCTCCAGGTGAGCTGTGAGATTGATGCCTTCCTCGGGGAACTCCATCGCTTCCGCCACCCGGTAAGGATTGTAGTTGGTGATCTTTTCAGGAAGACGTTCGGGCTCGATGGAATTAGTGGCTTCGAGCGCGACGGCGCGTTCGATGGTGTGTTCCAGCTCACGAACGTTTCCAGGCCACGAATAGCGCTCCAGTAGTCGCATCGCGTTCTCGCTGACGGACAATGTTCGTCCAGTCGGCGCACAAAACTTCTGGACGAAGTGGCTGGCCAGCTCGGAGATGTCTTCAGCACGCTCGCGCAACGGCGGCAGCTCGATCGGGATCACGGAAATCCGGTAATAAAGGTCCTCTCGAAACGTGTTTGCCGAGACCATGCTGGCGAGGTCGCGATTGGTCGCCGCAATGACCCTCGTGTCGACGGTGATCTCCTCCGTCGCGCCGACTGGCCGAACCTTCCGCTCCTGTAAAACACGCAACAGTTTGACCTGCATCGCCGGCGACATCTCGCCGATCTCGTCCAGAAAGATCGTGCCGCTGTTGGCTGCTTCAAACAGCCCTTTTCGATTTGCAGTGGCGCCGGTGAACGAGCCTTTGACGTAGCCAAACAGCTCCGACTCCAGCAGCGTCTCTGTGAACGCGCCGCAGTTTACGGACACAAACGGTTTCTCGGCCCGCGGGCTGAGATCGTGAATCGCGCGAGCTACGAGTTCCTTTCCGGTGCCGGATTCACCTGTCACGAGAACCGTCGATTGGACCTGTGCGACAGTTTCAATCATCTGGTAAAGAGCGAGCATTCGCGTGCTTCGACCAATGATGTTTCCGAGCTTGCCCCGTGTTCGTTGTCCCTGGATGAGCGCCTTGTTCTCTTCGAGCAGCGCTTCCTTTTCTTTGACGAGTGAGATCTTTTCGAGCGCGCGAGTAACGGTTTCCTTGAGCAGATCGTTGTCGAATGGCTTCTGAACAAAGTCGTACGCGCCGAGGAGAAACGCCTCGCGCGCGGTGTCGACGTTTGCGAACGCCGTCATCATTATCACTTCCACTTCCGGAAGTGTCTCTCTTGCCGCTCGCAAGAGGTCGACGCCGTCCATGTCGGGCATGCGAATGTCTGAGATGATCAGATCGGGCGCTTGTTCGCGCAGTAGCTCGAGCGCTTCACGGCCATTCTCAGCTACGCGCACCACATGTCCCTCGCGTTGCAATAAATGCGTCAGGAACTGGCGCATTCCGAGTTCGTCGTCAACAACCAGAAGATTGGCCATAGGATTTTATTTAGTTCGACTGTTCAGGAGCGAGGTCGCCATTTTTCGCCGCTACCGGCAACTCGACCGTGATGGTCGTGCCTTGTCCCACGCGGCTACGGACATTGATTGTACCACCATGATCGCGAATGATTTGATAAACAATTGAAAGCCCGAGCCCGGTGCCGCCCGTGGTCGAAGAGAAAGGTTCGAAGAGATGCTCAACCTGATCGGGCGACATGCCTCGCCCGGTGTCCGCAAACGCGATGCGGAGCCGGTTGTTGGAGTTTGGTTCCAGCGTGGCGCGCAGTGTTCCGCCTTCAGGCATCGCCTGTAACGCATTGCGCGCAAGGTTCCAGAACACTTGTTTCAGTTGACCTTCGTCTGCTTCGGCAAACAGCGGCTCTTTCGGCAATTCCTCGACGATAGTTTGATTCGCGCCGATCTCCGGACTGTGTCGCATCAGTGCGAACGTTTGATGCAACAGGTCGCCGACGTCGACTCGCGATGGACTCAGCGAACGCGGCCTCGCATAACTCAGAAAGTCTGTGATGATTCGATTAAGCCGATCGGACTCACGCAGGATGATCTCCATCAGCTCCATTTGCGACGAATCCTTGTCCATCTCCGAACGGAGCATTTGAATGGACCCACGCATGGCCGCAAGCGGATTACGGATTTCGTGAGCGATAGAAGCGGCCATGCGCCCGATTGCTGCAAGCCTATCCTGGCGTCGCGATGTTTCTTCGAGACTGCGAACTTGCGTGAGATCCTGAAACGTGATCACGATGCCCGTCGTCTCACCTGCTTCGGACGACAACGGCGAGATGGTGTAACCGAGTCGCAGACGCATACCCTCCGACGTCAAGCAGTTTGTTTCAAATCGAGGGCTTCGCTCGCCCTTCTCCAAAGCGCGCAGAGTTTGAGCGATGTGGTCCTTCATCTCGCCGAAAATGACCGACGAGTCCTGCCCGCGGATCGCGCGTTCGCGATAGCCTGTGATCTCTTCTGCGGCGGCGTTGAACGTGAAGATGCGCCCTTCGAGATCAGTCGTGACCAGGCCGGAACGGATCGACGCGACGATACGTTCGTGCAGCGCGCGCAAGTTAGCCAGCGATTGCGTGGCCGCGATCAGGCGCACGTCCGAACGCGACTGTCGCTCGCTCAGACGCGCTGAAAGTAATCCCACGACGAAGAAGGCAACATCGAACAGTCCTACCCACTGAACGGTCTGTGAGATCGAGCCTCCGACGAGTTTTGTTGGATCGGCGTCACCAGCCAGACCAGTGATTTGCAATGAGCAGACGGTGAACGCCACTGCACAGCCCACCGAAGTCACAACTGCTTCACGCGGGCCGAGGAACAGGCTCGAGATCGCGATAATGACGATGTAGAGCGCGATGTACGGGGATTGAATGACGTTAGAGTTCCAGACGAGCCACGACACGAGCAGGACATCAACCGTAAGCTGAAACCTGGCTTGATAGACGATGTTTTTGGAAAGACGAAAGATCAGTGCGTAGAGGATTGTGAGGCAGGCGACGATTGTGACCAGGCCGAGACTTTTGTTGATCGACTCAGGAGATCCAGTGCTGGTCCAGAGTGTTGCTACGACGCTGAGGAGGACTGCGGTTGCAAGTCTGCCGGCGATGAGCCATCCAAGTTTCGACCCTGCCGCCCGGCCCCACTCGCCCGTATGTTCCAACGCAGCCATACGGGCTCAAAGCGTAACATGTTACTAGACAGGATTTATGAGATTTTTCAGGATTCACAGGATTAAGTCTTGTAAATCCTGCCAAATCCTGAAAATCCTGTGAAACTACTCGTATCGCAGAGCGCGCAACGGATCGATCCTCATCGCGCGTCGCGCGGGCAGATAGCACGCGAGCAACGAGACGAGTAAGAGCAGTATCGAGATCGTTGTGAACGTCGTCGCATCAACTGCCGTCACGCCAAACAGCAGGCTCGTCAACAGACGCGTCAAAGCGAACGCTGCGGCCAGTCCGAGTACGACACCGACAATCGTCAACAGCAGTCCTTGTCTCAGAACGAGCAGCAGCACCTGTCGCGGTTGCGCGCCAACGGCGAGCCGAAGTCCGATCTCGCGCGTGCGCAACGCGACTGAATAGTTCATCACGCCGAAGATTCCAACCGCCGACAAGAGTGTCGCCAGCCCTGCAAACAGGCCCAGAAGCAGCGTGTTGAAACGCGAACGGCTGACCCATTCAGACATCACCTGATTCATCGTCCGGATGTCTGAAACAGGCTGATTCGGATCGAGTGTGCGAATTTCACGTTGAACTGCCGGCGCGATCGCAGTCGGGTCTCCGTCAGTACGGATGACGAGAGTCATGAATGAATAAGTAAGATCGGGGTGCGGAAAATAGACAGCCGGTGGTGACTCGTCAACAAGACTGTCGTACCTGACGTTCCCCACCACACCGATGATTTCCGCCGGCTGTGGCGTGTCAAACATCAGGACGTCGAGTCGTTGTCCGATCGGATTGGTTCCCGGGAAGTAAATGCGTGCGAGTGCGTCGTTGATGAGTATCACATGCTTCGGCTCTCTGAGTTCGGCATGTGAGAAGTTGCGACCGCGCAACAGTGGAATACCCATCGTGGGAAAGTACTCCGAGTCGACGACTCTCACATCACACGACGGTCCTTCACCCGGTGGAGGCTCCGGCTGCCCGAGTATCTTGAACCCTGTCGATGAACCCATTCCACCATACAGTGGAAGAAAATTGATGATGCCCGCCGAGCGCACAGTGGGCAACTGGCGCACCTTCTCGAGTGCCTGGCTGAAGAAACCGACAACTTGCGGATCCTCTTTATAAGAGTCCGGCAACCGCACCACCATCGTCAGGATGTTGTCTGTTTGGAAACCTCGGTCGACCTGCTGCAAGCGTATGAAGCTTCTAATCAGCAACCCCGCACTCGCGAGCAATACGACGGCGAGCGCGATTTCAGAAACGACCAGCGCGTTTCGCAGTCTGCGACTTCCGGTCGCCTGCCCGGTTTCTGATTTTCCGCCTTCTTTAAGTGAGTCGTTAAGATTGAGACGTGAAATATGAAATGCGGGTGCCAGTCCAAAAATGATTCCCGTCAAAAGTGACACGCCAAGCGTCCAGAGCAAGACGGTCACATTCAAACCGACAGTTTGCAGGCTCACGAGATCTCTCGGGCTGATCGCGACGAGCGCCTTGATGCCCAACCACGCGAAGAACAACCCGAGTGCGCTTCCGAACAGCGCAAGCAAAATACTTTCGGTCAGTAACTGCCGCACGATTCTTCCGCGACGCGCGCCCAGCGCTGCGCGAACGGCGATCTCTTTCTCTCGCGTCGTTGCGAGTGAAAGCAGAAGGTTCGCGACGTTCGCACATGCGATCAGCAACACGAACCCAACCGCGCCCAGCATCAACCAGAGCGGGCGGCGAACATTGCCAAAGAATTGTTCGCGCAAGGGAAGAACTTCGGCGCTGAAGTTTTTATTGAACTCGGGAAACTCGTCAGACAAGCGCGCGGCGATCGTTCGTAACTCCGCACCCGCGTGTTCGACAGTCACGCCGTCTTTCAAGCGAGCGACAGTGGCGAGAAATCGACCGCGCTCATTCGAGTCAAGCGGCATCGGCAGGATGGTCCAGAGGTCCGCGGGCCGGCCGGTGCCTGACCGCTGTTTCATATGGAATTGAAAATTCGACGGCATCACCCCGATGATGGTGAACTTGACGCCGTTCAGTGTGATGGGCTGACCGACGATGCCTGGCTGTCCACCGAAACGACGTTGCCATAGTCCATAGCTGAGTACGGCAACGGGAGGCTTTCCGTCTCCGTCATCTTCGGGCACGAACGTTCGACCAAGAATCGGATCGACGCCAAGCACTTTGAAGAGGTCCGGCGTGGCGAGCTGCACGGAGAGTTCTTCGGGTTCTCCATTGCCCGTGAGGTTGTAACGTTGATAGCTGAACGCGGAGATGTACTGGTAGCTCGACGTTTGAGCGCGCCAGGCGCGAAAGTTTGCACGCGACGCGGAGTTCTGATGCCGGCCTCCGGGGGTGACTTCCCACAACATCACGATTCGGTCTGCGTCACGATAGGGAAGTGGCCGCAGCAGCAGTTCGTTGACGACTGAAAAGATCGCCGTATTCGCGCCGATGCCGAGCGCTAATGTGATCACTGCGATCACCGTAAACGCCTTGTGCTTGACGAGCATGCGAACACCGTAGCGAATGTCCTGCAAGAGCGTTTCAAACAGCCCGCCACCTTTCACATCGTAAGCCGCATCGACGGCTCGATTGACGTTGCCAAAACTGCGCATTGCCTTTTCGCGTGCCTCCCTGGGCGGCATTCCCGCCCTGATGTTTTCCTCAACCTGCAATTCGACATGCGAGCGCATCTCGCGATCGATCTCATTGATAACCGTCTCGCGCTGCCTCAAAGCACGCAGCCGATCGCGAATTATGTTGAACCACCTCATCTCAGCTAATTCCTTTTGTGTTCCTTTTGTGCCTCTTTGTGGCTTACTTCTTACGTGGCTTGACGCACTTTAGCGATCGCGAGCACGAGCCGATCCCAGCTCGCTTCCTCGCTCTCGAGCTGCTTTCGCCCGGTCCGCGTCAGTTTGTAAAATTTCGCTTCCCGTCCGGTGTCGTGAATGTCCCAGCGCGCCGACACCCAGCCCTTTTGTTCGATGCGATACAGTGCAGGGTAGAGCGAGCCTTGCTCGACGTTGAGCATCTCGTCCGACAACTGCCGAATGCGTTGAATGATTCCGTATCCATGCAACTCGCCGAGCGACAGGGCCTTCAGGATCAGCATGTCGAGCGTCCCTTGCAACAGGTCTGCTTTGTTTTTCGCCACGTAGATCTCCTTGGAATGGTCGATACCTAGAAATGGTAGGCATCATACGGATCGATGCCTAGATTGTCAAAGCATACCGCAGGAAGGCACAAAAGGGAGAAAACGGGCTAGAATAAGTGAAATGAATATTGAGGCTTATCTACAACGGATCAACTACTCCGGCTCGCTCGAGCCGACTGCGGAGACGTTGCGCGCGCTCCAGGTGGCACATCTGAAGACGGTGCCGTTTGAGAATCTGAGTATTCACGCTAACGAGCCGATCGTGCTCGAAGAGAATGCTTTGTTCGCGAAAATCGTTGAACGCAGGCGTGGTGGGTATTGTTATGAAGCCAATGGTTTGTTTGCGGCGTTGCTGCGTGCTTTGGGATTTGAAGTGGCGATGCTCGCAGCAGGAGTGGCTAAGAAAGAGGGCGGATTCGGGCCGAAGTTCGATCACATGACGTTGATGGTCACGCTCGCTGAGCGCTGGTTGGCCGATGTCGGTTTTGGTGACTCTTTCCTCGAACCGCTGTTGCTTGATTCACGCGAAGAGCAGGTGCAGGGATCTCGTGCCTTTCGGATTGTCGACGACGGCGATCACTTGATCATGATGCGACGCAACGCCGGCTCCGATTGGGAACCGCAGTATCGCTTCACGCTCCAACCCTACACGTTCCCCGATTACGAAGAGACATCGATCTGGCATCAGACATCTCCCGACTCACACTTCACCAAAAACCGCATCTGCTCCCTGGCCACGGACGACGGCCGCGTGACTCTCAGCGACATGCGCCTGATCACGACCTCAGGCGCCGAACAACTCCGCGACGAACGAACCCTGACCCAGGAAGATTACGACCGCATCCTCCTGGACCAGTTCGGCATCGTGATGAAGACATCAAACTAATGGTTGGAGTCACAGCGACGGCTGACTTTCAACGCATTTGAGTTTCGAGCGACACGGATCTGTGAAGATGTCACGCCAAACTCGACCGTGAAAAATTCATCGGACGAGAGGCACTTATGTCAACACCACAACGACGCGCAGACGATTTGCAGAAACTTCGAGAGCTGGTCAAGGAGATCGATTTTTGCATGTTGACGACGGTGGATGAAAAGGGAGACCTTCACAGCCGTCCAATGTCGTCGAACGGCGACATCGATCACAACGGCGACATCTGGTTTTTCACGAATGCATCCTCACATAAGGTGAGCGAGATCGTAAAGCTGCCGAAAGTCAACGTGAGTTTTGCAGACCCGGACAATCAACACTACATTTCGATCAGCGGCAACGCGCAGCTCGTTCGCGATCAAAACAAGATCGAGGAGCTTTGGAGACCCGAGTTCAAAATGTGGTTTCCTGAAGGCAAGGACGATCCGGACATCGCTCTGCTGCGTGTGAGTTTGGAAAAGGCTGAGTACTGGGACAGTCCCTCGAGCACGGTTGGCTTTATGTTGAGTTTTGTTTCGTCGCTGGTCACAGGAAAAGAGGCCGACCACGGCGAAAATAAGAAGCTGGAGTTTTAGCCCTGTTGCCTGCGCGCGACGCTCGCCGCAACCGCGACTAATTCCGCCAACTCGACAGGCTTCGGCACGTGCATGTCGTAGCCGGCGCGCAATGCCTGCAAACGATCCTCGACACGTGTGTAAGCCGTCAACGCCACTGCCGCGACTTTTCCTCCGGCGTCCGCCGGTAGTTCACGAATTTGCCGGATCAGATCGTACCCGTCGATGCCAGGCATTCCGATATCACTGATCATGATATCGGGAACCTCAGCTACGATCGCGTCCACAGCTTCCGCCGCGGAGCCGGCGAGTCGCACGTTCGCTCCACAGTACTCCAGACCTTGCCTCAGTAAGTCGCGAGTGTCAGGCTCATCGTCGACGATCAAAATACGCAACCCATCCAATCGCTCGGTGGTGTCGTTCGGAGGTAACAGATCTCTCGCCGCCGGATGAACACGCGCCCCTGATGGATCGACCTGATAAATCGGACTGATCGGCAACCTCACCGTAAATGTCGCCCCTTGTCCTTCGCCCTCGCTGGTCGCACTTACGTTTCCACCGTGAAGCTCGACCAGATGGCGCACGATGGCCAAACCCAATCCCATGCCGCCGTGTTGACGGCTCGCCTTCTGGTCGGCTTGTCTGAAGCGATCGAAAACGTGCGGGAGGAAATCAGGTGAAATGCCCTGGCCAGTGTCGCTGACGACGATCTCGAGATGTGAATTCACTCGTTCCGATCTGATCTGGACACGACCACCACGGGGCGTGAACTTGATCGCATTCGAAAGCAGGTTCCAGATCACCTGTTGAAGTCTGACCGGATCGCCGGGAATCGAAATCAGTCCGGTGTCGATCACTTTTTGCACGCGCACTCCCTTCGCTTCCGCTGCCGGACGCACCGCGTCTACTGCCGCGTCGATGAAAGAATTCGGATCCGAGGGCCGTACGTCCATGCGCAACTTGCCGGTGA
This sequence comes from Pyrinomonadaceae bacterium, assembly GCA_044867025.1. Taxonomy (GTDB): domain Bacteria; phylum Acidobacteriota; class Blastocatellia; order Pyrinomonadales; family Pyrinomonadaceae; genus PSRF01. The sequence goes on along the minus strand of JBIOUJ010000114.1, from coordinate 9,217 downwards.
CGATCCGCGATACGTCGAGTAGATCGTCAATCAGTTGTGCCTGAGCTCTGGCGTTGCGTTCGATTGTGTCGAGAGCTTTCGCGGCGTTCTCTTTAGAGAGTTGGCCCAGGCGCAACATTCGCGCCCATCCGAGAATCGCACTCAGCGGAGTTCGCAGTTCATGCGAGATAGTCGCGAGAAACTCTTCTTTGAGACGACTCGATTCTTCGGCCTGGCGATAGGCTTCGTCGAGGTCTTTGCGTGCCTGCCTTTGTTCGGTGATGTCGCGCGCGATCTTGGAAGCGCCAATAATGTCGCCGTTTGGACCTTTGATTGGTGATACGGTCAGCGAGATGGCGATGCGTGTGCCGTCTTTCCGGACGCGTACGGTTTCGTAGTGCTCGATGCGCTCGCCGGCTCTGAGTCGCGCGAGAATCGCAGGTTCTTCGTCTTCCTGGCCCTCCGGGATCAGAATGGTGACGGGTTGCCCGATAACCTCGTCTGCCGTGTAGCCGAAGATTCGTTCCGCACCCTTGTTCCAACTAGTAATGATGCCTTCGAGTGTCTTACTGATGATCGCGTCGTCGGCGGATTCGATGAGGGCGGTGAGCCAATACGGCGCCAACTCCGGGCTCCGCAAGTTGGTGAATTCTGGTTTAGTCGAACTGCCGATCGAGCCCTCACCTGCCGGGCGTTTGCTGGACATGGTCGTGCGAAACTCTCGTATTCGTTTTAGGAGAGTGGTTAAAAGGGGGTGCGCGGGGTGAAAGGATTATAGCAGGAGGTTCTTTGTCAACGCACTTGGTTCACAAAAAGGCACAAATTTGTGCCTTTTTGTGGCCTGTTTAATGCCCCTGTGAGAGTTTGCCGATCAAGGTGAAGAGCGGCAGGTACATCGCGATGACGATTGAGCCGATGGTAACGCCCAGGAACCCGATCAATAGCGGTTCGATCAATGTCAACAGGTTCGCGATCGCGGCATCGACTTCCGCTTCGTAGAAGTCTGCGATCTTCGCGAGCATCGCATCGAGCGCGCCTGTCTGTTCGCCGATGCCGATCATCTGCGCCACCATGTGTGGGAACACCTCGGTCGCTTTCAACGGATCGACGAAGCTTTCACCACGCTCCACGCCGGTCCGCACCTTTGTAATCGCCTCCTCGATGACCACGTTGCCCGAAGTCTTTGCAGTGATGTCCAGCGACTGCAAGATCGGAACACCCGACGAAAGCAGCGTCGAAAGCGTTCGCGAGAAGCGTGCGACGGAGATCTTGCGGAAGATGTCTCCCATGATCGGCAGCTTGAGAAGTATCCGGTCGATCATCTTTCTTCCACCCGGCGTCTTGTAATAAAACTTGATTGCCACACCCGCGCCGATCAGGGAAACAAGTATCACCAAACCTCCCCAGCCCGCGAGAAAGTTGCTGAAGCCCACGACGATACGCGTCGGTAATGGCAACTGTTCGCCTGGTCCAAGCAGGCCCATAAAAATATTTTCAAACTGCGGAATCACCACGACCATGATCACTGCAACCGCGACGACTGCCAACACAATCACCGCCGACGGATAGATCATCGCGGAGATGATGTCGCGTTTTAACTTCACGATCTTCTCGATAAACGTCGAGAGTCGCTGCAAAATCAGGTCGAGAATACCGCCGGTTTCTCCGGCTTCGACCATGTTCGAGTAGAGGGTATCGAACGCACGCGTGTGGCGCGCCATCGCGGCCGCAAGCGTCGAGCCCTCTTCAACGTCCTGGCGCACCTGCAAAAGGATCTGCTGGAAGTACTTGTTATCCTGCTGTTGGGCCAATATTTCGAGACACTGAACAAGTGGTAAACCGGCGTCGATCATCACCGAAAACTGGCGCGTAAAAACCGACAGTTCCTTTGCCTTGACCTTCTTGCGACTGCCGATCTTCGGGATACCGATCTCGCGGCCTTTTTCTTTGACCGAGGTCAGCGTGACTTGTTCGCGCCGCAGGATCTGACGCAGAGCTTCGCGATTGTCGGCGACGCGTTCGCCGACCACGATCTCGTTCAGTTTGTTGCGGCCTTTGAAAACATACGTAGGCATAGCTGTAAGCTCCAGAGCTTAGCGGTTTATCGTTGGCCTGGTGCCAACCGGTCGGGCCTGAGCGTAAGGGCTCGCGTGCTGCGGCTTCCCTGCGTTACTTGCATTCACACCGGAACCGCGATCGATCAGCTCGCGCAGCTCGTCTACGTTAGACGAACGTTGCAGGGCAGTCTCCAAACTAATCTGACGTTTGTGATAGAGAGTCGCCAGGGACTGGTTGAACGTCTGCATCCCGTACTTGTCCTGGCCCGTTTGCATCATCGAGTAAATCTGGTGGACCTTGTCTTCACGGATCAGGTTTCGAATCGCGCCGTTCGGGACGAGGATCTCGAGCGCCATCGCGCGTCCGCTTCCTTCAGTTCGCGGCAGCAGTGCCTGACACAGAATTCCTTCGAGCACGAGCGAGAGCTGCGCGCGAATCTGTGCCTGCTGATCGGATGGAAACACGTCGATGATACGGTTGATTGTTGAGGCGGCTGAGTTGGTGTGCAGCGTCGCGAGTGTCAGGTGACCTGTTTCCGCGATGCGTAGTGCTGACTCAATCGTCTCGAGGTCGCGCATTTCGCCGACGAGCACCACGTCCGGGTCCTGGCGCAACGCAGTGCGCAGCGCCGCCGCAAAACCGTGCGTGTCGGCGTTGACTTCGCGCTGGTTGATCAAACAACCTTTGTGGTTGTGCAGAAACTCAATCGGATCTTCGATCGTCAGGATGTGTTCATGACGGTCGCGATTGATCTTATCGATCATGGCGGCGAGCGTCGTCGACTTTCCGGAGCCGGTTGGTCCAGTTACGAGAATCAGACCACGCGGTTTGTTACACAGTTCTTTGACGACCACGGGCAGACCCAGGTCCTCGAACGCTTTGATCTCGTAGGGAATGGCGCGAAAGACTGCGCCCACTGCTCCACGCTGGTTGAACAGGTTGGCGCGAAAACGCGACAAGCCCTTAACACCGAACGAGAAGTCGAGTTCCAGGTTCTCCTCGAATCGATGTTTCTGGGCGTCAGTCAAAACTGAATAGGCGAGTTGCTTCGTATCCGCGGAGGTGAGTACTCGATAATTCTCGAGCGGTCGCAGATGTCCGTCGACTCTAACCTGTGGCGGCGAGCCGGTAGTGATGTGAAGATCCGAGCCGCCGAGCTCAGAAAGCTTTCTCAGCAGTTCGGAGAGCGATATCTGGGGAACGGTTTCGTTCAGTCGCATTTAGGGTCTCTCCTGAGTTTTCTGTGTGCCTCCTTTGTGCCGTTTGGGACACAAAGAAGGCACAAAGAAGAATTAGCGGTTCTCTTCAGACTTGGCGCGCAGCGATTCGATGAAGCGCTCCGCCTCGTTCGTCATGCGATCCGCAAACTCTACTGGCGAATCGGTAGTGAGTCCGTAAATGCGACCACCCGCTTCCGTAAAGTAGAACGTCCACGCTTTCTCCGGTGTCAACGCGTCTTTCGGAGTTCGTGCCGTAACGACAAACACGCGCTGACCGTTGATCTCGCGCACGAAGTCGTTGACGACCCAACCACCGACCACCACCATCTTGTCGATCACCATCCTGCGTAGATCGGCAACAGCGACTCCCGCCAGCATCTTTTTCTGTTCACGCGAAGTCAGGAACGCTGGATTCGGCCGGCTTAACGCAACCACCGACAGATTCATTTGTCCCGGCAGTCTCGCGGCTTCAGAAGCAGAAGCAGGAGCAGTAGCAGAAGCAGGAGCAGAAGCAGGAGCAGTAGCAGGCGCTGCCGTGAACGCCGGATTCGTCGGATGAGCCGCATTCACGACTCTCGGCCGCGTCGCGCCGTTTGAACCACTCGGAACACTTGCCGTCATGGCAGGCGGAGGCACTGTCGCGGTGAAAGTCGAAGTCGTGGGCAGCGATGGCAACGCTGGACCAGCGATTCCCGACAGGTCACCAACAGCGACGTTCTGTGGCAGCGCCAGCAAAGCCTTTCGATGGGCCAACTCAGCGGCTAGTCTTTTCTGACGCAGGCGTGCGCGATGGCGTTTCCACCAGGCGCGAGAACGATAGCGATATCCATGCCTCTTCGTCGCACCGAGTTGGACCGTCTGCCTGACGCCATGTGCTGAATTTGCAAAGGGCAGCATTACGCCCACTGACAGCACCAGGATCAGCGATATTGCAATTGTTCTTAACATGTTCGGGTTTCTCCTCGATTAGGCGACCGTTTCACGAACAACTTCTTCCGGTGTGGTCACGCCTGCACGAATCTTGTACAGACCAGATTCGCGCAGTGTGATCATGCCGTCGTCAATCGCCTTCTTCCTCAATTCAAGTGCGGAGGCGCCGATCAAGATCAACTCACGTATCTCGTCGGTGATTTCCATCACTTCGTAAAGTCCGATTCGGCCTTTGTAACCTGTGTTATTGCACGTCGAACATCCTTTGCCTTTGAAGGTCTTGATGGTCTTGGCTTCGTCTGCTGAGAAGCCCACTTCGATAAGCGCCTCGGGCGGCGTTTGATGTTCTTGTTTGCAATCCTTGCAGATGCGGCGAATCAGTCGTTGTGCCTGGATGAGGTTCACGCTAGTGGCGACCAGGAATGGTTCGATGCCCATGTTCATCAGGCGGGAGATCGTCGAGGGAGCATCGTTGGTGTGCAGGGTAGAGAGAACGAGGTGACCGGTGAGCGCAGCCTTGATGGCGATTTCAGCCGTTTCAAAGTCACGAATCTCACCGACAAGAACGATGTTTGGATCCTGGCGAAGGAAAGACCTGAGAGCGGCGGCGAAGTTCAAACCGATCTGCTCTTTCATCTGCACCTGGTTGATACCCGGAAGGTTGAACTCGACCGGATCTTCAGCGGTCATGATGTTGGTGTCGACCGTGTTCAACGACTGGAGCGCAGAGTAGAGCGTGTTTGTTTTACCACTTCCTGTTGGACCAGTGACGAGCACCATTCCGTACGGCTTGGAAATGTTTCTCTTGAACTTCGTCAGCGACTCAGCTTCGAAACCGAGTTTGGTCATGTCGAGCATGAGGTTCTGTTTGTCGAGTAAACGAAGCACCACTTTTTCGCCAAACAGAGTGGGAAGGGTGGAGACGCGGAAGTCGAGCTCGCGCGAGCGAGAGTCGACTTTCACCTTGATCTTGATGCGTCCGTCCTGAGGCAGACGTTTTTCGGAGATGTCGAGTTTCGACATGATCTTGACGCGCGAGATCAAAGCATCGCGAAGTTTTAAAGGCGGGTGCATCACGTCGTAGAGCACGCCGTCAATGCGAAACCTGATGCGCAACTCTTTTTCGTAAGGTTCGACGTGAATGTCGGAAGCGCCGCGACGCAGAGCGTCGACGAGCAGCACATTGACGAGACGCACGACGGGCGCGTCTTCACTCATGCGCGAGAGGGTTGTGAGATCGATCTCCTCGTTGTCTTCAACTACTTCGACGTCTTCACCATGTCCTGTTTCGAAGTCGATACTGTCCAGCGAAACAAGATCGGCATGAGTGATTCCTCCGCCGTTGTTCGAGGCCTTGGAGGGAAGATGGGAAACTTCCTCGACGGTAGCTGAAGCGAGTTCGATCTCGCGGGAAGTGCCGTAATACTTTGCAATCGCCTGCTGCACACTGCCTTCAGCGACGACTACGGGTTCGACGTTCAAGCCGGTCATGAACTTGACGTCGTCCATGGCGAAGACGTTGGTCGGGTCGACCATCGCCAGCGTGAGTGTTGCGCCGACGCGCGAGAGCGGCAAAACGGAATGTTTTTGCGCGACTTCCTGAGGGATGAGGCTTAATACGGATGGGTCGATATTGAAGAGATCCAGATTGACGGAAGGAATGCCGTACTGTCTGGACAGCACGGCCGTGATCATGTCGTCGCTGATGAGCCCGAGTTTGACGAGGTTGAAGCCGAGTCGACCACCGTGTTCGCGCTGGTAGTCGAGGGCCTCTCTCAAGTGTTGAGGGCTGATAAGATTTTCGCGTACGAGAATTTCGCCTAATTTGGCTGACATTTGTGCGCCTAAAACTGTTCGGGAGTTGGGTAGATCCCCGAGACTGGAAGATTGGAGGCGCCGAATTGGCGCGAGGCATGACCGTTCAGTTCAACTCAACGATGCGTGGATAACATCGTTGTGCGTTCATAGTACAGTTTGAACAGTTAGAGTGTCAATGAGGATTTCCAGCGGAATTGGTAGGAAATTTCACGTAAAAGGATCATCCACAGATTACACCGATTACACAGATGAAGAGGAAAATCTGTGTAATCGGTGTGATCTGTGGATGATCCCTTTATCAAGCTACGGGCGACGTTTGGGGGCGGCTTTGCCCTTTTCCGGCGTTACGTTCTCCGACTCTTTCAACGCCTGAAGGATCATTTTGGCATCGTCTTTCATGGGGTGTGTATCCGGGGCCACCTCGACGAACTTCTGCAGGAAATTTGCAGCTTCCTGGAACTTCGCTTTATCTCCGATGGCATACACTGCCAGCCCGGCTCCGAGATTTGCGTCGGGGTTGTCCGGTGTGGTGGCAAGGATTGCACGAAACTCCGCCAGTGCCTTGTCAGGAGCCCCACCATCGAACAGCATTTGAGCCATATCGAGTTGGGCTTTTGACTTCTTAGCTGGATCCGTTTCGACAGCAATGTAGTCCTTGAACGCTGCTATTCCCGCGTCGGCTTGAGTTCCATCAGCCTTACTGACGACGAGTCTCATCGCTTCCGCATTCGTGACCATCGCTGCATACTTATTGGCGTTATATCTCTGCAGATCTGCGGGATCGGTCGGGACTGGCGCTGCCTTGAGCATCGTCACTGCCTTGCCCGCAGCTTCTGCGGAAGCCTTGAAGTCGTCCTTCGCGGCTTGGAGTCCTGCGGTCTTAGCTGCATCATCAAGCTTGCCGGTGACTGCTGCATTAAAACGTTCGACGCCACGTCCCTTCAGAGCCACAGCTTTGTTAGTCAGAATAGCGGGTTGTTCAGCATCCGCCGCGAGACCTTCATCATATGCGGCCACAGCCGCGGTGTACTTCTGAATCGCCTCCTCAGAATTCTTGGCTTTGCTGGCGACTCCCGCTGCCGTCAACGCGTCATTTCCGGCCTTGAAAGTCCGCTGGATGATCTCGTTCGCTTCAGTAATCTTTTTATTGGCGGCCTCGATCTCGGCATTCTTCTTCTTCAGCTCTTCCATTTTGGCTTTGTCTGCCGCGCTGGCTCCACTATTCGAATTGCCGCCACTCGGAGCTGCCGCAGGTGAACCACCGCCTCCAGCCTTGATCTCGTCAAGCGTAAATCTCTTGCCATCGCCGGGCTTCAAAACAAGTTGCACTGGAATGTCGCGGCCGGCTTTCACCCCACCCACCCAGCTTGGCGCCGCGGTTGGATGACTCGCGGCCACCGTGTAAGTGCCGACGAATGGTAATCCCGCAAATACGAATTCACCCTTCTTGTTTGTCTTGGTGTTGTATTTGCTGGCAATGTCAGTTCTGAAAACGTCGATTTGCGCATCAGCAAGAGGAACTTTTTGGCCGTCCGCCTGTTCCATCATCACCACACCACGAAGTTCTCCCACCTGCGCGAAAGTGGTCATTGACGCGGCGGCAACAAGAATCGCAACCGCCAACGCTCCGTAAAAGTATTTGCCAATCATCGAAAGATTCCTCCGTCGTGTGTCGAGACGTAGTTCGCCGAAGACCCGTACGATGCAGCGACACGATTTTCTGGTTGTAATAAGCAACTTAGGGTGCCCTAAAACTTAATAAGCAAAACGACTGCTGTCAAGCACCGTAGGGAATGGGATCGGGCACTCCAGCCTCGCGAAATGCGCGCAGGCGCAGCGCGCACGAATCGCACTTGCCGCAAGCCAGTTGCGCTTCCTGGTAACAGGACCACGTCAGGTGCAGAGGAGCGCCCAAATCAACGCCTTTTTGCACGATTTCCGACTTTTTCAGGTGGATGACGGGCGTTCTGATAGTGATGCGTGTTTCAGGTTTTGTACCGAGATCAATGACGTTTTGAAAGGCGTCGTAAAACTCGGGACGGCAGTCTGGATAGCCGGACGAGTCTTCCGCGACTGCTCCTATATAGATCGACGATGCGCCGATCACCTCGCCCCAACTCACGGCTGCGGCAAGCAGGTGACTGTTGCGGAAAGGGACGTAGCTGGAGGGAATTGCAGACGAAGTGAGATTTGCCGTGGTTACCGGGATTGCTTCGTCCGTCAGCGACGAGCCACCGATTTGCGCAAGATGTTCGAGCGAGATCACAAGGCGCAACCCAACGTTAAAGTAATCCGCCAGCGCGTGAAAAGACTCTCGTTCGCGTTGTTCGGTACGCTGTCCATACCCGACGTGTAGAAACGCAAGCTCATCGTTTTCCTGTTGCGCGATCGCGGCAGTGACGCACGAGTCCATGCCGCCAGAGACGAGGCAGATGGCGAGCTGTGGCCCATCGGTCTCTTCTGCTTCAAGAACCTGAGTTGCGATCTCTTCAGAGCCACCCATCACACGCCTCGCACATCCGGCCCCCAGATGTATTTGTGCATTTGCAACTGCATTCGCACGTTCAAACCGCTGCCGGCGATCCAGTTCGCCATATCTTCGAGATTTACTTGTCCCCACACAGGTGAAATCAAGATTGCCTTTGTTCGAGCTTCGAGATCGTGCTCCTTTATTACTTTCTTTGCATACTCCCAATCGGCTTCGTCTGCGATCACGAATTTCACTTCGTCCTTATCGGATCGCAAACGATCGAGATTTGACCAGACGTTTCTCGGCTCTTCTCCAGAGGCTGGGCACTTAACGTCGAGGATGACTTTCGCGCGCGGATCGAGATCCGCTGTCGAGACGTAATTACCGGTTTCGACGAGCACTTCAAAATTCTCGTCGCACAGACTTTGGATTAGCGTGAAAGCCTCTTTTTGTGCGAGCGGTTCGCCGCCGGTGACTTCGACCAGCTTGCACCCGAACGCATTGACCTGGGCCATGATGCTGTCGATCGAGTAGTGTTCACCGCCGGTGAAGGTGTACTCGCTATCGCACCAGACACAGCGCATCGGACAGCCCGTCAAACGCACAAACGTACACGGACGGCCGGCATGGGTCGACTCCCCCTGAATCGAACGAAAAATTTCCGTAACGCGCAGCATCTGTATTGACGAGCTTACCACGGTTGGATGCGGTCAGTACCACCTGCGGTAGCGGGTGGGTCAAC